>CAZRHE010000006.1:0-85385 GCA_964599875.1 uncultured Bacteroidaceae bacterium
TTTAGGGGGAACGGCGATGGGGAAAACACGTGAGGAAAGGGGAAATATAGATTAAAGTGCAAGCACTAAAGTATATTTCGCTTTCGACACGAAAGCGATGACGGAACGCTTCCGCGAGATTCCCACGCTACGCTTGGAATGACACGATTTTCTACTTGCGAACAACACAATAAAAAATAATGCGAGCGGAGGGCTCGCATTATTTTCATTGATTGTCATTTAGATTTAGTACGTTTGAGCAAGGTCTACGCTGTACTTCCCTGCAATCGTCAAACCGAGCATTTCGTTGGTGAAAGTGATTTCTTCGATATGTTTTCTGCTCGTATCGCGTGAAGTTAGATAGAAGTTTGCAAGCGGGAGCGTATCCGCGTCGTGAGGACCGAGGGTCGCCATTGTGAATTTGACGTTGCCGTCCGCGTCGTAACTGTCGAGAAGTTTATAAGGCGCGCGAAGACGAATTCCGATAGTTGCGGGAAGTTTTGCAAGGTCAAAACTTTCGGGGATAAGTCTATCGTTTTCGGGGTTTTCGACGTATGCGACGAATTTCGCCCATTCCTCGTTGCTTTCGTCCACTCCGATGATGGAAAGTCCGACTGCTCCGAGTCGGTCGAGGACGCCGTCCATTTCATATTCGAATCCCGGGAAGAATACCTCGACGTAGCCGTCTATAGTGGGTTTCAGTGAGGATTTCGTGAGGGTTTCAACCCCTTCCATTCCACCGATATCCGTCGAAGGAAGGACGTTTATCGGCTCGGTAGTAAGCAATCTGATGACGTCGCCGAGTTTCACCATAAGTTGCAAGGTGAAAACGCCGTCGTTTGACAATTCGATATAGGTTTCGTCCTCGACGAAAACGCCCTCGATTACGTCTGCAGCGTCGGTTATCAGTCCGTTGATTTCGTCGCCGAGCATAGCAAGGTTGAATTTTTTCATATTGATTTCGTAGCGCACGCTTTCTTCGGGAAGATAGCCGACTTCGATTTCATCGTCGCAACCGACGAAAGCAATCAAAGACAGTGCAATCAACGCTACGATTAGCAGTGATAAAACTAAAGTTTTAAGGATTTTTTTCATAGCCGTTTCCTCCCCTATTTATCTCCGAGATAATTCGGCGAAACCCACGGATAGAAACTTTCGGGAGTCATTCTGTCCGTTTGCTCGAATGCGGCGACAAGGGACGCGTATTCACTTCTCGTGACCGAATCGAAATACGCTTTATTGACCGCATAACTCGTGGTTGCGGCGTTTATTGCGGATTTTGCAGTGTCGAGATTGACTTCGCAGCCGTCGTAAGAATAGAATTTGTCGAGTTGTTTCACTCTGATTTCTTTAAGGGTTTGAACGTAGCCGTCCATAGTTGCAAGACCCATATCGACGAGGACGTCTTGAGTGATGCTCGCTATGAGTGCGTGACCTTCGTTGGACGGGTGAATGTAGTCTTGAGAGAACAAACGACGGGAATCCGCTTTATATTCGCTCGTATCCGCTTGATAATATTCTTCGAACTTGTCGTGCACTTCGACGACGGTGATATCGCCGGGGTGTTCGGTCGCATAGTCGCGGACTATGTTGTTCATCATTTCTATGAGTTCGTCGCCAAGCGCTCTGTAATCGTCCTGACCGTAAGAGAATTTGTATCCGCTCGTGGATTTGAGTTGCTGACGCATATAGGTGGAAATAAGCGTAGAGCCGCTCGTCACGGGATTGTAAATGGTTTGAACGAGGATTTTCGCGTTGGGATTGACTTCCTTGATTCTTGCGATGATATTCGCAAAATTCGCAGTCGAGTTATAAGGATTGCTATCCCCTACGTTCGCACCGTTTGCGGTTGCGATTTCCGCGGATTTGAAAGTATCGTTGAAGAGAATGTCGTTGACATAGTCGAGTTTGTCACTGACAAAATCAGGATAATCCGCATTGAGTTCTACTTCTTCCTTATACTTCGCAAGGTTGGTGAGGAGTTTTCCGAGGTCGTCTTGAAGAAGATCGTTGCCGAGAATGGAAATCTCAATGATATTTGCTCTCGTCACGAGTTCCATGAAAAATTCGTGTTCGGGAGTCGTCGGGTCGGTTGTGAGATAATTGAGAAGTTGTTTGGACTTCCACCCCGAAACCGCTTTGTTGACGTAAGTGTAATCGTTCCCTTGTCCGAGAAGACCGTAGTAGCCGTAATTTTCGCGTTCGGTTATAGGCGACGGACCCGCAAGTGCTTCAGCAATAGAATCTCCGAGCCATATCATAACCGTTTTGGACCAGTCGAAATAGGTGCGCGGAGCCGCGGGTTCTTCAGGCGTAGGCCCGTTAGTGCCGCTGCTTGCATTGTTGCAAGCGACGAATCCGACAGAAAGCGAAAGAATCAGCATTATCGAAAGAAGAACGATGATTGCTTTCTTCATATTTCCCTCCATATTAAAATAAGATTAAAAGAAATATATCACAATTGAACGGTTAATTCAATAGAAAAGTTAAATAATCAACATTATCGTACAATATGTAAAATAACTCACCTCGTGTCGAGAACTAAAATTTTTCCGATTTTTCGGCTAAAATCGACAGAATTCGCCACAATATGCGGAAAATTTTACGTTAAAGCAAAAAATAGTTTACAAAGTGAAACAATTTGTCGAAAACGTATTTACAAACGAATTTTAAAAGCGTATAATTTTAACAGAAATAAAACTCTTTGGAGGATATAAAATTATGGACAAAAACGCAAGAATCTGTATCATCGGCGGCGGTCCCGCAGGTACCAGTGCCGCTATGTATCTCGAAAAGAAAGGATACGATAATTACGTTATCTACGAAAAGAGCAACAGAGTCGGCGGAAAAGCATTCTCCCCTATGATGAAAGTCAAAAAAGCCGACGGCACTTGGGAAGACAGAACCATTGAAATGGGCGCGGTTATGGGTTGCGACACCTACTTCGCAGTCAAAGAATGTGAAGAATTCGGCGGCACCACTCACCTCGACGGACCTCCTATGGGCAGAAGATTTATGATGACGGACGGCACTCCCCAAAAGTCCTCTAAAATCGCACTCCTCAAAAAACTTATCAAACTCAACAAACTCTCTAAACTTCTCGACAAAAAATATTACGGATACGACGTAAACGGCCACAGAGGCGTTGCGCAAGGCAGATACGAAGGTCCTTGCCCCTCTCCCGAAAAGAAACTCGCGCATATCGAAGGCGAAAACCCCAATTTGAAAGAACTCTCCATGCCCTTCTCCGAATTCCTCAAGAAGAATAAATGCGAAGACGCGACTCTCGTTTGGAAAGGACCTTTCACTTCCTTTGGTTACGGCTACTTCGATGAAATCCCCGCGGCGTACGTGCTCAAATATCTCGACGCGTTCACCGTCCGCCAATTCCTTTCCACCGGCAAACTCTGGACGTGGAAAGACGGCACGCAATCCATTTGGGAAGGCGTCAATCGTCACCTTAAACACCCCGCGAATCTTAACAGCGAAGTCACTTCCATTCGCAGAACCCCCGAAAAAGTGTACGTCACCGTAAACGGCAAAGAAGAAGAATTCGACAAACTCATCATCTGCACCCCGCTCGAACTCTTCCTCGGCTACGGCGATCCCACCGCAAAGGAAACCGAACTCTTCTCCAAGATCGTACATAAGGAATACTTCACCATGGCAGTCCGTCCCGAAGAAGGCAACTGCCCCGAAATTTCTTACTATTTCTTCGAGAATATGACCAACGAAACCAGAGGTCACCTTATGGTGTTCTATCATCGCTGGCCCTCTGAAGAAGTCACCGACCAACCCCTCGTCACCTTTACTCTCCGCAACCACGAAGGTATGGAAGACGTATCTTTTGAAGACGCAAAGGAGACCACTCTTGCGGATATGGCGAAATGCGGTCACCCCGTCGTCAAGACCGAAAGAATCGACGACTGGTATTACTTCCCTCACGTTTCAAGCAAGGATTATGCGGACGGTTGGTATGATAAAGTCGAGGCGATGCAAGGTCAAAACAACACCTTCTACGCAGGCGAAGTCATGGCGTTCGGCGATATGGAAGAAACCGTCGAATACAGCAGAGATCTTATCCGTAGATTCTTCTAAATCGAATTTAATAAAAAAGTCGTCCAAGCGGGCGACTTTTTTTATGCGGATTTTCAAAAAATTTAAGTTAATTTAATGCAAAACTCGCTATGATATTATATAATTGAAAAAAACAGGAGCCATAATATGAAAACTTTAGTCGTATATTTTTCTCAAACCGGCGTCACGGCAAAATCCGCCGCCGAAATCGCTAAAATCCTCGATGCGGATATCGCGGAAATCAAAACGAAAAAGACTTATCCCGACAGTTACGCAAAAACGCTTGCGGTTTCGGGTAAAGAATTTATCACGGGCGAAAAAGTCGAACTCGCAGTCGCACCCGACCCCGCAGGTTACGACGTAATCGCAATAGGATTTCCCGTATGGTACGGCGTCTGCCCTCTTGCGATAAACACCTATCTCAAATCATTTGATTTCAGCGGAAAGATTATTTACCCGTTTGCAACGAGCGGCGGCAGTCTTTGCGTCAAATCCACCAAGACCATTGAAAAGAACGTCAACGGCGGCGTAGTCAAAAACGGAGCGATTTTCAATACCGTCACCCCCGAAAGCGTCAAAGAATGGATAAATCAAAAATAGTTGCGTCGTTTGGTTGACTTTATAATTCGGTTTCTATATAATACCGTCGAAAATCGAATGTAGAAATCGTCGGAGAACTCGGTGCCGTAGCACCGTTTGCAAAAACATGAGTTGACAAGACGTCGAGTGAGCTCGGTTAGTAAAACTAATCGGGCTCCTTTTTTTTATGACGGCACTCCGCTCCGACAAAGGAGAGAAATATGGCGGTCAGTCTGTCCGACCACTTCACTTACAAAAAACTGTTCAAGGCGGTCTTTGCGCCTATACTTATGATGATATTCACGTCTATTTACAGCATAGTAGACGGACTTTTCATATCCAATTTCGTCGGCAAGACGGCGTTTGCGGCAATCAACCTTATCATGCCCGTCATTATGATTTTCGGTGCGATAGGATTTATGATGGGTACGGGCGGTAGCGCGCTCGTGTCCAAAACTCTCGGCGAGGGCGACGAGAAAAGAGCAAACGAAATCTTTTCTATGATAGTCTACGTCACTATCATAATAGGTATTCTCGTTTCTATCGTCGGCGTAGTCCTCATAGAACAAATATCGAGAGCACTCGGCGCAACTGACGAAATGATGCCTTATTGCGTGCTTTACGGCAGAATTTTGATTGCGGCAAACTTTTTGTACATGCTTCAAAACGCATTCCAAGCGTTGTTTATAACCGCCGAAAAACCCAATCTCGGATTTATCGTAATCGTAGTCGCAGGCGTAACGAATATAATTCTCGACGCGCTTTTTGTAGTCGGTACGGGTTGGGGACTCGTCGGCGCGGCGGTCGCGACCGTAATCGGATATGCGATAGCGGGTATCTTCCCTATCGTCTACTTTGCAAGCAAACGCAATAAGAGTTTACTTCGACTCGTAAAGACAAAATTCGACGTTCGCGCGATTTTGAAAGCATCCGTAAACGGCTCGTCCGAACTCGTATCGAATATCTCCTCCTCTATCGTCAGCATGTTATTCAATATGCAACTTCTGAAATTTGCGGGAGAAAACGGCGTGGCGGCGTACGGCGTCATTATGTACGCAGGTTTTATCTTCGTGGCGATATTCTGCGGCTATTCGGTCGGCGTCGCACCCATAATCGGATATCACTACGGCGCGGAAAACAAAGACGAACTAAGAAATCTCTTGAAAAAGAGCATGATTTTGATTGCGATTACCAGCGTTATTATGCTTGTCTTGACGGAAGGACTTGCAAAACCGCTATCGAGCATTTTCGTCAGTTACGACAACGAGTTGCTCGATATAACGACGAGAGGCATGCGCCTTTACGGCTTATCATTTTTGCTTGTAGGATTCAATATCTTCGCATCGTCCTTCTTCACCGCGCTGAACGACGGCCTTATTTCCGCGCTGATTTCCTTTATTAGAACGCTGATTTTGCAGGTTGTGGCAATAATCGTGATGCCCATTTGGCTTGGATTAGACGGCGTTTGGTTGTCAGTCGTCGCGGCGGAAATTCTTGCGATGATTGTTTCGGTCATTTGCCTACTTACAAAGCAAAAGAAATACGGTTATTAAAGTAATAAAACGCCTCGACGGATTTGTCGGGGCGTTATATTATGGATTTATTAGGATTACGACTTAATCGTCATCCGACCTTGTATACGTACTTATATAGCGTGTTTTTGACTTCGTCAAACTCCTCTTTAGATATCTTCCCGTCCGACGACATAATAAGCAAATCGATTTCCTTGCGCCCTACCGAAATAGGCGGTTGCACGTAGGCGTATGAGTTTAGATAAAAACCGTTTCTTTCATAAAAAGCGATACGTCTTTTTGTTATATCCGTCGTAGGTAGTTCGACTTCCAAACAAATTTTGCAGTCAAATAACTCGCGCAAATCGTTGAGCATAACTCCCCCGAGTCCGCAGTTTCTATACTCCGCACTCGTTGCAAGATGTTCGATATAAACAAAATTTTCAAACTTCCAAATCGCCGCAAAAGACTTGATTTTGCCCGAATTTTCGTCTTCGATTACATATATCTGATAAAACGAATCCCCAAGCAACGCTTTTTGCTCGTCGTAAGGGCGATGCTCGTCGATAGGAAAAGACGTATCCATTATTGCGAATACGTCTTCAAATTCCTGTTCTTGTATCAGTCGCAACATATATTAGTAACAGAATCTATTGAGATATGCTTCGCAAAGGGATTCGCAGAACAGTTCTTCGTTGAGGACGACGTTTCCGTCCAAAACTGCGACCATAATGCAGAATTCGATAAATTTCTTTGCAACGTCGCCGTGTCTGATTCTGTCGAATAATTGTATTGTTCTATTTCTATGTTCTTGCTTATTGAATCGAGAAATAAGATTGAAAAACATATCGTACGTGTAATTATCAAATTTGGCTGCCGTTATCAAGGCTTCGTATTCATCATAAGACAGTCTGCCGTCGTTTGCAGCGACGCAAGCAAATGCACCGAACACGGCGTCGAATGCATCATCTTTGCTGAACCATTCAACGTCTCTCAATGCATTATAAAGATTGTAAAAGATATTGTACAAGGCGTTTTTGCCGGCGCGGTTTTTGTATGAAATTGCTTGGGCTTTGATTTGCTCGAAAAGTTCGTATGCGTACATAATTTTCTCCTCTATCGCACGTTTTAATGATGAAATTGTAACATGCGTCGCATAAACTGTCAAGAGTACGCGTAAAATCGCCGTAGATATGGATTGACTAAAAGGCGGATTCTATTTTATAATGTCTAAAACAAACGTAGAAGAGGCGGATATGAGCGAAAATTATTTTGATAAAGGCTTTAAAATTGAAAACGGCGTGCTAATAAGATATTTCGGAAACGACCACGACGTCGTCGTCCCCGCCGAAGTTACCGCAATAGGCGAGCAAGCGTTTTTCAGAAAAGGCCATATAAAAAGCGTCAAATTGCACGACGGCATAACCGAAATCGGCAACTATGCGTTTTATAGATGCACCGGGCTTACCGAATTGATTTTGCCGAAAAATCTCGAAAAAATCGGTGTTTTCTCTTTCAGCACCTGCAATTTCCGCTCCCTTGTCATTCCCGACAAACTCACGCTTATCCCCGACAACGCGTTTTCCTATAACTCGTTCAAATCGGTAAAAATCGGCGCAAACGTCCGCGAAATCGGCTCTTCTGCTTTTGCTTGTTGCGACGGGCTCTCCGAAATTACCATTCCGTCATCCGTCGAGATAATTCGCGAAGCTGCGTTTTCCTCTTGCAAAAAGTTGACCGCTATCACTTTCAAAGAAGGATTGAAAACTATTTGTTTAGACGCGTTTACGCGCGCGCTATCATTAAAGTCGGTGACTTTCCCGTCCACACTCAAAACTATTGAAAGATTCGCTTTCTGCGGCGCGAAAACACTATCCGCGGTCAATTTCCAAGACGGAATCGAAACAATCGGCTACGGTGCGTTTGCGGACGCGGACATGCTCCGCAAAGTTTTCATCCCCTCAAGCGTGAAAACAATCGAGAAAACCGCCTTCCCCGACCGCAAAACCCTAACCATACAATACTCGCTCCCCGCCGTCCCGCAGACTTGGAATCTCCCCTCCTCCGCCAAACTGCAAAGGATTTAATCAACAATCACTATCAAAATCAACCTCATGAAAAAAGCACTTATCTGAGTGCTTTTTGTATATAACGCTATTTAATTTTTAGCAAATATAATCAAATGATGCACCATAGTCTGAATATATGATTTGTCGCAATCCATATATATCTCTTGATTTACCCAAAATTTTCCCATACTTAACTAAATAGTGATAACCTTTGGGAATATACATAACATTGTAATATCCATCATCATGTGCATCAGATTCAGATAAATAGCCAATATCAGGATTGTTTATAGGCATGTAACAATATTCATCATTTTGCTCATAAAATTCGTAATCACTATAAATATAATCAATGAAAATTTCAGCATCTTGTTTAGAATCTCTGACATCATAGGTATATCCGTTTCGCCTAATAATAACAAAATTATTATAATCCCACACATAAAACTCCAAAATTTTATCGTCAAAACCATCAAGATCTTTTAATAATACATCGCTTTCGCCTGATGTCCAAAATTGATGCTTGTACGTTATATAAATCTTTTTTTTTGTAAAACTCATTTTTATTAATCTCCTTCCTTTATTACATAAATATATCATAAAACTAATCGACATACAATGTTTTTTTGAAATTTTTCGTGTAATTTTTTAGTTTTAAAGCAAAAACCCTACTAAAAGTAGGGTTTTTGGACTTGGCGGAGAAGAAGAGATTCGAACTCTTGAAACGCTTTTGACGTTTACGCGATTTCCAGTCGCGCGCCCTCGACCAAACTAGGCGACTTCTCCATATATCGCAGTTACGTGCTTGCACTAGTGACTGCATATATGGAGAGGCAACGGAGTTGCGCACTTGTAGAGTGCAGTCGCCTTTTGGAACGAACGTTTTACGCGAAGTACCAAACTAGGCAATGTAACTGTTACTATTCAATTAATGGGTGGCGGTTGGTAGATGTAGAAAACAAAACTAATTCAGCCAACCGTCGATTGAGATTTCTCTCGAACCCAACGCAAGCAATTATATATGATGACGGCGTTTTTGACAAGTGTTTTCGAGATTTTCGTAAAAATTGTTCTTTCGGCCACCCTATTCCGCCTTAAATTATATGAAAAAGCGAACTTAACCGTTCGCTTCTTCTACAAGTCTGGCATATTGCTCGTAGATATAATTTGCAATTTTTTCGTCAGTTTCAATGCGCAACGCCGCTTCACCGGTCATTTCATCCTCAACGATTTTGAAAATGATTATCTCGTCGTCGGCTACGCCTTTGATTCCTTCAAGCGGTTTCAATATGCAATATAGGTCTTCTTCGCCATAAGGAATTACCGCCACTTGCTCGAATTTAATTCGGTTGCCTTCACTATCGTACAGATAAATAGGCGCGTTGTTGTTTTCGTCGACAAGTACGTCGAGAAGGTCTACTCTAACGATTTCTTCATCTTTTTTCTTTTTCATTTTGATTAACCCCTAAATTTATTTGCATCGTAAGATGCTACGAACATTATAGACATAAATTTTTCGGATAGTCAATACCCAAAAATCGTTATTTTTGCAAGACGCGTCTTAAAACTCACCGCCAATTCGAGATGACGATAAATAAAAAGCCTTGACGACTTGTCAGGGCTTTTACGTGTTGTTTATCTTTCGTAGCCGACGATCGCGATTTCGGGGGACAGAAATTTGCGCAATCCCGCATCATCGCTAAACTCCGAAAACTCGTCCAAAAGAAATTCGTATCTTTCAAAACCGCAATTACACTCGTCGAGCGATCCTTCCGAGAAAAATCTCGTGCACGAATAGCAATCGTGGTCCGTATTGAGTTCCTGCTCTTCAAATTCTTTCTTATATTTTTCAAGGACGGCGCGCTTGTTAATTGCCCGTTTGTAATCGTCCTCGACGCGCATGCTTACCCTTCTCAAAATCCATCTTGCGCGCGCGTGTTTCTTGGGGTCTTCGATAGCCTTGACGAGTTCGTCGTATTCGCAATAATTCTTATCTATTCTATCAAGCGCCTCTTCTTCGGATATACCTTCCGTGTCGCAGTAAACTTCGATAAGTTTTTTTCTTACGTCTAAAACCGATTTTCTATCCGTAATTGCATTAAACACACAATAAGCGCCGTATATATCCATATCGGTTTCAACGTACGTCAAAAAATCAGCGATATCTTCATCGTCCCAATCGTCGAAATCCGTACCAATTGCATCGAATAAGAAAGCGTTGCTCTCGTTGTTTTCTTCGTAAAATTTGCGAATCAAACCTTTCGTTTCTTCTCTGAAATCCTCAATAGGCTTGCCGTTGCAATAATAGTACAATCTACCGTTGAAGTTTTCTTCGCACTCCGCGGTGACGCAGAAAAACCATACGATTTTTTCAAGCGCCTTGGTAATCACGAAAGACGCGCGATTATCCTTTTTTGCCTCATCCGTCGTCTTGATAGACAACGAGTGCGACGATGAACTGTTGGTTTCAAATATTGAGCGTCTGATTATTCTTTTCATATCTACCCTCCCTCGAATTAACTTCTTGTATTCATCCTACCACAGCGTAAGCGAAATTTCAAGCGTAGAATTAATCTGAAAACGTATTTAATTTCACAAACTCGATAGAAAAAATATCGAATCCGCTATTTTGAAAATAGTATTTACAAAACGCATAGACTATGTTATGATTATTGTAAGTAAATTATATAATTTATAGTAACGCAAGGAGCATTATGATTACAGAATCAGCAGACCCTGAACCCGACAGTATCATTCTTTCCGTCGTATTCATCGTCGTATTAGTACTTTTTTCGGGATTCTTTTCCGCGACCGAAACCGCATTCAGTTCGGTCAACAGAACCAAACTTAAACTGAAAGCCCAAAACGGAAACAAAGCGGCTCAGAACGCTTTGAATTTGTCCGATAATTTCGACAAGTTGCTTTCGACTATTCTCGTAGGCAACAATATCGTCAATATTACGCTTTCCGTCCTTTTCAACAACATTTTCGAAGAGGCAATACCAAACCCCGCCGTAAGCGGTATCGTTTCGGTTGCGGTGTCTACGGTCATCGTCCTGACTTTCGGCGAAATCACCCCCAAGATGATTGCAAAAGAAAACTCCGAAAGACTTTCGATGGCGTTCGGCTATCCGATAAAGGTCATAATGATTATCCTCTATCCTATAACCATTTTGTTCGCAGGACTCAAATGGCTTTTGAAGAAGGTGTTCAAATCCAAGGACGACGACAAAATCACTGAAGAAGAACTTCTCTCCCTCGTCGAAGAAGCGCAAGAAGACGGCTCTCTCAACGTGCAAGAACGCGAACTTATATCGAGCGCAATCGAATTCGACGACGCCGAAGTGCAAGATATTCTCGTCCCCAGAGTCAACGTCGTATCCCTTCCCATCGACATGCCTATGGACAAAATCAAGGAATTGTTCTTCGAATACAATTTCTCGCGTATGCCCGTGTATAGAGGCACGATAGACACCGTCGTCGGCATGCTCCACAATATCGACTTCTTCACCGCTCTCGAAAAGGGCGAAAAGAATATCAAGAATTATATCACTCCCGTTGCGGTTGCGACCGAGCATATGAAGATATCCACCCTGCTCAAGAGTATGCAACGTCAAAAGGTGCATATGGCGGTTGTCGTGGACGAATACGGCGGCACTCTCGGCATAGTCACCCTTGAAGACATTCTCGAAGAACTCGTCGGCGAAATTTGGGACGAACACGACGAAGTCGTCAACTACTTCAATCAAATCGACGACGACACCTATATGGTCGATTGTCGTGCTGAATTAGACGACTTCTTTGAAACTTTCGACATAGATAAGAGCGAAAGCGACAACTTCGACTCTCAAACCGTCAGCGGCTGGATAATCGAACAAATGGGCGAAATCCCAAAGAAGTTCACCTCTTTCGACTACAAAAACCTGACTATAACCATTGACAAACTCACGCAAAGAAAGATTTTGAGCGCGAAAGTCAAAATCAATCCCGTAGTTGAAGAAGACGCGGAACAAGATTCCAAACGCTTTGAATTGAAGTCTTTGAAAGAACTTCGCGAAGGCAAAGACGAAGACGAATCACAAAACGACTAATTCCTTTAATCCCCTAAAAAGAAGAACCTCGCGATTTTGCGAGGTTTTTCTTTTATGATGAATTGATTTTTACCACCTATTCTCTACGTATTCGCAGAATGCGTACATATCTTTGATTTCGATGACTTTGCCGTCGTCGAGGACTACGGTGCCGTTCCAAAGCCCGTGGACTTGGTGGGCGTGCATTCTTGCGACGAGCGCGTTAGTGTCCGTATGGTGGTCGAGGAAAGGCGTCATTGTAAGGTTGAATCTGCCGTCTTCTGATTCGAACACCCACGGTTCCATAAACTTATCGGGTTTCGGGAAAGTCTTGACGTCGACCGAGCCGAATTTGTGAAGTTTTCCGTCGTAGAAAATAGCGGTTTCGGTCCCGTTGGATTCGTCGCCGATACCCCAAGTGATTTCAAATCCGAATATATGTTTTTTGCCGTCTTCGTCCGTGATATAGGTCGAGCCGTTGCCCCAATACCAAACCATATTGTACGGCGTGCATACTCTTCCCCAGTCGAGGACGCAAAACGCATTGTTCTTTTTGAAGGTTTTCACGACTTTGCCGTCGAGAGTGATATTGCCCTCCGCAGGCATGCTGTTTTGTTTTATGGTCATGAAATAGCGGGTGGATAAATCCTTGCCTTCCTTTTTGAAAGGAAGTACGGTCGTAATGTTTTCAAGACCGGGCATGATATCCATTTTGATTTCCGCCTTGAAAGTTTTGCCTTTATACGGTCCCTCGAAATAAAGTGTGCGTCCGTCTTCTTTGGTGTCGAAAATCGCGTGAGTTTTGCCATTTTTATATTCGAAATAGTTGGGGACGTCACCGCGTTTTGGTAACACGACTTTGTTTTTCCCGCCGAGGAAAAGGGACATAGAAGTCGTCACTTCGCCTGTTTTGAGGTCAACCATAGTCATTGAGCAATATCCGCCGATTGAGATATTCGCGCAACTGATTTGAACCATGGTTTCGCCGTCGCAGACTTGATAGAAATCCCATTCTTTCGCTCTCCATTGAGGCTGGGTTTTCGTGCGGTCGTATTCGAAAACGTCACGGCGCGCCCAACCGCTCGCAAGAAGTTTTCCGTCGTCGCCTAAAAGTTTCGTAGGCGCGGTGTATTCGCGTTGATTACGTTTCGGCACTTCCCTAAACGAGGGATAAGTTCTTTTGATTTCTTTAGACATAATTTCCTCCCGATATCGTAACGAGGTTACTTTTTCTATATTATATATCGAATTTTGAAATACTTCAATACCGAATTTATAAGAAAAAACGGCTTACGCCGTCAATTCTTTTCTTTGATTTTTTCGGTTACGTCGGTCAGTTTGCACTTTTTGCCGACGAGAAAAGCGCGTTTTCCGAGCGCCATTATGTATTTATCCGACTTTATGGAATCCGAATACACGTCTATGACTTCCGCACCGGGCAATACTTCGTTAAGTCGTCTGACCTTCTCCGCGCGCCTGCAAACTTTGCCGGTGAGTTTTCCCGTTTTCATATCGTGAATCGAGGTTATGCAATACTCGAATCCGAGCCTGTTTGCGATTTCTTCGATTAAGAAACTGGGACTTGCGCTGATGAGCACGCTTTCACGGGGTCTGTTTTCCTTTTTGAATCTTTCATATATGCTCTTTTCGTACTTGTCCCAAAACTTCTTGACGTTTTTCTCGTTATCTATGAAATTAACGTAGAAAAAGCATATCTTTTTGAATTGATTTATAGGATAAATTTTGAGCCCCATTAGCGTACCTATAAAGCACTGTATGGGCAAAAATACTATTATCCACGGATTATGCAGCATGCAATATCCCCAATATCTGAAACCGCTGTCAAACGGAAGCAAGGTCTTGTCGAAATCGTACAAGTCCACTTGTTTCCGTTCGGTTTTCGAGTAATCGTCTTTTGCGTTAATCATGTCGTCAATTATTGTTGTTATTGTTGACGTTCACCGTCTTTTTAGGGATATTCCAACCGTCTTTTTTCCACTTATTGATTTGGAACAACACTTGGTCGATGAAATCTACGTTGCTCGAAGTCTTCACAAGCATACTGAAAAGGGCTTCCGTCGCTTCCAAAGGATCGCCCATGGAGAGTATCTTTCTTACGCCCCAAATGCCTTCGAGTTCTTTGGAACTAAGCAACAATTCTTCTTTTCTCGTGCCGCTCTTCGCAAGGTCGATTGCGGGGAATATTCTCTTTTCTTGAAGTCTGCGGTCAAGGTGGATTTCCATATTGCCCGTGCCTTTGAATTCTTCGTAAATGACGTCGTCCATTCTGCTACCCGTATCAACGAGTGCGGTTGCAATAATGGTGAGCGAGCCGCCGTTTTCGATATTTCTCGCGGAGCCGAAGAAACGCTTGGGAGCATGCAACGCACCGGGGTCGATACCGCCTGAAAGAGTTCTGCCCGTGGGAGGAATCGTGAGGTTGTACGCACGCGCAAGACGGGTCAAACTATCCATAAGAATTACTACGTCTTTTCCCGTTTCGACCATACGTTTCGCGCGTTCTAACAGCATTTCCGCGGTCTTGGTGTGATGTTCGGGAAGTTCGTCGAAAGTGGAATAAACCACTTCTCCGTTGATCGAGCGTTGCATATCCGTGACTTCTTCGGGACGCTCGTCGATGAGGAGCACCATCAAAACGATTTCGGGATAATTTATGGAAATCGAATTGGCAATCATTTTAAGGAGGGTGGTTTTGCCCGCTTTAGGCGGAGATACTATCATACCTCTCTGTCCTTTGCCTATAGGTGCGACGAGGTCGATGCTGCGGGTTGCGTAATCGCGAGATTTGCCTGCGACTTCAAGTCGTATTCTTTGGTCGGGATAGATGGGGACGAGGTCGTCGAAATTGGGACGTCTGCCCATAGTGAGAGCGTCTACGCCGTTAATAGTAGTGACGGTGACGACCGCAGGAGGCTTGCCCTCTTGAATGAGTTTGCAACCCGCCTTGACGTAATCACCTTTTCTAAGACCGTATTGTTTGATTTTTTGAACGCTGACGTATGCGTCCATTTCGCTGAATTCACCCGTTTTTACGCGCAAAAATCCGTAACCGTCGGGATTGATTTCAAGGAAACCTTCTCTAACTTGGTCGTCTTCGTCCTTTCTTTCGCGCAAAACTTCGGGGCGTTTGAATCCCGTATTGCCGTAACTGCGGACGGTACGATAATCTCCGAAGCCTTTTTTATCGTCTTTTTTATAGAATTTTTTCTCTTCGGGTTTATCTTCTTTATTTTCTAAATTATCGGATTTTTCTTTAATATTATTATCGGTTGCGTTTACCGCAGAATTTGCGTCTTTTCTGGGACGACCGCGTTTGGGTGCTTGTTGCGGTTGCATTTCGCCTGTCGAAATTTTAAAAATCATGTCGATAAGTTCTGCTTTTTTATGCTTTTGTATAGCTGATACTCCGATTTCTTTTGCAATATCTCTTAATTCAAATAAACCTTTTCCTTCGAGTTCTTGTCTGGTATAACTCTTCATAGAACCTCCTTATTATTAAATTTTGAGTTAAATTTATCTGCAACCCGTCCCCGAAAAATCGAGGACGGTGCTTTTCAAAAGTAAAATTAATTGTAAAGTCTTTCGAGGACGAGGACTTTGGTGCTTTCTCCGTCGAAATCCGCACGGTCGAATTCTACTGTATCGCCTTCTGCGTAAACGATATCTTCGTCTTCGAAAAGGTCGAGAAAATCGTTCAGTTTCGCAAGGTCGAATTCGCAATCTTTCGTCTTGTAGTGCATGGGGATGACGACGTCGGGCATAATGCGATCAACGTATTCTTTCGCTTGTTCCGCGTCGATGGTGAAGTTTCCGCCTACGGGAATCATCAAGACGTTCACGGGCATAATGCTTTCAACGAGCATTGCGTTACATTCCTCGCCGATATCTCCCATATGGCAAAGTTCTACGCCGTCCATACGGAATTTAAATACGAGATTCTCTCCTCTGACCGCACCTTTCTTATCGTCGTGATAAGTCTTTTGCGCGAAGAGATGCACTCCCCCTATTTCATAAAAACCTTGTCTGCGTATAACGGTGGGCTCACCGTCTACGGCAGAGATAAAAGAGTGGTCGTTGTGCGGGTGGCTCACCGTCACGATATCGGCGGTGACGTTCGGCATATCATACCCTACGTACGAGTGATAAGGGTCGGTGACTACCGTAGTACCCGTGCTTTCTTCAAGTTTGAAAGAAGAATGACCGAGCCAAGAAAGTTTCACTTGTTTCCTCCCATTCAATCACTTTTGATTGAGGCTGTTGACGAGTTGATGAATTTTTTCGAAAGGTTCGAGCAAATTCGATACGGGCTCGTTGAAGTTCGATGCGGCGATGATATACGCAATGTATTTGGACATATCCGCTTCGATGAACCAAGGGCAGTCTTTGAGTTCGGGAATACGATAAGTGAGGTTGGTCGAGATGACCGCGTCGAAAACGCCCTCTTCGTACGCCTTGTTGAACTTCTCTACGCCTTCGGTAAAGAGTGAGAAAGTGGCGGAAAGGAATACTCTTTGCGCGCCCTTCTCTTTGATTTCTTTTGCAAGTTTGATTATGCTGTCCCCGGTGGCAATCATATCGTCCGCGACGAAAACGTTCATTCCCATAACGGGACTGCCGATATATTCGTGCGCTACGATGGGATTACGTCCGTTGACTACGTTAGCGTAATCGCGGCGTTTGTAGAACATGCCGAGATCAAGTCCCAAAACGGATGCATAATATACGTTTCTGCCCATTGCGCCCTCGTCGGGTGCGATGCACATAAGGCTGTTTTTGTCGAGTTTGACGTCGGGAAAATGCTTCGTCAACGCTTTCAGTACTTGATAAGTCGGGAAATAGTTGTCGAATCCCATAAGAGGAACGGCGTTCATAACTCTCGGGTCGTGTGCGTCGAAAGTGATTATATCCGCAACTCCCATTTGTTGAAGTTCTTGGAGCATGACCGCGCAGTCGAGAGATTCACGGCTTGCACGACGATGTTGTCTGCCCGCGTACAGCATAGGCATAAGGACGGTGATACGATAAGGTTTGCCCTGCGCCGCGCAGATGATGCGTTTAAGATCCGCAAAATGTTCGTCGGGCGTCATGGGGATTTCTTTTCCGAAGAAATTGTACGTCACGCCGTGATTCATCGGGTCGCATATGATATAGAGGTCTTTGCCTCTGACGGTTTCCATAATCATACCCTTTCCGTCACCGCTCGTGAAACGAGGACAATTCGCTTTGATAAGGAAGGATCCTTTCTTTATGCGCATTTTGGCGGGAGCGGACTCGTTGTACATTTGAACGAGGCGTTTGTCGATGAGTTCGGCAAGTTCTTGCGCGCCCGGCGTTGCGATTATAGCGAGAGGTGCTGCGGGTGTTTCGTCAAAAATTGAAAAATCAGGTATCATGCTATCCTCCGTAGACTTTATGGCTATTATAGCAAAGTGTTGACAAAATTTCAACGATTTGCACGCTAAATAATTATATTATTTTGAAAAGTACCTTTTATACTGCGGTTAGCGGCGGATTTAGAGAAAAAATCAGAACAGTAAATCGGACAAAATCACGTTTGAAACGTTCATTCCGCGTTCGTTCAAAGCGATTTTTCCACCCTTTTTCTCAAAAAACTCCTCGTACTTTTCGTGTATCATCGATTTCATATCCTTATCGAGTGCGGTTTCTTCTATTCCGTCGGAAAGGCGCAGTCCGAGCATAATCCGCTCTTTTTTTATATCCCCTGCGTTTAGCGTTTCGGTTTCGACGAAAGAATAATCCGTCGCGTTTTCGACCGATTGAATATATTCCTCCAAACTATCCTCATTCGTGTAGCGGATTTCTTCCTTTTCGGGGATGGTTTTAAGGAAAGAACTTGCACCGGGACCAAGTCCAATATATTCCTCTCTCGTCCAATATCCTACGTTGTGTCGAGAGTATTTCCCGTCCCGTGCGAAATTGCTGATTTCGTAGCGTTCGAAACCGTATTCAAATAATTTGTGACGCATAGCGTCGTACAAATCGGTGACGAAGTCGTCGTCGGGGACGGATATCTTCTTTTCGTAAATTAATTTTTCGAGCGGAGTGCCCTCCTCCACTTGCAGCGTGTAGACGGATATATGTTGTACGAGCGGTGCGAATACGTCGATTTCATTGCAAACGGATTCTACGTCGTCGTGCGGAAGTCCTACGATAAAATCAACGGACACGTTATCGAATATCCCCGTCGCAAGTTTAACGGCGGAAATCGCGGTTTTCGAGTCGTGTATTCTGCCGATATCTTTCAAATTTTCGTCGTTCAGAGATTGCACGCCTATGCTAATACGGCTGACGCCTACGCTTTTTAGGTATTCGAGTTTTTCAAGGGAAATGCTTTCGGGATTACACTCGACCGTAAATTCATCGAGTGCGCTTAAATCGACGTATTTCGACAGCGATTTCACGATTTCGTCAAATTTTTCTATCGACAGCAAAGACGGAGTGCCTCCGCCGATATAAACAGTGGAAATATTTCTCTTTTCAAGCCTTGAAAACGCAAGGTCGATTTCTGAATTTAACGCCGTTAGATAACGAGAAACGTCGTTATCCGCCCTGCAAGGACTACTTGCAAAACTGCAATAACGACATTTTTGTTTGCAAAAAGGCACGTGGACGTAAATTTGCATTTTAATCGTCGTCGCCGACCTTCAAAATGGTGACGAAAGCCTCGCTGGGAATTTCTACGCTACCCACTCTGCGCATACGTTTTTTGCCTTCTTTTTGCTTTTCGAGAAGTTTCTTTTTGCGGGTGATATCTCCGCCGTAACACTTGGCAAGGACGTCTTTTCGGAGTGCCTTGACGGTTTCTCTTGCGATGATTTTGCCGCCGATTGCCGCCTGAATGGGGATTTCAAACAGTTGACGAGGGATTGCGTCTTTGAGTTTTTCCGCAATTCCTCTACCCCTTGCATACGCTTTATCCTTATGGACGATGAGGGAAAGCGCGTCGCACATATCCCCGTTTATAAGCATATCGAGGCGCACGAGGTCGCTACGCTGATAGCCGTCCGTTTCGTAATCGAGGGACGCGTATCCGCGCGTGCGGGATTTGAGTTTGTCGAAAAAGTCGTATATGATTTCGTTTAAAGGGATTTGATACGTTATTTGCACTCTTGACGTGTCGACGTAAGACATATCGAGGAAAATTCCGCGTTTATCCTGACATAAATCCATAATCTGCCCCACGTAATCGGGAGGGGTGAATATTGTTGCTTTCACGACGGGCTCTTCGATATATTCGATTTCGCCGACGGGAGGAAGATTCGTAGGATTTGCAACGGTAAGTTTTTCGCCGTTCGTCTTGGTGACGATATACTCGACGCTTGGTGCGGTCGTGATGAGGTCGAGGTCGAATTCTCGTTCAAGTCGTTCTTCGATGATTTCCATATGAAGAAGACCCAAAAATCCGCATCTGAAACCGAATCCGAGAGCAATGGAAACTTCGGGCTCGAAACTCAGACTTGCGTCGTTGAGTTGGAGTTTAAGGAGTGCTTCTTTAAGGTCGTTATATCTTGCGCCGTCCGCGGGGAAAACGCCCGTAAACACCATAGGCGTCGCCTTTTTATATCCGGGCAACGGCTCTCTTGCAGGAGAATCCGCAAGGGTTATGGTATCGCCGACCGCCGTATCCGACACGTTTTTTATGCTTGCGCCGATATATCCGACTTCACCTGCCGACAGCGACTCGACGGGTTTCATGCCGGGAGAAAACACGCCGACTTCCACGACGTCGAATTCTTTGCCCGTAGACATCATTCTTATCCTGTCTCCCGCTTTAACGGTGCCGTCAACGATTCTGACCATAGAGATTGCGCCTCTATAGTTATCGTAAAAACTGTCGAAGATAAGTGCTTTAAGGGGTGCGTTTTCGTCGCCGCTCGGAGCGGGCAATTTTTCGATTATTCCGCTCAAAACGTCGTCTATACCTATGCCCTCTTTTGCTGAAATCAGCGGACAATCCGCGGTGTCGAGCCCGATTATATCTTCGATTTCCGCTTTCGTGCCGTCAACGTCCGCGGACGCCAAATCGATTTTGTTTACGACGGGAAGAATTTCAAGGTCGTTGTCGAGTGCGAGATAGACGTTTGAAAGGGTTTGCGCCTCAACGCCTTGCGTAGCGTCCACGACGAGTAATGCGCCCTCACAAGCGGCAAGGGAGCGAGAAACTTCGTAGGTGAAGTCCACGTGCCCCGGAGTGTCGATAAGATTAAGAGTATATTCCTCTCCGTTGTGCTCGTAAAAAAGTCTGCACGTCTGCAATTTGATTGTTATGCCTCTCTCTTTCTCGATATCCATATTGTCGAGAAGTTGGTCGGACATTTCGCGAGAGGAAACCGCGCCCGTGCGTTCAATCAGTCTGTCAGCAAGGGTGCTTTTGCCGTGGTCTATATGCGCGATTATTGAAAAGTTGCGGATTTTGTCCTGTTTCAAAATTACCTCACCGTAATTTTCGATATATTCTTGACAATATTATAATAGAATTATAAAATTTTATCAATAAAAAATAGGGAGCATTTTTATGTCTAACGTTAATTTTGATTGGCTCGTCAATACGCCGATAGCACACAGAGGCTTGCACGACGACAAGTATCCCGAAAACAGCATGCCCGCATATCAAGCGGCAATCGAACACGGTTTTAATATCGAAATCGACGTCCACCTCTCCAAAGACGGACACATAGTCGTTTTCCACGACGACAATTTGAAGAGAGTTTGCGGAGTGGATAAACTCGTCAAGGACTGCACGCTTGAGGAACTTAAGACTTATCGTCTTAAAGGCACTGAATACACAATCCCCACTTTCGACGAATTTCTCTCCCTCGTGGACGGAAAAGTCGGCGTCCTTTGCGAAATCAAAGGCGTGATTCCTTGGGAACTCGACATCGCAAAAGCAACCGTTGAACGCCTTAAAACCTACAAAGGCAATATTGCGCTTCAATCCTTCAACTTCGGTGCGGTTATTTATTGCCGTCGTCACGACGACGTACACGCATACGGTCAACTCTGCACTTGGGGCGGAGATAAAATCAATCACTGGGTTGATTGGCTCGGAAAACTCATCGCGTGCAAATTCTCGAAACCTATGTTCGTCGCATACGATATCAGAAACGCCGTTCAAGCGAAAAAGTATCTCGACAAAGCAAAAGCGCAAGGCAAGAAACTTCTCTGCTGGACTATCAACTCCGCCGACAAACTCACCATTGCAAGAAAGATTGCGGACAATATCATCTTCGAAGATATCTGCGACCTCGTAGAAGCGGAAAACAAATAAATTCCCTTCTCTATCCTTTGAAATTAGCAATAAAATCCGCAAGCAAGCGGATTTTATTTTTGCAAGCGGTTACCTTTGAAAGTATAATTCACCATTATATGAAAAACCCGACTTTTCAGTCGGGTTTTATCATAGTTTTGATTTTCTTATTCCTTATTCGACTTGGAGAAAACTCTCTTTACGTTGTCGCCGAAAGACGCAAACCATTCTTTCACGGTGATTGCGAAAGGTTGGGACATTGCGGGGATATCCACGAGTTTGCCGTTGTTCGAGATGGAATAACTGACGTATGCGTAATAAAGGGTTACGAGCACCGCACAGACGCTGAATACGATAAGTTCAGGGCTGGTGGTTTCGTAATTTGCAAAGTACGCGGTTTCGTTGTTTTCGATGAGCGCCTCGAAGTACGGAGTGCCTGCAACGAATCCCGAATTGTTCATGAGTTGTCCGATATTGATGAATGCAAGGAATGCATAGGCAGAAGACACGATATACGCTCTCTTTTCGCCGCTGACCATCGCATATATAAATCCGAGTGCGACCGCGAGGAAGAGATAGGTGTAATCGATCTTGAGCGTGAACACTGCAAGCATTGCAAACGTAAAGGACGAAAGCATGATGAGTTCTTGCTTGTTTCTGTTCTTGATATAGAGAGAAACAATATACGCTTCGAGAACGAGAATGAAGATGAAGTTGAGGATTGCCGCCGTGCGGGACGAGGTCTTTTGGTTCATAGTCGCCATTGCGTAAAGACCGATTCCGTTGTCCACGAAGACGGTTTTCTTCATGAATTCGTTTGCGATGAGCGTCCAGCCGTAGAAAGGCTTGCTGTCTGCCGCCGCGATATAATCGATCGCAACGGGAATGGTGAGGACGTAAAGCAATACGAACACTCCGACAAGACCGAACACAATTTCCGCGCGACGTTTGCCGAAAGACTTCATGGTGTCGTCCGCTTTATAGTAGCGATATGCAAGGCACGCAATAAGGATAGGCGAGATTGCGAGTGCGCGGACGTCGAGAAGCGTTGCGAGAGTAAGAAGCAAATACGCGGGCAACGTCTTCTTCTCTACGAGGCAAATAAGAGTGCCGAGCACGAGTGCCACGAGGAGTGCGGTGAAGGTGTTGTCGAGTCCGCCCATAACGAAAGTTATAGGAAGGATTGCGTACGTTGCCGCAAATATTGTGGATTGACGGTCGCCGACGTACTTTCTGCCGTAGAAGTAAATCATCACAACGGTCGCCATCGTTGCAAGTACGTTGACCATTCTGATGAGAATGGAGATACCCGCCGAGTCGAGATTCTTCCCTGCCATTCCGATGAGTGCGAGAATATAGAGGACGCCGGGAGAAGTGCTTTGCAAGGACGTGCCGTAAGTCGCGTATGCGTGACGCACAGCGTCTTTTGCGGAAAGTGCCTTTGCAAGATTGACCGTGTAGGTCATTTCACTGCCGAAACCGTACATCGTGAGCAAGAACACGAGGTTTATCAGGAAAGTGCCGATTGCAAGCATACTTGCGATAAACCAAGGATTCGTCGCAATATCTCCGCCTTTGACCGCTCCGCCCTTTCCGCCTGCGTTGTCGTTAAAGTTAAGGAATGCGGTAGGACGACTGTAAAGACGTCTAATAAGCACGTATGCCGCCGCTACGAGTGCAACCGTGAATACTCCGAGAAACACGACGAACAAAATGCCGCCGACGTTAGAATCGTAACGCGCGATTTCTTCTTTCGTGAATTTGTAGACGGTGTAGTTTTCTTCACCGGCAATAGGCTCTTCAACCTTCTTCATGGAAACGTTGTCGAAACAAACTTCTCCTTTGACGCTTTCACCTTGTGCACCGAGGCAAAGACAAATCGTGAGATAGTCCGTATCGACGGGATTGACGTAGAATACGAAGGTTTTCCAGCCGTCCGTCGCTTTCGTTTGTTCAACGAAGAAATAGTCCGTGTTTTCAAGGAAGGTCACGTATGCTCCGCGATAAGTGGAATCGTTACCTTTCGAAAGACTCTTGGGGAGTTTGATATCGACGGAAACGCGATAAGTGCCTTTTCTATCAACTTTGATTTCCTGATAGAGATAGGAAAAAGTCGCGGAACTGTTTTTGATTTGGAGATATTCTCCATTCTCTTTGGAATAACTTGCGTTGCTACTCCAATCGCTCTTAACGCTCCAACCGTTGAACTTAATTTTGCTGTCCGACGTCGTGACGTTGTCGAAACCGCCGTTTTGAACGAGTTCGGTGTCGTATGCGACGTCTCCGTTGTTACACGCCGTAAATGCAAAAAGTGCTAGTACGACTACTAGCACGATTGCAGATGCTAAAAACAATCTTTTTTTCATTGTTGCTTACCTTATCTGACTTCTTTGAGTTTTGCTGCCTTACCGGTACGCTCGCGGAGATAGTAAAGTTTGGATCTTCTGACTTTGCCGTGGCTGACGACTTCGAAGTGGTCGATTTTCGGTGAATGGATGGGGAAAGTTCTTTCAACGCCGATGCCGTAGGTTACGCGACGAACGGTAACGGTTTCACGGATTCCACCGTTTTTGAACGCGATGATGACGCCTTCGTAAGATTGAAGTCTTTCTTTGTCGCCTTCTTTGACTTTGACGAAGACTTTGACTTTGTCACCGATTCTGAGTTCGGGAAGATCTTGTTTCATACCCTCTTTTTCGATTTGGTCGATAATGTTGCTCATGTTGACTTACCTCCTATAATACAAAGCGTTCACAACGAATATCTTTCGCAGGCGGAACGCCCGAGTCACTTGTGTTATATTATCATATAAATAATTATTATGCAAACGAATTAAACAACTATTTTGCGGTTTAATCCGAGTATTTTCGGTTTTTTCGTCGAATTTTGTCTTAAAATCGACTTTTGGGACGAAAAGCGTCGATTATATGGTTGATTCCGTCGTTGTAAATCTCGATTACGTCGAAACGTACGTCGCGGTCGAAGGCGCGTTTTATCAGCAAATATCCGTTGGCGGCGACTTCGTATCTTCTTTGCTTATAAGGCGTGACCGCTTCCGCGGGATTTCCGTACAAAGCGTCCGCCCTCGTTTTGACCTCTACAAAAACAAGCACGCCGTCCTCTTCCGCGATTATATCGACCTCGCACCCGAGATACTTAAAGTTGCGTTTAAGAATTTTGTAGCCGTTTTCTTTGAGGTAATCGCAAGCGATATTTTCGCCGACGTTGCCGATTGCTCTCTTATTTCCCATTCCTACTCCTTGACGAAATTCTTGATGAAAGTTTTGCGGTGAATGGGTGTCGCGCCGATTTCTTTCAGTGCGGCGATATGTTTTGCAGTGCCGTATCCCATATTGTTTGCAAAGTCGTATTCGGGATAGATCTCTGCCATTTCTGTCATATAATTATCCCTCGTGACTTTTGCGATTATGCTTGCCGCGCCGATTGAATAGGATATTGCGTCGCCGTGGATTATTCCCATCGTCTTATACGGAATATCAAGTTTTAGCGCGTCCACGAGCACGACGTCGGGCGGGACGGACAATCCCATAATCGCGTCTTTCATACACGCTTTCGTCGCTTCGAGAATATTCATCTCGTCGATTTTCAAGTTGTCGTAGGACACGACGTTATAGGCAATCGCCTTTTCAATGATTTCGGGATACAGTTTTTCGCGTTTTTTCTTGGACACCTTTTTGCTGTCGTTGACGCCTTCGACAAGGTCGTCGAGAGGCATAATGACTGCGGCGCAAGTCACGGGGCCCGCAAGAGGTCCTCTGCCGACTTCGTCCACTCCGCATATGTACTTATATCCGTCTTCTAAAAGCCTTTTTTCGTATTCTAACAACTCTTCTGCGCGTATCATAGTCTTATTTTTCAAGGCAAATATGCCCGAGTCTTCCCTTTCTGAAATCGTCCAAAATCGTCCTTGCGGTGCGGTCGTAATCAATATCTCCGCCCTTGATTTTGAACCCTCTCGAAAGTGCGATTTTGTCAAAAAGTTCGATAGTGGTTTCGGGAATTTCGTCGAGATTGTATCTCGCCTTTAAGTTTTCGGGATAATTTTCCGCGATTTCTTCGAGAAAGTCGTAGCATAAA
Source organism: uncultured Bacteroidaceae bacterium (assembly GCA_964599875.1). Lineage (GTDB taxonomy): Bacteria > Bacillota > Clostridia > Christensenellales > CAG-917 > RGIG4097. Next base: position 25,673 of record CAZRHE010000006.1, read on the forward strand.
TCCCCGGTGTCGAGAATTTCGTCGCGAATACTCCCTATATACGCAAGGTGATGCGCCACTTTTTGATCTTCGAATTTGCCCCACAAAGTGCCCGGAGTGTCGAGAAAATCAACGCCCTCTATGGATAACCATTGTTTTCCGCGCGTGACGCCGGGTTTATCCCCCGTCACCGCTTTTGCCTTGCCTATCATAGAGTTGATTATGGTGGATTTTCCGCTATTAGGCACGCCCACGACCATTGCTCTTACGGACACGTTTGCGCCTTTACCCGAATAGTGATTAAGTTTATCGGACATGATTTCTTTGAGTTTTGCGACGATTTCTCTGCAATCTCCCGACGTCCCCACGACTTTAACGCAGGGTTTGCCGAATTTCGTATAGACGTCGATCCATCTATCTAAATCCGCCTTATCGACAAGGTCGCACTTATTGAAAACGTACAGTACTCTTTTGCCCGTGATGAGTTTATCGAGAAGAGGATTTGCGCACGAATAAACCGCGCGAGAATCTATCACGTAGATTAACGCGTCGACGAGGCGGAGATTCTCCTCCATCATTCGTATCGCCTTGGTCATATGACCGGGGAACCATTGTATATTCATAAATCCTCTTAAAAAAATGATTGCAAAGCAATCATCTCGTTATTCTCCGAGAAGGTCAGGGCGACGCTCTCTGGTGATTTTCAAAGATTGTTCGCGACGCCATTTAGCGATTTCAGCATGATTTCCGCTTTGCAAAACTTCGGGGACTTTCAGCCCTCTGTATTCCGCGGGACGGGTGTATTGCGGATATTCGAGAAGACCGTTTGAAAAACTCTCCTCGTTCGTGCTTTCACCCGAGCCCAAAACTCCGTCTACGTATCTTGCGACGGCGTTAATAAGGACGAGCGCGGGCAATTCTCCACCCGTCAAAACGTAATCACCGATTGAGATTTCCTCGTCGATGCAAAGGTCGATAATTCTTTCGTCAATTCCCTCGTAATCACCGCACAAAAGGAGCAATCCTTCCTCTTTTGCAAGGCTTTCGACTACGTTTTGTTTGAGTTGAACGCCTTTTGGTGAAAGATAAATCCTTTTGAGTTTATGTTCGGGGTCGACCGCCTCGATCGCGCTTACGACGGGATCGGGCGTCATAACCATTCCGGCACCTCCGCCGTAAGGATAATCGTCGGTTTTGGAGTGTTTATCCTTGCTATAATCCCTGATATTAGTTACGTTAACGTCCAAAATACCGCCCGCAATCGCTTTTCCGATGAGGCTTTGGGATAGGACGCCGAAATAGTCTGGGAATATAGTCAGAATTTCAAAACGCATATCAGTCGTTGTATACCGCTACTCTGCGGAAGATATAGCCGTCGAGAAGGATTTTGCCGTTTTCGACGTCGGTTTCCTTGATGAGTTCTTTGAGTGCGGGGAATTGAACGGTGCCGCCTGCGGGAAGTTTCACGACGTAAACGTCCGCGGAGCCGTATTGCATGACGTCGACTAGTTCACCGACGATATCGCCGTCCACGTAGACGTCCGAGCCGATTATATCCGCGATATAAACCTTGCCGTCGCCGGGGGAAGGAAGTTCGCTTCTCTCGACCGTCAAGGATTTTCCGCGATAGGATTCCGCCTGCTCTACGGTGTCGATGCCTGAAAATTTGATATAAGCAAAATCGCCTTCAACGGAGATTTTCTCAACGTTGAAGGTTTTGCCGTCCAGTTTTGCGCGTTTAACGGAATTGAATCGCGTGGAGTCCGAGGTGTAAAGTTCGAAGCGGATTTCTCCTTTCAAACCGCGGGGACGCAACGCCTTTCCGACAGTAAATTCCGATTTCATTCTTTTTCGTCTATGACTACATTATAATGCGTACCGCTTTTTCCGCTTGCCGCTTTGACGAGAGTACGAATAGATTTCGCAATTCTGCCCTGTTTTCCGATGACTTTGCCGATATCTTTTTTTGCGATAGTCACAACGATATCGCTGACGTCGTCGTTTTCGCGCATTTCAACCTCGTAATCCCCGTCGGGAACGAGTTTTGCGACCAAATATTCTACCAGTTCAAGCATAATTAGAGGATTCCGTTTGCTTTGAAGAGGTCACGCACGGTATCGGTAGGTTGTGCGCCGTTTGCGAGCCATTTCTTTGCGAGTTCTGCATCGATTCTGATTTCCTTGGGGTCTGCAACGGGATTGTAAATACCGATTTGTTCGATGTATTCACCGTCTCTTGCTTTACGAGAATCGACTGCTACGATACGATAGAAAGGTGCTTTTTTTGCGCCCATGCGGGTAAGTCTGAGTTTGACCATGATTTGTTTCTCCTTTGAGTGGTATATATAATTTTTTGTTTTTGTAGTTTAGAACGGGAATCCGCGAAGTCCTTTAAGACCTTTAAGACCGCCTTTTTGCATTCTGTTCATCATATCCTTCGTCAGTTCGAACTGTTTGAGGAGTTGATTGACTTCTTGAATACTCGTGCCGCTGCCCTTTGCGATACGTTTTCTTTGGCTTGCCTTGATGATATCGGGATTTCTCCTTTCCTTCGGCGTCATGGATTGGATGATTGCCTTCGTGCGAACGAGTTGTTTCTCGTCGATTTCGGGCGCGCCGCCTTTCATCTTGCCCGCAAGCCCCGGAATCATATTCATCATATCGCCGAGATTGCCCATTTTTTTGACGCTGTCCAGTTGTTCGAGATAATCTTCAAGGGTGAACGAGCGTTCTTTGATTTTCTTTTGAAGGTTTTCGGCCTGTTCTTTCGAGAACGCGTTTTCCGCCTTTTCAATGAGAGTAAGCACGTCCCCCATTCCGAGAATACGGCTCGCCATTCTGTCGGGATGGAAAGGCTCGAGGTCTTCCATTTTTTCGCCCGTACCGCTGAATTTGATAGGTTTGCCGGTGACTGCTTTTATGGAAAGTGCCGCACCGCCTCTCGTGTCGCCGTCGAGTTTGGTCATGATGACGCCGGTGATATCGAGTGTCTTATTGAAGGTGTCCGCGACCGTAACCGCGTCTTGACCCGTCATGCTGTCCACGACGAGAAGGATTTCGGTGGGCTTGACGGCGGCTTTGATTTTGACGAGTTCGTCCATCAAAGTTTCGTCTATGTGCAGACGCCCTGCCGTATCGATGATAACCGTGTCGTAACCGTTTTTGAGTGCGTACGGGATTGCGTCAGTTGCAATCTTGACGGGGCTGATTTGCCCTTCTTCGAACACTTCCGTGCCCGCTTTGCCGCCGACTACTTTGAGTTGTTGTATTGCCGCGGGACGATATATATCCCCTGCGACCAGCAAAACTTTTTTGCCTTGTTTTTTGAGATACGCGGTGAGTTTTCCGCACATGGTGGTCTTGCCCGCGCCTTGTAATCCGCACATCATATACACGGTGGGTTGACGGTCGCTCGTGGCAAGTTTTTGATGAGTGCTGCCCATAAGGACGGTGAGTTCGTCGTTGACGATTTTCACGATTTGTTGCGCGGGAGTCAGAGATTTGAGAATATCTTCTCCGAGAGCCTTTTCGCTCACTCTCGCGACGAAATCCTTGACAACGCCGAAGTTGACGTCCGCCTCCAATAGCGCGACGCGGATTTCTCTCATAGCCTGCTTAATTTCGAGTTCGGTCAACTTGCCCTTATTGCGCAGTTTCGAGAAAATGTGATTCATTCTGTCACTTAAACTTGCAAACGTACCCATATCACTCCAAGATTTCACGTGCGGTGCGAAGTGCGTCAAGCGCGACTTCGAGGTTGCCGTCCTTTATTGCGGAAACGGCAAGGTCGATATTTGCTGCAAGAGAGGTTTCGCGAGCCGCCAAGCCGAGTTTGTTTTCATATTCGGCAAGCAACTTCTCCCCCGACTTTACTGCGTCGAGCACGGCTTGCCTCGACACGGAAAAGTCTTCCGCTATCTCACCGAAAGACATATCCTCGTCGTAATGCAGACGAAGCATTTCATTCTGCTTATCGGTGAGCAGGTTGCCGTAGTAGGCGCGAAGATTCGATATTGTGTATCTATCCATAGTGTAAAGTCCTCTCGCTTGACAGTATAATAACAATTTTCAAAACCGCTGTCAAGCGTTTTTACTTTACATTATAAAAAGGACGCCTTTCGGCGCCCGATTTTTCATTGTAAAGTTCTTTTTAGAAAAGTGCGTTGACAAACTCCGTCGGGTCGAAAGGAATGAGATCGTCTATCTTTTCGCCTACGCCGACGAAGAGGACGGGAAGTTCGAGTTCTTCGCTGATTGCAACCACCACTCCCCCCTTTGCGGTGCCATCGAGTTTGGTGAGGATTATGCCGTCGATATCGATTGCCTCACCGAAGATTTCCGCTTGCGACAGTCCGTTTTGTCCAGTCGTCGCATCGAGTACGAGATACTTTCTGAAATCCGCGTTAGGAAGTTCTCTCTCGACCACTCTGCATATTTTTTTCAGTTCATTCATGAGGTTGACTTTGTTGTGAAGTCTTCCCGCCGTATCCACCAAGATAACGTCTGTGCCTTTTGCTTTTGCGGATGCTATGGCGTCGTACACGACTGCGGCAGGGTCGCTCCCCTCTCCGTGCTTGACCACTCTGACGCCAGCGCGTTCTCCCCACACTTCGAGTTGTTCGCTTGCGGCGGCGCGGAACGTATCCGCCGCTGCAACCACTACGCTCTTGCCTTGCGAGCGGAAGTAGTTTGCAAGTTTGCCGATAGCGGTGGTTTTGCCGACGCCGTTGACTCCCGACAACAAAATGACGAGAGGATATTCGTATTCGTCGACTTCGAATTCGATATCGTCGATAAGGATTTGACGAAGAAGGTCTTTCGCGCCCTCGGGTGCTTTCACCTTGTTTCTGAAAACCTCGTCTTTGAGTTCGTCTATGACGCTCTCGGTTGCGGTTATGCCCATATCGGCGGCAAGCAACGCTTCTTCGAGATTGTCGTAAAACTCGTCGTCGAGTTCTTTTGCAGAAAAAGCGTAGAAGAGTTTCTTTTGGAAGTTGTCTTTAGTCTTTTTTACGCCGTCGCGTATTTTTTGGAAAAGTCCCATATTATGCCTCCATTGCAAATGCGGAATCGCTTCCGTCGTCCGAACCGCCGTCGGATGCGTGTTTGACCGCTTCTTCGAATTCGATTGCGACGGTCTTGGTGACGCCCTTCTCCTCCATCGTTACGCCGAAAATACTGTCTGCGTGACGCATGGTAGGTTTACGGTGGGTGATGACGATAAATTGCGTGTAGTCGCTGAATTTCGTGATGAATTCCGCAAACAAATTCGCGTTGCTTTCGTCGAGTGCCGCGTCGATTTCGTCGAGGACGCAGAACGGCATGGGTTTCAAACTCAATATCGAGAACAATATCGCGATAGCCGTAACCGCTCTTTCACCGCCCGACAACAAGGATATGTGACGGAGAGATTTTCCTGGAGGTTGCGCATATATCTCTATGCCCGCCTCGAGAGGATCGTCGGTTTCCGCGGTGTTAAGTTTGAGTTCGCCTTTGCCACCTCCGAAGAGTTTTGCGAATACGTCTTTGAAGTTGACTTGAATCTTCTCGAACGCATCCACGAATTTGCCCGTCATTTCTCTGGTCAGTTCCTCGATAATGTGGTTGATATCGTCGTATGCGTTTTGAATGTCGTCCCTTTGCGTAACGTATTCTTCGTGGTGTTTCTCTTGCTCTGCGAGTTGCTCGACCGCAAGGGTGTTGACGTCGCCCAAACGGTTGATATCCTTTTTGAGTTCTTGGATTGCGGTTTTTGCGCCGTATGCCTCGAAGGTTTCGTCCTTAAATTCAAGTGCGGACGTATAGGTAAGGTCGTATTCTTCAAGAACGTGTTCTTGCAAAATTCTATTCTCGGAATCGATTCTTTCAAGCACGCCTTCGTCGCGGACTCTCTTTTCGCTGATAGCGGTTTTTTCTTCTTGGAGTTGCGTTTTGAGTTTGTCGAGGTCGATGATTTTTTGGGAAATCGCGCGTTTTCTTTCGGACAAACTTGCAATCGCCTCTTCGAGTTCCTTGATTTTCTTTGCGTCTTCCGCACTGAACGAGGTCTTTTCGGGAGCGTTCATTATGGATGCGAGTTGATTTTCGACGGTCTTGATTTCCGCAATCTTGTCAAGTTTCTCCTCCTGAATACTCTCCATATCTCTCTTATAGCGGAATATTTCGGCATCAATAACGTCGATATCGCTCTTCGCCTGCGTCAAGCGCACGCGCAAATCCATAACTTCGGCGCGTTTGGTTTCGAGTTCGGTTTTTTGTTCACCCGACTGCGACTTGGTCGCCGCAACGAGAGTGCCGTATTCGCTTTCCTTATTCTTGACCACTTCTTCGAGTACGTCGATTGAAGAAAGTTTGCTTTCGAGGTCTTTGACGGTTGCTCTGACCTTTTCACATTCGACCGCATCTTCCGCGATTTCTTTCGTCAGTTGCTCGACTGCGTCCGCAGATGCCTTCGCCTTGTTTTCGTTCAAGGACGTTTCGATACGGAGTTCGCCGATTTCAGTGGAAATTTGCGCGAGTTTTTCGTCGCAAACTTCGATTTCCAACTGTCTGTTTTCGCGCTCTTGCGTCAGTCTTGCGATATTGGATTTTAGTTTTTCAAGGTGCGCTTTCGCTTGTTCGATTTGCGCCTCTTGCGTGAGAAGACCGCTGGTTTGCTGTCTTCTCGAACCGCCCGTAACTTCGCCCCCTCTTGCGTAGATTTCGCCGTCGAGAGTGACGATTTTGAACGCTCTGTCGTACTTCTTCCAAAGTCTTTCAGCCGTGAGCATATTGTCGACGATAACCGTCGAGCCTATGAGCGCGCGAACGAAATCGTCGAATTCGGGCTTGTAACTAACAAGATCCGCTGCAACGCCCAAACAACCTTGTTCGGACAAGACGGAACGCTCCAAACTGCCTAAATCTCTTGCTCTGCACGCAGTTCTCGGACGGAAAGTCACGCGGCCGTAATTCTTTTGTTTAAGATACGTGATGAGTGCCGCGGCGTCGCGCTCGTTTTCGACGAGGACGTTTTGAAGATTTCCGCCGAGTGCGTACTCGATTGCGGATTCGTATTCCTTGGGGACGTTGATGACCTCTGCGAGCACGCCCAAAATCTTACCGCGTAGCATAGGATCGTTTTTGGCGTCTTGCATAAGGCGTTTGACCGCCTCTTGGAATCCGGAATATTGCTCTTTGACGGAAATTTGAAGTTTCAAATTGCCTTCCGCCATACCCAACTTACTGTTGAGGCTGACAGCGTCTTCCGTGAGTCCTTTGATTGCCTCTTGACATTCTCTCTTGGTTTGGAGAAGTTCGTTATTCTCGACGATGAGTGCTTTCAACTTCTCGCTCGAGCGTTTGAGATTGCTATCGTATATAGAAAGATTGGTGGTTTCTTGGTCGAGCCTTGCTTTCTTGTCGCGGAGCAATTCCATGAGGTTTTCAAGGCGGGATTGATTTATGCCCTTCTCCTCTATGTACGATGCGGAATTACTGCGCAAATTGCCGAGTTCTTGCAACGCTTTGACGTATTCTGCGTTTTTGGTTTCGAGGTCGCTTTCACTGCCCGCAACCGTCTTTGACAAACGTTCGAACACCGCGTTTGCGTTTTCGTACTCTTTGCTTATTTTCAAGAAAGACTGCATCCCCGCCTCTTTCTTTTCTTCGGCGGCTTTGATTAAACTTTCGGACACGACTATTTGTGCGTCGATTTCTTTGAGTTCACCGTTTAAACGATTTTGGTCGGCTTGCAAGTGCGTGATTTTTTCTTTGAGCACGTTTGCCTGACCGGTCATTTTTTCGGCATCCACTTTAAGCGACAAAAGTTCCGCGTTTTGCGCCTCTGCCACTATATCGATTTGACTGCTCTCTTTTATGGTTTGTTCGTACTCTGCAGTGCAACCCAAATACGCGGCGTCTTTTGCCTCGAACGCCTTTTTGTATCCCTCAATTCTGTCGAGAACGTTTTTTCTGATTTCTTCGTTGTGCTCGTAGTTATAAATATAGAGGTTGACTTCCTTGTTTTTCAAGGCGTCTTTGAGTTCGAAATACTTCTTTGCGGTTTCCGCTTGGCGACGCAACGGCACGAGATGACGCTCGATTTCCGCTATGACGTCGTTTGCTCTTGCAAGGTTGTCTGCGGTTTTCGCGAGTTTGTTTTCAGCCTCCACCCTTTGCGCGCGGAATTTGGAAATACCTGCCGCCTCTTCGAAAATATTACGTCTGTCCTCGGGTTTTGCCGAAAGGATTTCGTCGATTCGACCTTGTCCGATAATGGAATAACCTTCCTTGCCAATACCCGTGTCGTGCAGGAGATTGATGATATCTTTCAACTTAACTCTCGTGTTGTTGAGATAGTATTCGGAAAGACCGCTCCTGTCGAGTTTACGGGAAATTGAAACTTCGTCGTACGGCAAACTGTTGAAAATGTGCTGGTCTTTATTGTTGAAAACCAGCGACACTTCGCAATAAGACATACTGCGACGCTTTTCAGTGCCCGCAAAAATGACGTCGGTCATGGTCTTACCACGCAACGACTGCGCACTTCTCTCACCGAGCGTCCAACGGATAGCCTCTGCAACGTTAGATTTGCCGCAACCGTTAGGACCGATTATTGCGGTGAATCCGTCTTTGAGGGCGATAACGGTCTTATCCGCAAAGGATTTGAAACCGTGTAATTCGATTCTTTCGAGATTCAAAATATATACCTCTAATATTATTTAGACGATTATAACATATAAATCCTATGATTTCAAGCAAAATAAAAAATGTTTCACGGGATTTGTGAAACATTCCTTTTCAAGTATGAAAATCTTATCCGAGCAACTTATCGAGAGCGGCTTTTGCGGCGGCTTGCTGCGCCTGCGCTTTCGTGTTGCCCACGCCGTCGCCATACTCCACTCCGTTTATGAAAACCGCCCAAGTAAAAACGGGTTTATGATCCGGACCGACTTTGCTTTTCAAGACGTAATCCACGTTCAAATCGTGTTTGAAAGCGTATTCGTTGAGTTCAGACTTGCTGTCCTCCGTCATTTTTATGCCGTAAAACCTGTCGCCGAGCATAGTAAGGACGTATTTTTTCACCTCGTCCATTCCGCCGTCGAGATAAATCGCACCTGCGATAGCCTCGAACAAATCGCATTTAATGGACGGATGCGTATAAATCTTCGAACGAGTTTCCCCTATGCCGAATTTCATCATTTCGGCTATTCTAACTGATTCGATTGCGTCGGATAGCGGTTTTTCGCTGACGAGTTTTATGCGCATTTTGGTGAGCACGCCCTCGTCTTTATCGGGATAAGTCTGATAAAGTTTTTCCGCAACGACGAAACCTACTATGCTGTCCCCCAAAAATTCAAGGTCTTCGTAGTTTTTGCCGGGGATTGTCGAATAGGACGAGTGTGTAAAAGCGCGCGAAAGCAAGGTTTTATCCTTAAAGACGTAACCGATTGCATTTTCGATGAACGCTATTTCGTCCTTATTCAGCGCCATTCAACTCTACTCCCACCCTGATTTTTTCGGGAAGATTGTTTTCGGCAAGTGCTTTCGCCATCAAAATACTTCCGCATATCGACGTGCGTTTCGAACTTCCGTGAGATTTCACGACGACTTTTTTACAGCCGAGGAAGACCGCGCCGCCTTGAGAATTGTAGTCGAGTTTGTGTTTTACCGTACGAAGTACGGGTTTAAGAAGAAGTGCGCCGACTTTGGTTTTGATTCCGCCGTTATTTACGCCGTCCATTAGAATGGAGAAAATCGCGCCCGCAGTGCCTTCTGCGGATTTCAGAGCAATATTGCCGTTGAAACCGTCGCAAACGACGACGTCGAAATCTCCCGATAAGATATCTCTTGCCTCGCAATTTCCGACGAAATTCAAATTTTTATCCGCTTTCAAAAGCGCGAACGCCTCTTGATTGAGTGCGTTGCCTTTGTGGTCTTCCGCTCCGTTCGACAATAGTCCTATAACGGGATTTTCTATGCCGAGCATACTTTCGCTGAACGCCTTTGCCATGATCGCGAAATGGTGAAGATTGACCGCTTTGCAATCGACGTTTGCGCCGCAATCGCAAAGAATGACTTTCTTATCCCCTTTCACGGTAGGAAGAATAGGCGCGAGTGCGGGACGAGTTATACCCTTGATTTTGCCGAGTTTCATATACGAACCGACCAAAACCGCTCCCGTCGAGCCCGCCGAAACCATGCCGCCGACTTCTTCGTCCGAATTTGCACAGTCGAAAGCGCGCACGAGAGAACTGTTTTTCTTGTGCATGATAGCGGTCGTTGGCACATCGTCGTTGGTGACGACGTCTTTTGCGTCCACGTACTCTACTCTGTTTTCGACTTCGGCAAGGACGGATTTATCGAATTTATCCACGTCGCCGACCAAAACCACTTTCAAAGTTTCGTCTTGTTTCAGTGCGTCCGCGGTGCCTAAAATGATTTGTTCGGGAGCGAAATCCCCTCCCATTGCGTCAACTACGATTTTCATAAAAGTATAGAAAAAGAGAGCGGAAAACCGCTCTCTTCCGTTTCAATTATTTTTCTTCTTTTTTGTCAACTACTTGCTCGCCGTCATAGTAACCGCATTTAGGGCAAACTACGTGGCTCTTTTTGAGTTCGTGGCATTGAGGGCATTCAACAAGACCGGGTGCTTTAATCTTCCAGTTTGCAAAACGGGAGTTGGTCTTGGATTTTGAAATCTTATTTTTAGGTAGTGCCATATCTATATCCTCCGACTAGTATTTCTTATTTAACTTGTTTGATTATAGAGAATAATCGTCAAGTTGTCAAACGATTTTGCGTTTAATTTTTCGACGTGAGTTCTTTCACTTCGCGAGCGATGGAAAGTTCTTCGTTCGTACACACTATCAAAATCTTGTTTTTGCTATCCGCGGTTTGCAATTCGTAAATGCCGGGTTCGTATCCGCGAATGTATTGCGAGTTGATATCGAGGTCGAGTTTGGTGCCGAGATAATCCATATCTTCCATGACGATTTCGCGCATGACGTTGCTGTGTTCGCCGATGCCGCCCGTGAAGACGATTGCGTCCACGCCGTTGAGTGCCGCCGCATACGAGCCGATATACTTCTTGATTCTGTATCCCGCCGCTTCGATTGCGATAGTGCTCTTCTCGTCCCCTTGATCGCGGAGAGGTTCGAGATCTCTCATATCCGAAGTGCCGCTTGCGCTCATGCCTTTAAGACCACATTCCTTGTTGAGATAGGTGACCATTTCGGACGTATTCTTGCCGAGTTTCTTGCCGAGATATTCGACTGCCGCAGGGTCGATATCGCCGCTTCTGGTGCCCATAATAAGACCTTCGAGCGGGGTGAATCCCATGGAAGTGTCTATGCATTTGCCGTCCTTGACTGCGGAAATACTGCTTCCGTTTCCGAGGTGGCAGATGATGAGTTTCGCATGAGGATTGCCAAGATATTTAATTGCTTCTTCGCTTACGAATTTGTGAGAAGTACCGTGGAATCCGTATTTACGGACTTTATATTTTTCGTAATCTTCCCACTTAATGCCGTACATATACGCCTTGGGAGGCATGGTGCTATGGAAGGTGGTGTCGAAAACCGCGACCATAGGAGTTTCGGGCATAACTTCTCTGCAACTCTTTATGCAAGCGATGTTGCCGGGCATGTGAAGAGGTCCGAGTTCCGCATTTTTTTCGCAGATAGCGATGACTTCGTCGTCGATAACGACGGACTTGTCAAAGTCTTCTCCGCTATGGAGAACTCTGTGACCGACCGCGTGGATTTCGTCGACGGACTTGATTGCGCCGTATTCGGAATCGACGAGTGCTTTGAGGACGAGTTCGAGTGCGTCTTTGTGGGTGGGCAAATCTTGCTTGACAACGAGTTTTTTGCCCGTGCTTTCGAGTTTTTGGGTGAGAATGCCGCCTTCCCCTATTCTTTCGCAAATACCGGTGATGAGCGCGCTTTCGTTGTCCATATCGATAAGTTGATATTTAAGGGACGAACTTCCTGCATTGAGAACCAAAATTTTCATATCTATCTTTCCTTTTCTTTATTTCGATTATTTTACGCTTTGGAGTGCCGTGATTGCCGCGACCGCCGCGATATCTTCCGCTACGCAACCGCGAGAGAGGTCGTTGACGGGGAGATCAAGTCCTTGCATGATGGGACCGACCGCCATAAAGTTGCCGAGGCGTTGTGCGATTTTGTAGCCAATATTGCCTGCGTCGAGGTTGGGGAATACGAATACGTTCGCTTGACCCGCAACAGTGCTTTCAGGGGCTTTTTGTTTGCCGACGGAAGACACGAGGGACGCGTCGAATTGCATTTCGCCGTCGACGTCGATTTCGGGATGTTCCGCCTTGACTTTTGCATATGCGTTTCTGACTTTTTCGACGGATTCGTGATTTGCACTACCCTTCGTAGAGAAACTGAGCATTGCGATTTTAGGCTCGATTTCCACGATTTTCTTCGCACTGTCGTACGCCGCGACGACGACGTCTGCAAGTTGGTCTTCGGTGGGATAAGGAATGACCGCACAATCGGAGAAAATGAATGCGGGTGCGTTTTGATATTTGAATCCTTCTTCGGGAGGAATCATGATGAAACAACTGGACACGCTCTTGATGCCGGGAGCGGGCTTGATGACTTGGAACGCCGCTCTGGATACGTCCGCGGACGAGAAAACCGCTCCGCCGACTACGCCGTCTACGTCGCCGCATTTGAGTGCGGTGCAAGCATAAAACATATTGTTGGACTTCACGAGATTGAGCGCGCCTTCTTCGGTCATGCCCTTCGCTTTGCGAAGTTCGTAAAGTTTTTCGGCGTATTTCGCAGTGTTTTCAGAGGTTGCGGGATTGTCGAACACGACGCCCGTGAAATCGATTTCGGGGAATTTTGCTTTCGCTTCGTTTTCATCTCCTATAAGGACGACTTTGCACACGCCTTTTTTCGTGAGAATTTCCGCCGCTTTGCACGCTCTGACGTCGAAACCTTCGGCAAGCGCTATGGTTTTGCCGAGTTTAGACGCTCTTGCCATAAGATTGTCCAAAAATTGTGACATTTTTTCACTCCTAAATAATGTATCGAAATTTGTTGCCTTAATTTCAAAAGCATATATAATTATAATATAATTCAAGAAAAATGCAACCGATTGAATCAAAGTGAGAAAATAAGTGAAAGTTACGGCTATTATCGCAGAATACAATCCGTTCCACAACGGACATCTAAAACAAATCCGCAAGGCAAAAAGAGAAACGGGTGCGGATATCCTCGCAGTCGTCATGAGCGGCAGTTTTACCGAGCGCGGAGATATCTGCGTCGCGAACAAATATACTCGCGCAAACTGGGCGATTCAGGCGGGCGCGGACGTCGTTATAGAACTTCCCACCGTCTATTCCTTGTCAACCGCTAAAACCTTTGCCGAAGGCGCACTCAAAACCCTCTCTATGTTCGGTGAATTTACCCTTTGTTTCGGCACCGAAACCGAAGAATTGAACGATTTAAGCATGGTTGCGGAGTTTATGGCGTCCGAATCAAACGATATGTCCAAAATGCTGAAAGGCTTTTTGTCGGAGGGCTACTCCGTCGCTAAATCGCGCACAATGGCTCTCGGCGAAATCCGTCCGGATATTGCCAATATGCTCCAAACTCCCAACAACATTCTTGCCGTCGAGTATATTAAAGCAAGCGCAAAATACGGCGACCTCGTTCATCACCACAATATTCCGAGAATCCCCGACAACGATAGGACTATTGCGTCCTCCACGAAAATCAGAAATCGTCTTTACGGCGGAGAGGACTTCTCTCGCCTCGTCCCCGAATTCGTCAAGCCCGATGAGATGAACGTAAATCCCACCACCTATCAAACCATATCGACGTACGCGCTGAAATCCAAAACCACTGACGAACTTGCAGAAATCACGAATATCTCCGAAGGTATGGAAAATCGCATTTCAAAATCCGATTTTAACACTTTCGAGGAGTTTTTGGAACTTACGACGAGAAGATACACCCGCTCCACCATTAAGCGCATTGCAGCGTGCACTGCGGTCGGCGTCACGAAAAGCCTACTCGAACTTGCTCAAACCGAAAAGCCCTATACGACAGTGCTTGCGATAAAAGACAGCAAACGCAAAAAGATTCTTCCCTTGCTTTCCCAAGCGGACGGATATTTCTACTATAAACCGAGCGACTGTCCCAAAGACTCCCCTGTTAGACCGCTTATCGACCTCGACTTGAAAGCGGCGAAAATTTTGACGCTTTGCACGAAAGGCTAATTGAATATCTAAACGGATAAAATCAATTTTTGCAAAATTAAAATCGCACGCGCCGCATTATCTTAACGAATGCGGCGTATTTTTTATCGTGAAGAAAATCGGACTGACGATATCCCTATTGATATTTATGTCGCTAATACTTATCAAACCCGACTATTTCGTGCGCTCCGCGGCGGAGGGACTGTCGCTGTTTGCCTCTACCGTTTTACCCGCGATTTTCCCCTTTTTCTTTTGTTCGTTACTGCTTTCAAAATGCGGCGGCGTTTTCGCAATATCCGAAGTTTTCGGAAAACCCGTCAAAAAACTTTTTAACGCACCGGAAATTTCCGCGTTTCCTTTGTTTATATCACTATTAAGCGGATATCCGTCGGGTGCGTCCACTCTCAAAAGCCTTTACGACGACGGATATGCGGACAAGAAAACAATCGAAAGTATGCTGTCGTTCACTTCTACCTCCGGACCGCTATTTATATTAGGAACGGTCGGCGCGGCGATTTACGACGATTACTTAATCGGCGTCGTTATTTTGATTTCGCACTATATAGCGACTTTTCTCAACGGATTACTATGGCGAAAAAAGTCGAATTATAATCAAAATAATAAGCAAATTTTAACCATAAACGTTGACAACGCGGTGAGCGAATCCATTTCGTCGTCTACTCTTGCGATGTTGTCCGTCGGCGGATATATAGTCGTGTGCAATATGATTATAGACGCGCTCGCGCTAATCCCTATAGACTTTCCGCCCGTATTGTCCGCGATTATTTACGGTGGCATAGAAATAACGAGAGGTACGATTTTTGCAAAGGAAATAACCTATCTTCCCCTGTCCGTAGCGACTGCAAGTGCGATATGCACTTTAGGCGGACTGTCCGTCACGTTGCAATCATACGGCTTTTTGTCCGCGTGCGGAATAAAATTGAAAGACTATTTGTTGCGTAAAATCACTCAAACAATCTTCGCTTTTTTGATTTCATTAATTTTTTCTTTATTTTTTTGACATAAAACGTTGACTTTACACAATTTTACCATATATGCTATTGGCAAAACGTTTTTTAATATTTTTTTCGGAGGTTTCATTTAATTATGAACAAATCCTGGAGCAACACTGCGCTTGTTGCTTATTCTCGTATGCCAAAAATTGTTAAAAACATTGACAATTCGGTTAAAACGCGGGTTAACTCCGCTTTTCAAGGGGTACATTTGAAAAACGGCGTAACAAACGAAAAATTAATTAACGAAATTATTAAATTAAACGACGAAAAACGCAAAGCGTGCAACCTCGTTTTTATCGTTGAAAGCGGACTAAACCGCCTCCCCGAGCACGAAAAGTTGGTTTTGACCGAAAGACTGTGGAGGGGAAAGACTTTCAAGACAATCGCCGAAGAAACGAATAAGCCGATAAGGACGCTGTTTAGATGGTTTTCATCGGGAGAAAAACGATTTTCCGCCGCGCTTGCGACTCTCGGTTACGGAGAGTGTTGGTTTGAAAAAGAGTATTCGGATTGTCCGTTGCTCGTCGGAATTAAGAAAAGACTTGACGAAGAAAAATATCACGTAGAATTGTCGAAAGAAAACGATTGCGAATAATTAAAAATCAAAAACAAAGAACGGAATATGCAGTTAGAATAACGGTTTTTGCATACTACAAAATCGTTTATACGCGAAAAATTCGACTTAAATTGCAAAATTCGACGATTATTCCTCATGAAAAAAGGATGCAAAACGCATCCTTTTTCGCGATACAATTTTTAATTGTCAAAATCTCTTCATATAATTTACGTAATGCGCGAACACTATTCCCGCGTCTTCGAGTTCTTTATTCCAACGCTTGACCCATTCGAAAGTGCAATAGCCGTCGTAGCCGTTATCTTTGAGTGCTGTCACCGCATCTTTCAAAGGAACGTTTCCGCAACCCATCATTTTGTATGCGACCGTCCCTTTTTCGATTACACTGTCTTTAAGGTGCACGTATTTGATTTTGCCGCCGAGATTTTTAACCGTCGTATCCACGCTTTCGTCATTATAGCGGAAAGGATGGTGCACGTCCCACAACGCTCCACCGCCTTCCCCTGCCTCGTCGAGAAAACGAGCAAGCAGTGCGGTATCCACGAAAAGTCCGTTGGTTTCTATGAGCGGAGTGACGTTTTTATCTTTTGCATAACTTAAAATTTCACGATAACGTTTCAAACAAAGGTCGTAGTCGCCGCCGCTCGGATAAGGTTTATCCGTCGACATAACGCGGATAAAAGGCACGCCGAGTTTATTTGCAAGGTCGATATACGCCTTCCCTTCTTCGACTGCATCCTCGTCGTTGTGGTCGGCAAGTGACGCACCCGACGTCAGCATAGGAATTTCGATACCCGTTTCGTCGAGAAGTTTAGCGGTTTTGTCGAGGTCTTCGTTAAATTCGCGCATTTTAGTTGCGTTGATTTCCCCTCTGATGCCGCGGATTTCTATGCCTTGATAGCCTAAATCCTTTGCAGTCGTAATGATTTCGCCGATTTTCCAATCGGGGCAACCGATAGTCGAAAAGCACAGTTTCATATATTCCCCCTTATGCGGTTTCGACGGAAGCGTCTTCTTGTAATTTAAGAATATCTATCGCTTCCTCGCGCAATTTATATTTTTGGATTTTGCCTGCGGCGTTCATGGGGAATTCCGTCATGAAACGCACGTATTTAGGCACTTTATGACGCGCCATATTCGCTTTGACAAGTTCTTTGACCTCGTCTTCGGTCATAGTTTCGCCCGGCTTCAAGATGATACACGCCATGATTTCTTCGCCGTATTGTTTGCTGGGCACGCCGACTACTTGCACGTCGCGTATTTTGTCGCAAGTGTACAAAAATTCCTCGAGTTCCTTGGGATAAATATTTTCACCGCCGCGGATAATCATATCTTTGATTCTTCCGACGACTTTGTAATATCCCTCTTCGTCGACGGTGCAAAGGTCGCCCGTATGGAGCCATCCGTCAGAGTCGATTGCTTGTTTGGTGGCTTCGGGCATTTTGTAGTAACCTTTCATTATATTATATCCGCGCGCGACGAATTCACCCGGTTGTCCGACGGGCATTTCGGCACCCGTTTCGGGATCTACGATTTTGCACTCGACGCCGGGGAACGCTCTACCTACCGTGGAAACGCGTTTTTCTATGCTGTCCGTCGTCGTGGTCATAGTGCACCCGGGAGACGCCTCTGTCTGTCCGAAAACTATGACGATGTCTTTCATGTTCATCTTATCGACGACCTTCTTCATGACCTCTATAGGACACGGAGAGCCCGCCATAATGCCCGTGCGCAAGGACGAAAAATCGAATTGATCGAAAGTCGCGTGTTCGAGCATTGCGATAAACATGGTAGGCACGCCGTGCACCGCCGTGCATTTCTCCGTCGAAATCGCTTTCATGACCGTCACGGGAGAATACGCCTCGACGGGAACGAGAGTGGTTGCGTGCGTTATGCACGCCATAGTCGCGAGCACAAGCCCGAAACAATGGAACAAAGGCACGCAAATGCAGAGTTTGTCATTTGGTGTGAACGCCATTCCGTCCCCTATGGTTTTCCCGTTGTTGATTATGTTTTTATGCGTAAGCATAA
This sequence comes from uncultured Bacteroidaceae bacterium, assembly GCA_964599875.1. Lineage (GTDB taxonomy): Bacteria > Bacillota > Clostridia > Christensenellales > CAG-917 > RGIG4097. The sequence goes on from CAZRHE010000006.1 coordinate 43,493, forward strand.
CGCCTTTTGGGAAACCCGTCGTGCCCGACGTGTATTGCATATTGATGACGTCGTCGGGTTCGAGAGTTGCGGTTCTTGCCGCAAATTCCTCGTCCGAAACGCTTTCGGACAAGCGGAACAACTCCTTGAAATTCATCATTCCTTGCGGAGTGCCTTCCCCCGCAAACACTATTCTTTCGAGGAACGGCAAGTGTTTTTCGTTCACTTTTCCGCCTTCCGAATTTTTGAGCGCTGGGATGAGATTATCCACTATATCCACGTAATTGGCGTCTTTGAATCCGCCCATCATCACGAGCACTTTCGTGTCGGACTGCGTGAGCAGATATTCAAGTTCGAAAACTTTGTAATTGGTGTTGACGGTGACCAAAATAGCACCGCACTTCGCCGCACCGAAAAGGGTCAACAACCATTCGGGGATATTGGTTGCCCAAATCGCGACCTTATCCCCTTTCTTGACACCGAGTGCCATCAGCCCTTTTGCGACCTTATCGGTTTCTTCGTCAAATTCACGCCACGTGCGCGCGTAGTCGCGCGTGGTGTATTTTATTGCTTGGGCGTCGGGATAATCTTTAGCGAGTCCCTTAATAATTTCGCCCAACGTTTTGTTAATCATTTCCATATTCTAACTGTTTCTAATCGTAATACTCAAGTATTTGTCCATATCAAAAGCGGTCCACGCACCCTCTTCGGGAGGATAGACTCTAAACATCATTTGTTTGCCACCGACGGGATGCGTGAATCTTAATTCCGCAGCCCACAGGCATAGAGGGAGTTTGAGTCTTTCACCGTTGCCGTATCTTACGTCGCCTAAAATAGGATTGCCGATAGAAGCCATTTGTACTCTGATTTGATGACCTCTTCCCGTCACGAGATTGACGGATACGAGGCTTAAATTGTTTTTTGATTCGAGGACTTTGTAGTCGAGTTCTGCATACTTCGCACCTTCGGTCAGTTGCGGAACTACCTTGACGGTGTTGGTATCTTGGAACTTTTTGAGATAGCACGTGAGTTTTTCACTTCTTTCCCTCGGAGTGCCCTCGACTATTGCGAGATATCTCTTCTCTACGTCGCCGTTTCTTATCGCTTCGCTGAGCCTTGCCGCCGCTTTAGAGGTTTTTGCAAACACCATAACTCCGCCCGTAGGTCTATCCAGTCTATGCACGAGTCCGAGATAAGCGTCGCCGGGTTTGTTGTACGTTTCCACGAGATATTGCTTCAAAAGCGTAAGCATATCGGGGTCCCCGCTTTCATCCGCTTGCACGGGTACGTTAGCCGGTTTGACGACGACTAAAAGATGATTGTCTTCAAAAAGTATTTCGATGTCTTTGTAAGTCATTTTGTCCTCTCTATCGTTTGAAGGTGGCAAATGCCGTGCAACCTTGAGGAAGGACGAGCCCTTCCGAAGTCGCTATGCCGATTTCGTCGGCGGTTATATCCGCGTCTGCGGGAAGTGTGAGTTTCAATATATTCGCCATAACGGTGGGCTGGAGCCCCGTCGTGTAACTGTTCAAACAAACGAACAACGGATTATCGGAAAGAAGATCTGCGACGAGTTCGCAAAGTTCGCTTATACCCTCTTCGATTTTCCATTTTTCGCCGTTCGGTCCTCTGCCGAAACTGGGCGGGTCGAGAATGATTGCGTCGTAAGTGCGGCCGCGTTTTTTCTCTCTACTGCAAAACTTGAAACAGTCGTCTATGATATATCTCATGCCGCTGTTGTCCATTCCGCTGAGCCTGACGTTTTCGCCCGCACGCTCGACCATTGCTTTCGCGCCATCCACGTGACAGACCTTTGCACCCGCTTTAAGACAAGCGACGGACGCCGCTCCCGTATATCCGAAAAGGTTGAGCACGGAAATTTCTCTCCCAGCATTAGCGATAAGATTCATCATCCTATCCCAATTCACCGCTTGCTCGGGGAAAAGCCCCGTGTGTTTGAATCCCATAAGTTTCAACTTGAACTTCAAATCCCTCCAACCGAGAGTAAATTCGTCGTTGAAATTCGTCTTATAATGCCACGCACCGCCACCCGTTGCACTTCTTTCGTATATAGCGTCTATATTCGGATATGAGCGCAAAGGCTTTTTTGCGTGCCATATAACTTGCGGGTCGGGACGGAGCAAAGTCAAATTCCCCCAGCGTTCGAGTTTTTCTCCGTCGCCGGTTGCTATGACTTCGTATTCTTTCCAATCGGGTGCGAGCAACATAGTTTTATATGCGTTTTACCGAAACGGTAACCTTGTCGCCGTTGATATCCCAGTCCTTGACGTAACCGTCGATATCGCCGGAGATAGCGTCGCAGAGAACGTCGGTGAGAAAGTCTGCTTTTTCAAAGACGGCGAGCGCGACGCCTTCCGCTTTGTATCCGACGACGATATGGTCGGTGACTTCGAATCCCGCCTCTTTACGCATGGTTTGAATCTTGGATACGATTTCTCTTTCCGCGCCCTCGAAAATGAGTTCGTCGTTGAGTTCGGTGTCGAGAACAACGGTGGTATTGCCGTCGCTTTCCGCGGAGAAACCTTCTTTATTTTGGACGGAGATGAGAACGTCTTCTTCGGTGAGTTCAATCATATTTCCGTCGATTTCGCGTCTGAAACGACCGCCGTTTTTGACCGCCGCGACGATTTCTCTTTCCGCCGTATTCAGCACTTCGCGAATCTTGCCGAGCAAGGAGCCGTATTTAGGGCCGAGGGTGCGAAGTTGAGGTTTGACGACGTAACTTACGTAATCCGCGCTACCGTCCGAAATCTCGACGTTCTTGACGTTGAGTTCGTCTTCGACGAGGGCTTTGAGTTCACTACTAAGTTCGGTCTTGCCGTTGTAGATAAGGCGTTTCAGCGGTTGACGATTCTTGAGATTTGCTTTATTTCTCGCCGCTCTGCCGAGTACGACGACTTTGAGCACGTCGTCCATACCCTTTTCGAGTTTCTCGTCGATATAACTTTCGTCCGCAACGGGGAAGTCGCAAAGATGTACGCTGATAGGCGCGTTTTCATCGAAGTTTCTGACGAGATTTTGATAGATGTTTTCAGCCATAAACGGCACGAAAGGCGCGATGACTTTGGAGAGCGTGGACAACACCGTGTAAAGCGTGGTGTACGCCGCCTCTTTACTCGGCGTCATAAGGCTGCCCCAGAAACGCTCGCGGCATCTACGGACGTACCAGTTGGAAAGGTTGTCGGTGAATTCCGCGATTTTTCTCGAAGTTTCGGTAATCTTATACTGGTCGAGTCCCTCGTCCACGAATTTGATAAGGCTGTTGAGTTCGGACAAAATCCACTTATCCATAACCATAAGTTTTTGGTCTTCGAGTTTATGCTCGACGGGATTGAATTTGTCGATTTCGGCATACAGCACGTAGAATGCGTACGTATTCCAAAGCGTACCCATAAACTTACGTTGAGATTCGCTAACGTTGTCACCCGAAAAACGGGAAGGAAGCCAAGGCGCGCTTGCGGTATAGAAATACCATCTCGTCGCGTCCGCACCTTGTTTGTCGAGAACGCTCCAAGGGTCTACGACGTTGCCTTTATGCTTGCTCATCTTGACGCCGTCTTTGTCGTTGACGAGTCCGAGGACGATACAATTTTTGAAAGGCGCCTTGTTGAAAAGCAAGGTGGATATTGCAAGCAAAGTATAGAACCAGCCTCTCGTTTGGTCGACTGCCTCGGAGATGAAGTCGGCGGGATACTCTTCTTTGAAGAGGTCTTGATTTTCAAAGGGATAATGCCATTGCGCAAAGGGCATAGAACCGGAATCGAACCAGCAGTCGAGGACTTCGGGAGTGCGCTCGAACGTGCCGCCGCATTCACATTCCCACTTGACGTCGTCGATATAAGGACGGTGAAGTTCGATATCCTCTTTAAGTCCGCCGCAATTTCTGAGTTCTTCTCTACTGCCGACGACGTGGAGTTTACCGCACTTATTGCACACCCAGATAGGAAGCGGAGTGCCCCAATATCTTTCACGGGAAATACCCCAGTCCACTACGTTTTCAAGGAAGTTGCCCATTCTGCCTTCGCCGATTGTGGGAGGCATCCAGTTGATGGATCGATTGTTTGCAAGGAGTTGGTCTTTGACAGCGGTCATTTGAATGAACCAACTCGAACGCGCGTAGTAAAGGAGCGGAGTGTCGCAACGCCAGCAGAAAGGATAACTGTGTTCGAAGAGTTCCTCTTTGAAAAGGTTTCCTTCTTCTTTAAGTTGACCGATGATGAGTTTGTCCGCGTCTTTGACGAACATACCCGCATAATCGGTGACTGCGTCTATGAATCTACCTCTTTCGTTGACCATTTGCACGAAAGGCAAGTCGTAACGTTTGCCGACCTTGCTGTCGTCTTCGCCGAATGCGGGTGCGATATGGACGACGCCGGTGCCGTCGGTGAGAGTGACGTAATCGTCGTTGGTGACGTAGTACGCTTTCTTCTTCGCGCCGGTTTCGTAGTCGAAAAGCGGTTCGTATTCTTGATATTCGTAATCCGAGCCTTTCTTCGTGGAAATCTTCTCGTAAGTGCCTTCTTCGAAAAGTCTACCGACAAGCGCGTCCGCCATAATGAAATTTTCGTTCCCGACTTTTATTTCAACGTAATCTTCGTTTGCATTCATACAAAGCGCGACGTTAGACGGCAAAGTCCAAGGAGTGGTCGTCCAAGCGAGGAAGTAGCGGTTGCTCTCCCCTTTCAAACGGAATTTGACGAACACGGAAGTTTCCTTGACGTCCTTGTAGCCTTGCGCGACTTCGTGAGAAGAAAGCGCCGTTCCGCAACGAGGGCAATAAGGAACGATTTTGTAGCCTTTATAGATAAGCCCTTTGTCGTAAATTGTTTTGAGCGCCCACCAAACGGACTCGATATAATTGTCGTGATAGGTGACGTAGGGGTGTTTCATATCCGCCCAATAACCGATGCGGTCGGACATCTTTTCCCATTCGCTCGTATACTTCCAAACGGACTGTTTGCATTGTTTGATGAAAGGTTCGATACCGTATTTTTCGATATCTTGCTTTCCGTCCATTCCGAGGAGTTTTTCCACTTCGAGTTCGACGGGAAGACCGTGAGTATCCCAACCCGCTTTTCTGCGGACGTGATAACCTTTCATCGTCTTATAACGAGGAATGATATCCTTCATAACGCGGGTAAGAATATGCCCGATATGAGGTTTGCCGTTTGCGGTCGGAGGTCCGTCGTAAAAATTGAAACATTCGTGACCTTCGTTTTTGTCAACGCTCTTTTCAAAAATCTCGTTTTCTTTCCAGAAAGCGAGGATTTCTTTTTCACGTTCTACGAAATTTAGATTTGTGTCGACAGGTTTATACATAATATCCTCTTTCACGTGCGTGTATTACGCGTAAATATTCTTAAAAAGTATAATTGATTATCAAGAAAAAATCAACTAAAATATGTACGCCTTGTGTAACTTGTCGAAAATTCCCTTTCTTTATCATCGTTTGCGAATTAGATTGACAATTTCACGGCGATTTTATAAAATACTATTGCTTGCGAATGTAGTTTAGTGGTAAAACAGCAGCTTCCCAAGCTGCGGTTGTGGGTTCGATTCCCATCATTCGCTCCAAAACGTCGGACTTATGCCCGACGTATTCTTTATCGAGGGATATATATGGCAAACGCAAAAGAAAACAAGAAAAGCGGATTATCTTTATCAGTCGCACTCGGCATAGTCCAAACCGCGTTTTTGATTTTGTCAACCGCATACGGTTTCACGAAGTCCGTCGAAGACAAAACTTTCCTGCCCGTAATTTCGGTTATGATAGCGGTCTATTTCGTTTTATTCGTCGTTATGATAGTCGTTTCCGTTAAAGACGGCAAACAGGCGGTCAAGGAAACGACGGGTGAATTCAAGCAACGCAACAAGGATTTCAAATTGACGATAAAAGTCATCGACGTGATTTCCTCTCTTATCGCTTGCGCGGCGTCCTTTCTAATCGTGTACGCAACCTACACTTCCTCCGATAGAGCCACGCTATTTCAAGTGTTAGCGCTGCTATCCGCGGGCATATCCCTTCTTAACGCGATATGGGCGGGAATCAAAACCGCAAGAAAGGTCAGGAAGAGAGTGGACAAGTCGAAAAAGACGAACGAAAAACAAAAATAAGATTAAGACGTCGCAAGGCGTCTTTTTTTTCTTCACTTTTTAGCGGAAAGTGTTATAATCGTATCGAGGTAGCGTATGAGCGTAATAGAATTCAAACACGTATCCAAAACTTACGGCAAAAGGAAAGTCCTCGACGATTTGTCTTTCACCGTCGAAGAAGGCGAAGTCTACGGACTTATCGGCAAAAACGGCGCGGGTAAAACGACTGCGATAAGAATCCTTTTAGGTCTTGCCTCCGCAGACGCAGGCGAGATTTTCATCAACGGAAAATCGGGCAAGGATTTGACGGACGAACGAAAGTCTATCGGAGCGATAATCGACTCCCCTTCTTTTAGTCCTTATCTCTCCGCGTTCGAGAACATGAAAGCGACAGCGCTTTCCCTCGGAATTTCGAACGACGCCAAACTGAAAAACGAACTCGAATTCGTCGGGCTCAACCCCGACGACAAACTCAAAACAAGGGCGTTTTCACTCGGGATGAAACAGCGTCTTGCAATCGCAATGGCACTACTTGCAGACCCGAAAATTCTCGTTCTCGACGAACCCGTAAACGGACTCGACCCCACGGGCATTTACGAAGTGCGCGAGATAATCTCGAAACTTAATCGCGAGCGCGGAGTGACCGTGCTTATATCATCGCATCTTCTGTCGGAGTTATCGAAAACCGCCACCGCATACGGCGTGATTAAAGACGGCAAAACCATAAAAGAATTGCGCGGAAGCGAACTTCAAAGCATAGCCCGTCCGTTCATCAAAATCGTCGTCGGCGAACTGAAAAAGGCGATTAACGTGCTGATTGATAACTATAAACCCTATGAATTTGAAATTTTGCCTTATAACACGCTTGCGATTTACAACCTTGAAAAAGGGGTTGGCGGCGTTGCTACGCTCTTTCAAGAAAACGGCGTCCCGGTCCTTAGCATATCCCAACAAGACGGTGATTTGGAGTCCGCGTTTATATCCATGATGGGAGGTGCTTACGATGAAAAATAACGACTTCACTTCCCTATTCAAAGCGGATTTATATAGGCTCTATCATCTTAAATGCATATATATCGCACCCGCTATTATGCTCGCTTTGATTCTAATAAATTATGCGGTTATGTGGACGCAAAATTCACTTATCGAGGGAGCGGAAATACCCAACGAAATCATAGGTGAATTGTTGAGCGGCAAAGATATGCTTTTCTCTGCAAGTTCATATATCGACGTAGGGCTGTTTATGGCGATAATATGCGGCATTTTCATAGGCGGAGAATTCGCGTGCGGCACCGTAAAACTCACCGTCGCAAGAGGCGCAAGTCGCGTGGAATTTTATCTTTCTAAATGGCTGACACTATGCCTACTCTCCGTCGCATACACCCTTACGTCTTTCCTTATCTGCGGAATTTTGACGGCGATAAGCGGATACGGTCAGACGTTTGACGGCGGTGAATTTGCACTCCTGCTCCGCGCGATTTCCTTGCAAATTTTGATTGCAATCGCATCCACGAGCATATACGTCGCGATAGCCTTTTTCACCCGCACGCAAGGCGCGACTATCGGCACCACGATTGCGCTTTACATATTAGTCAGCGTGATTTCCGAGGCGATAGTAATCGTCGCGCTTGCGGAAGAAAACTATTCCCTACTCGATTACGCCTACTTCACACCCTCTTTGCAACTCACGAACGCATCTTCACACGACGCTTACACGACGGGTCAAATTTTGCAAGTGATACTCATTCCGCTTGCATACGTAGCAGCGGCACTCGGAATCGGAATCCCGACCTTTATAAAACGAGATATCAAATAACAAATTTCGACAAAATACGATTATAATCAGACAAATCAAAAAGCACTCTTTACGAGTGCTTTTTGAATACCGTGCGCCGACTCCGACAATTCATACCGAAGCGGTAGCCGAATAGGTGACTCCTCCAAAGTTTCCCCGTGGCACACGCGTCTTTTCGCTTAGTGCTGCTGCGGTCAAGCTCTGACACGGTTCACGACGACGCATTGCACGGGACCTTGCTATCAACGTTCCTTGTTCGACGCGGCCAACCATACGAAAGGCCTCGATCGGTGTTCGACACTGCTATGGCGGATTGCAGTTTACAGGGCACCGCCAACTCCCCGTTTAGCACGGCTTTTGTATTATATCATCTCAATAATATTTTTGCAACAAAAAATTATTTGAGTATTGATTTCGTAAAATCATTGTGATAATATAATAGTTGAACTGTAAACTTATATGATACGAGGTGAAACATGCACGCAAGGATTTTGACCATTCAAGATTATTCGTCCGTCGGGCGTTGTTCGCTCACGGCAGCACTCCCAATACTCTCCGCTTGCGGACACGACGCAGTAGGTTTGCCGACCGCACTCCTATCCACTCAAACGGCGGGCATAACGGGCTTTACTTTCAACGATTTAGGCTCTAATATGCTCCCCAGTTTCCGCCATTGGATGAGCCTTAATATCAAATTCGACTGTCTATATACGGGTTTCATCGGCACTATGGAAACCGTTGACGCGACGCTGGAAATTGCAAAAGAACTCAAAAAACAAGGCACTCTCATCGCAATCGACCCCGCTTGCGCGGAAGGCGGAAAACTCTACGCGATATTCGACGACGCATACAAAGACAAGATATTCGAACTTTGCGCCCTTGCGGATATAGTCATGCCCAACTTTACCGAAGGTAAAATGCTTGCGGATTTGTCCCTTGACCTCGACCCCACCATCGAAAACGCAAGAATGATACTCAAAATTCTCGACCACAAAGGATATAAAAAGGTGTTGCTCAGCGGCATAATCGACGACGATAAACAAGGCGTCGCATCCCTTGTCGACGGCAAAATCTCTTTCCAATTCAACGAGCATTTCAACGAATACATTCACGGCGCGGGAGATTGCCTCTCCTCCGCTTTCATCGGCAAACTCATGGCGGGACAACCCTTTGAAAAGGCGGCGCAAAGCGCAGTGGATTTCTGCCACGAATGTATCGGCGTTTCTCTCAAAGAAAAAGTAGATTTGAGATTCGGTCTTCTCATCGAAAGAGCACTGCCCTCTCTCATCCGTCCCGCTACACAAAAGAAGAAAAAGTAATCTTACTAAATAACTCAATAAAATTCGTATAGAAAAAGCGCACTCTGCCGAGTGCGCTTTTCATACTTATTGAGATTATTTCTTTGCGGCTGCTTCTTCTTTACGTTTCTTCGCGTCTTCGATAATCTTCGCGTTTGCGGACGCGGGGACTTCTTCGTATCTTGCGAGTTCCATAGTGAAACGTCCTCTGCCTTGAGTCATGGAACGAAGGTCGGTCGCATAACGGAACATTTCCGCCTGAGGCACTTCTGCGGTGATGACTTGTTTTGCACCTTCCGCATCGGTGAAGAGAATACGACCTCTACGCTTGTTCATATCGCCGAGGATGTCGCCGAGATAATCGGAGGGAACGGTGATTTTTGCAGTCATGATAGGTTCGAGGAAGCAAGGGGACGCCTTTGCGCACGCATCGTCGTAAGAGAGTTTCGCCGCGATGACGAATGCGATTTCCTTACTATCGACGGGGTGATACTTGCCGTCGTAAAGGGTCGCTTTGAGGTTGACCATAGGATATCCTGCGAGGACGCCTTCTTTGATTGCTTCGCGAAGACCTTTTTCGACTGCGGGGATGAATTGTCTGGGGACTGCGCCGCCGACGATTGCGTCCACGAATTCGAATTCGCCGTCTTCCGCACCGGGTTCAAACTTAATCCAAACGTCGCCGAATTGTCCTGCGCCGCCCGATTGTTTCTTATGTTTGCCTTCTGCGGATGCTTCTTTGCGGATGGTTTCTTTATATGCGACTCTGGGTTCAGACCAAGAAATGTCGATACCGAGTTTGTTTTTGACTCTCTTGCACATAATGTCGAGTTGTGCTTCGCCGAGGCCGCTGATGAGGACGTCGCCGGTCACAACGTTCTTTTCGACTTTGAAGGTTGCGTCTTCGTCTTGCATCTTGATAAGACCTTGGATTGCCTTTTCCTCGTCCTTATTTGCAGAAACCGCGTAAGAGATGACGGGTTGAGGGAATTCAATCTTGTCGTAGGACAATTTGAAGTCGGGAGCAGAGAGAGTGTCGTTGGTGTTAGTGTAAACGAGTTTTGCGAGTGCGCCGATATCGCCTGCTTCGAGGAGATCGACAGATTCTTGTTTCTTGCCTTTGAGGACGTAGAGTGCGCCTGCTTTTTCGGGTTTTTCCGCAGCGTTGTTGTACATTGCGTCACCGCTTGCGAGTTTGCCGCTCATAACCTTGAAGATGAGCAACTTACCGACGTACGGGTCGACGATGGATTTGAAGACTTGCGCGCTGAAAGGTGCGTTGGAATCGCATGCGATTTCCTTGACTTCTCCGCCGACGTTCGCTTTGGGGCGACGTGCTTTCGCTGGATTGGGCATATAATCGACGATTTTGTCGAGGAGGCTGACGACGCCGGTAGACGTGGTCGCGTTGCCTGCCATAAGAGGAATAAACGCGTCGGTTGCGATTGCGGTGTGAATGCCGACTTGGATTTCTTCCGCGGTGAATTCTTCACCTTCGAAGAATTTCATCATAAGGTCTTCGTCGGTTTCGGCAACCATTTCGATGAGTTTGCCCTTGTATTCTTCGACTTTTGCTTGGACGTCTGCGGGGACTGCCATTTCTTTGCCGTTGAGGTCGATACCTTTGCCGGTGAAGACGTCTGCCGCACCGATCATCTTGCCGCCTTCGATAATGGGCAATTCGATAGGAATGACTTTATTGTATTTTGCGGTAATTGCGTCGACGGTGCCGTTGAAGTCGCTGTTTTCTTTGTTGATTGCGTTGACGAAAATGAACGCGGGGACTTCTTTTTCAAAGCACATGTCGAGAGCCTTTTCGGTGCCGACGGTGAGAGAACCGCTTGCAGAGGTCACGACGATTGCGCTGTCTGCTGCGTGAAGTGCCGCAACCATTTCGCCTTCGAAGTCGAAAAAGCCGGGGACGTCGAGAATATTGATTTTGGTGTCGCGATGGATTGCATACGCAACGCCCATGCTAATCGATATTTTACGTTTGATTTCTTCGTCGTCGAAGTCCATCGTGGAGTTGCCGTCGTCGACTTTTCCAAGACGGTCTACGGTTTTGGTCGCGAACAACATTGCTTCGGCGAGAGAAGTTTTGCCTTCGCCGGAGTGTCCGATGAGGGCTACGTTACGGATAAAATCTGTAGAGAATGCTTTCATTACTTTACCTCAATAAGTTAATTCTTAACTATGATACAATAATTGACGAAACTTGGCAAGCAAAAATTACCCGTCGAAGAGGGATTTTTGAAATTTGTCAACCGAGCGGCGTTTTCGGCATAAACTTAATTATGCTTACAATCGGCGTATACGACAGCGGAATAGGCGGACTAACCACGCTTTCAAGGCTCATAAAATCATTCGGCGGACAAAAATTCGTCTACTTTGCGGACAACCTAAATATGCCTTTCGGGACGAAAGAGGACGAAAAATTGAAACCAATCCTGCAAAATAGTCTTGAAAAACTCAAAAATTTAAGTGACATGCAAGTTATCGCCTGCAATACGGCGTCCGTACTCTTGAAACCGCGGGACGTTTTTACCCTGCAACCTCGCATTGAAAATTACTCCCCGTCCTCAACTCTATTGATTGCAACTCCGTCAACCATTAGAAATTCAGAGGCTGATGATAAAGGATATCTCACGGCGGACACAAAAGATCTTGCTACGCTCGTGGAAATCGCGGCGAATTTGTGCTATAAAAAACGAGATTTCGACTTTAGGTTATTGCACGAATATCTTGAAAGCAAATTAAGGAAATTTCACGACGTTTCCGATATTCTAATCGGGTGTTCTCACTACGTATACCTAAACGACGAAATAAAATCCATACTGAAAAACGCAAATCTCGACGACGGAAACGAATACGTAGTCGAGGGACTTAAACCGTTAATCAAATTCATGGACGGGAAACCTGATATCAAGTTTGTTTTCAGCGGTCAAAACGAAGAAAATAAATACGAATGGTTGCTTTCAAACTTAATTTACGAACAAAAATAATCCGCGATAGACAAATATCGACAAAATTCGCAATAATTGATTTTTCCGATATTCTAACGAGGTTTTATTTCAAAAACGCCGCGTTGATTGCATTTGCGATAACGGTTGACGAAGTTTCGACGAGTGCGGTTACGTCTTTCGGTGCGACGACAAGCCGCGACAACCCTTTTTCTTCTACTATACGGCGCATATTAAACTCGTCAACGGTGCCCGAAACGTATTCCCCGACAAAATCGTAGATAAGAGAGCGCATGGACAGCACAAGGGGCACGCCTATCGCAACGACGGGTATTCCGAGAGATTTTTTGTCGATTGCGGGACGAGCGCGATATACTCCGCTCCCCGGAGAAATACCCGCCGTCGTCAGTTGATATGAGTTACCTAATCTTCTCACGGCGGAAGTCGAGAGAGCGTCCACGACTATCACCGCACACGGTTTCACTCTGTCTACGACGGCACTCACGATTTCACTGGATTCAATCCCGGTCTTCCCCGCAACTCCCGTAGAAATCGCGCAAAGCCTCGTCTTTTTGCTCCCGCCGATTTCGGGATTCAATCTATTTGAAAGCACCTTGTCGATGGTTTTATTGCCGAGAGCGTCCGCAAGCACGGATGAGTTTCCAAGTCCCACAACCAAAATCGTGGGCGACTGCGGCAAAACGCCCAGCATATTTTTGAGTGCGTTTGCAATTTTCCCCGACAAATATTCGTTTGCCTTTTTATCCGAATCCCCGCTGTCATAAGTGACGTAAAGCCCCATATTTTTGCCGAGTTTTCGCTCGAGTTCGAGATTTTTAACGTTGACGGTGATTTCTTTTATGCCGTAGGATAGGTTTTTTATTGCGGAAAAATCCTTGCCTTTTCCTTCTTCGAGGCAGTCAACCGCCATATCGGTGTCGAAAAACGTTGGTTTCATAAAAATATTGTGTGCAAATATCGAATAGTCAAGTTTTTTTATCAAATTTTTAGAAAAAAATTTTAAAGATCTTAAAAAATGCTACAATTTGAATGGCAAAACGTTTCTCAAGGCAATTGCAATTGTCTTGAGAAACTATCGAATCGCAAATTAAGTTGAAAATGTTATATGCGAAAAATCCGTCACATTGGACGGTTTATTTTTTTTGAAAATACACTTTCAAAAAAACTATTATAGTAACGCTAATTGTTCTGCAAACTTTTCGTTTGCTGTCCCGTAATCAAAGATTGCGCGAGGATAATCGTTCAACCAATCTTGCACGAACTGAATTTGTTCATCCGTATAATCTCTAAAGTTTATGCCTTTCGGCAAATGCCGTCGAATATCTCTATTCAATCGTTCGTTTGTGCCACGTTCACAAGACGTATACGGATGACAGTAATATACTTGTGTTCGTTTGCCCGTATATATTGAACGCTCCATGCCTTTTGAATCAGAGAATTCAACGCCGTTATCTATGGTTATACTTTTGAATACATCCTTAAATCTCACACCGAATTTCTGTTCGAGTTCATCCAAACTTTTAACAACGGTTTCCGTCTTGCGATTAGGCATTTTTATAATTATCTCATAACGTGTCAAACGTTCCGAAAGAACCAGCAACACGTCTTTTGTAGACTTTTTCCCTATCACGCAATCCATCTCCCAGTTGCCAAAAGTATTTCTATCGTTTATTTCCGCCGGGCGTTTTTCAATGCTTGTTCCACTTGGAGCACGCTTGACGACTATTTTCCGATATTTCTTTTTATGTCTATACATAGGGCAATCACTCATTTTGAGGTGAGGAAAGTATCCTTTTTCGATATATCGATACAATGTCGTTTTACTTATATCGGTCTCGAAAAGCTTATAACGTTTAATCTCTCCAAGTACGGCGCACGGAGATATTTTATCCTCGAGTACGCGTTTTTCGACATAGTTCACAAAATCGTAATCTTTTCCCAATTTAATAGGTGCTCCGTGGGCAGTCTGATTGATTCTATATCTATCTTCGGCAATATTTGCACTATAAGAATCAACCATTTTATAGCGTCTATCTCCAAACCAATCTGCACGCTTGAGTGTTTTATGCTGATAATAACCTCTTTGTAATTCCCGATAAATTGTAGAAATGGAAACACCTAATTGCTCGGCAATTAACTTTTTATGTAAACCCTCTTTTAATAGTGCTTCTAATTGAATACGTTGTGTTAATGTTAAATTTTTTGTGCCTTTCTTTTTCATAGTACCGTCACCCTCCTTCGTATTATCAATTAAATTGTTTTCACAGCATTTTGTTCAAACAAATCAAATATTACTTTCTAACAAAAAAAATATCATATTGGCTCTTCCCTTGTCAATTCCCTAAAAAGCAACATTCTAATTATGGTCTTCTAGCAATCTTAACGGCGGCGCCATTGATATGTGGATGAATCTTCGATTAACCCACATACCAACCGCTCTTTCCGCCGTAGGCTATCGCGGAAGTTTGAATGAGCCTATCAATGATAGCAACATATCATTTATTAAGTAACAGAACTCTTCTTGCCTAGCGTGCTAACGCTTGAGGTCCCCCTACCCCCAAAAAATATTGACGATTTCTCGTCCGGCGCACCTGAACTTTTACATCCGATGCCTACGGCTCATTTTATCAGCGTGGGCTGAGCCATCATCGATTTTATCAGTCTGTCAGATTTGCCATTTCTAACAATGATTGCGCTTTGCGCACTCGATGCGTTTATAACCCTACTCCGTATCGGCGGAGTGCATCACCCGTTCTCATATATTCTCTTCGAAGGTTGAACCTTCTCTCGCATTCTCGTATGTATACGTGCGATATTATTGATACAACTTGTTTTTTTTAAAACTTGGATACGATGCCTAATATGTACCACAGCCGATTATGGATCTTATCCGAATTCTTATATAGGGCATCAGTTACTTTACATAATTTTGCGTATGTAAAATTGTCTGCAACCCTGATAAAATCCGTTGCGCTCATGGTGCGTCCGTTAAACACGCGCGGCTTTTGCAACGTGCATCCTACAGCTATTGCGTCGAAAACTTCTTGAAATATCTCATAAAATACCGGTTCGACCGGAGGAAATTTAGCACCGAATCTTCTTCGGTTTTCCTCTTCGATGACATCTGCGACTTTTTCTGCGTAATAAATTCTACGTTCTTCTTTGATTGACATAATTTTCCTCGATTATATTACTCCCCCTTACCCCCGTGCAAAACGGGGATTTAGAGCATTATATTTTGTTAGATTTATCTAAACGCGCGACCGCGCGAACTTCTACTTATCATATTTTCGGATAAACGGTATTACGTTATCCGTGATTGCATCTCGAGTGGATCGATATTTATATTCCTTCATATCTACATCTCTATACCAAATTTTCACCTCGTGATAATTCTTCGAAGTTTGTCTATATTGCAACATGAACGAATTGCCATAGTAATTAAACCCGTTCTCAACCTCAAAATATTTTTTTGCATTGTCTCCTTCTCGTATCGATGCTGCAAGTTTCGTGAAATATTTCTCTTCCATATCAGATCCTCTTCCGTCCCAAAAATTTTCAAATTTTGAGGGGACAAGTCCCAACAAAATTTTTTATTGTGATACTATGTATCCCAATTCGATGCGGATTTTTGATATATGATTATCCGCATCGAACTACAAAATCGGCTCGGCTCCTTCGAGCCTACGCATCGATTTTGATTTTCCATTTATTATGTCAAAAACGGATATGTGTCGTGGGATATGTGGGATAGTCCTCTATTCATCTTCAGTCCCTTCTCCTTCATCGTATTTGTTTGCTTCGGCATACGCCTTTATGTTCGCTTGACTTAGATTGTGCATCACGCCGGGATGCTCTTTTGTTCCGATTGTATTCATGCCGAGGTAGAACAGCGCACGACACGAATTTGATTGATAGTATTTGTATATATCGCCCTCGAAGACAAGTTTTTGATTGCGACATACATATTCGTCGGTTGGTAGACTTGTCAAACGAGCCATTTCGAATTCTTGATGCAATATAACGTCATACGTCCATATCGATCGCACTCGATGCCACGGCCGTTTTTTACCCCAATATTTCGGGTTAAATAGCCACTTCAATCTAAACGGTTCTTTTTCATATTGATGCTTTAGGTTTTTGATTTGCACCTCATACATGACGAGATCTCGTGCGGCCTTATCGAGTTTTGCCATAGATTGAGTGTCGCCGATTACCGTCAGATTGTTATGGCCGAGCAATTTAAACGCTTCGAAGGTTCTCTGTTTTCGTTTCGAATCCTTGCTCCACGTTCTGTTGGATAATCCGAGATCAATTTCCGGAAAATTCATCACCGAATACGGCAATAGATATTGAAATCCATAACTATTACTTTCATCGGGTAAACCAAAGTCAGATACATCCATATGCAACGTCTCACGTTTTGCATCGACATCGAGGTATATTTCATCTCGAGAAAAGTAACATGTCCTCGGACATTTCACATTTCTATAAGAGCGTCTGTCGTCGAACATTAGTTGTTCTATAAACTTACGTTGCTCCTCAATACGCAAAGATTCAAATCTTCGTGCATCGTTCACTATCAATGCCGTATTAAACGACGTTTTACCTATTCTCTGTCTGCCAGTAGTTACGACAAGCCCTGTCGCAAGCATACCATCCTCTCTAAACAAAGGATTTTCATTCCTATGAATTATTGCAGTTTTTGGTTTCTTTCTCATTTTGATTGACAATGAATTTTGTTTCGCTTATTATTTAGGCAAGGTACGCCCCCCTATTCGCATTAGTCGAATGGTGTTGCCAGAGGCTCAGGTCGTCTGACAGGGCACATTGAAGAAGAAGTATTTTACTTCTTCTTTTTCTTTTGTTTTCTTCTATTTTTTTTGCCAGTATGATACAAGACTTTGTCTGTATCCTTTTTACTCAGAACAAAGCGCTCGTTTTGTTCCGGAAATACATCCTTATCTTCTATCTTTAACGGCTTTTTCGACATGCGATTTATGCCAAACTTTTCATAATCCACTCCGGTGCGGACTTTGAGTCCGTATCTATCTTGATTGATTTCCACGAGTGCCTTATCTGCATTCTTACCATTGTCATCAAAAATTTTTATGGATTTAAGTTTCGACACCTTCACACGCTTTCCGTCATCGAATACGACGACGTAACTTCTTTCGGGTTTCGTATCCTTATCTATGTATTTCGTTTTGGCTCGATACACTTTGCCGACTTTTGTACTTTTATTATCCGTTTTCATGCTGCACACTAAATTGTCACGTCAACGTTGCCGAGGAAGATATCAAATGTTTCTGAAATTTTCCCACATACAACGGTTACTGTTATGACATAATTCGTGGCACTATAGTTAAGTGCTTCCAATACGGCATTTCTCATGCAGTTTTTAGCACCATCTACGTCAGATGGATAGTATGTGGAAACCTGCGTAAAACGGTCGCTAAATATATCGCCACACAACAAATCGAGCGAAAGCGTGAGTTCCGTATCATAATGTACAGGCAAAGTTTGCACCATAGACAAATTGTATTTCCCGGACATATAACTTTTTATAACGTTACGAGCATCTCCCATTAATCCATTTGATTTTTCGGAAATTTGCCAAAAGACTTCAACATCCTCATCTCTGCCCATCGAATAGACTTCGTCTTCATAAAAAACACGCGGAATAAGAGTATATGTGTCTGCATCATTCAAAACGTCCACTTTCCATCGACCGTAATAATTTGTATCATTTCCTTTACTGCTGAGTATTTGGAGTCCTACAGATCGAACGTTCTCTTTTGCAATATAATCAACCGTGACGGTAGCAAACATATCAGGACGCTCTGCCAAGTAACACTTTACGATGATTTGTTCTCCAAATGCTTGCAGCAAAGTGACGTCACATATATTGTCTTTTTTTTCATCAATGGTTAGAGTAACATAGTCAGTAACTGTTTTTCCGTCTGCCCAAAAAGAATCTGCTTCATTAAATTCGATAGACCACTCCAAAGACTTATACATAGAATCATAGGGAAATACGCTTGCGGTCAATCTATATGTATTGTCGTTCTCCGCTTCACTGAATGCAATTGCAATTCCATTTTCAAACGAGCTTTCCACTACAAATTCAGTATCAATATTTGTATTAGCGGTGTTATCAGTGCTGTTTGAACGATTGATATTATAATAGAAACATCCAAATACTGACGCACCAATAAGCAAGATGCTCAATATGCTTGTGACGATAATGATTGCTGTTTTTTGTTTTGTGATATTCATATTTTCTCCGTTGTGTCATGGTTTCCGCCGTGTCGGTTTTTCGCACATACTATTTGATTAATTCAATTTCATGCGCTTGACAATTGTATTAGTGTTATGGTAATATTCTACCGAAGAAACGTTTTGTAGCTGCGGTTTTACCGAAGTGCTCGTTGCAGAATAGCGAATTTAGTTTCGACGTGCGCGTTTCTTCTTTTTATTTCTTTTTAATTATTTTGTCTACTTTTTTCTTGTCTTGTTCAGACAATTTAAATGGTAGCTTTTCTTTGTCAAATTGATTCTGTCTATCTCTTTGAGGATTATTTTTAATATAGGCAACAGAATCATCATTTATATTTGGATTTTCATCCAGCTTAATGTTTTTTATTCCACGTGTTATCGGCGAATGAGTTATCCCGAGAAACATAAAATCATCTCCTATTTGAGCATATATATACGCAGGATGACCGCTCTTTTTGTATTTTCTAAATTCGTTTCGTTTATGTAATGTTTTTCTCATTTGTATTTCTCCTATATGTCATACGACGTGCTTTCAGCTTCGTATTTCTCGAGCAATTCATCCAAATACTTGATAACACTCTGATATCCGGCAACACGGTCGTGAGCACGTTGGGTACGTTTATTGATGCGGAGATTTGCCAACTTGCGTTCGTATCGATATTGAGCTTTCAGCGACAACGCAGGTTCATCGGCGCATGGTTGCGTTTCTATCACTTGCATCGAATCATGTTTTTGTATGGTTTCAACACGCTGTATTGCTTCCTGAATCGATATTTGCACATCTTCGGGCTCATCGTTCGGCTCGTCAAAATCCGTGAGCGGAGATCCACCCCTCCTAATCTCGTTCCCGGATGGTTTCTCTTTAGCATTTGGTTCCTCTGACGCATCTGTTTCCGTGATTGGGTCATCCACGATTTTATATGGATATTCGATCACTTCGACGTAGTCATCGTCATAAGGAGATTTCCGCACGGATTCAAGTTCATCCTTAATCCGTGCGTAGCAATGCAACTTAACTTCTTGTATTAACAATTTGATTTGAGCATCCATATTTTTTAAAAAACTATTGATTCCGTATCCAACTCCACAGACGTCGGAGACGTGTACATACCTCGTAAATTTAACTTCACTGTCGTATCTTTATAAGTTATTGAAACCTCGAAAAAAGGCATATAAATATCATCGCTTTCTGCAGCGCTTAAATAACGCATCGCAAGGATTTGATAATATCCGTTTTCATCACCTTCACTATATGACACCAAATCAGTGTACCAAGATGATATGGGCTGAACACGATAATACCAATGCTTAGGAGCATAAGTGTTAGAATAAGCTTTTTCTCTTTCCACTGACACTAAATAATTCAACCTATTTTTTGCGATATTATAATCTCTACTTCCATAAAATTCCTCATCATAGCCATTGGCGTAAGTATCAGCTTTATCAGCTACTTGAGAAAACATGGTGGAGCTGTCAATGATTCTCGTGTCTTTTAATTCACTTGAAATCAATTCCAAATCTAAAAGACCGCCTTCAAATTTTTCCAAATACAATCCGGCTTTAAAACTTCCAACCAAATTCACTTTAACATCGATGTTTATCTCATCGGAATCTAAAGCGCTTACACCAAACACGTCCCAAAAATGAATATTCGTCTCATGCCTTTCATAATCTAAAATATTGTATACGGTTCTTGTTGAAGATCCATATTTCAACGGATTATCTTTATCATAATTCTCTACAACTGCATTATCATATGTATTCGATTCTTCATAATTAATCGTAAAAGTCATCGCAGCGCCGGAATACGTACACTCAACTGCGGCGCGGAATCCGCCAAGTCGAGTAACAGCGATAAGTCCAATAGTTGCAAGAGGAAAATTTTTGATACAAGTAATGGTGGCATCGTTTGAACCGTCATAATCAGGTGTTACGGTCACATAATCAGATGCTTCTCCTTCTAATCCTTTGTTGTTATACCATGCAACAGACCAATCGACTTCTTTGTTGGCAGCATCTTCAGGATAGACGTTAGCACGTACTCTTCTCGTCAAAGAATCTTCACTCGCCGAAACAGCTTCAGTGTCAACCATAGCAAGCGAAACACCCTGTATCGAAGTGCATTCTTCGAGATCTATCGCATCAGCCTCGACATTATGGTTTTCTCCTGTATCGTTACACGCACAAAACGCGCACAACATCGATGCAATTATTACGAAGATTGAAATCAATGATACTATTTTTTTCATAGTTATTTTCTCCTTTGGGATTTATAGATTTGTTTATATTTTTCCGATTCTTTTCTCCGATATGATACTTTGTCACTTTCATATGCTTGACAATTTTGTATGTATTATGGTAGGATCTCACCAAGGTAGCTCATCCGTAACAATTATTCAAACGGAGTTATCGGGGACAATTGTCGTCCGATAGAGCGTCACGAGGCATTATTAGCCTCGTTTTTTATTACGTTTTTTCTGTTTTGTATGATACAACGCCCTATCCTTATCTCTCTTGCTCAACTCAAATCGTTCATTTTCTTCCGGGAAAACATCTTTATCGTCGATTTTCAGCGGCTTTCTTGACATTCGATTTCTATCGAAGACTTGGTAATCCACTCCGGTGCGTACTTTTAGTCCGTATCTATCTTGATTGATTTCCACGAGTGCCTTGTCTGCATTCTTACCGTTTTCATCGAAGATTTTGATAGATTTGAGTTTCGATACCTTTACCCTACGCCCGTCATCGAATACGACGACATAGTTGCGCTCAGGCTTTGTGTCCTT
This sequence comes from uncultured Bacteroidaceae bacterium, assembly GCA_964599875.1. Classification (GTDB taxonomy): domain Bacteria; phylum Bacillota; class Clostridia; order Christensenellales; family CAG-917; genus RGIG4097. The sequence continues at coordinate 64,725 of CAZRHE010000006.1, forward strand.
ATCTATGTACTTCGTTTTAGCTCGATACACTTTTCCTACTTTTGAGCCATCGATTATTGTTCTCACCTTATCATCTCCTCTTCGATTTGTTTTTGCGCGGTTTGTCGTGGTCGTAATAGTTGTACGTATTCGACGCGGACGAAACTTTTCGGACCATTTTGATCTTTATCACAACACCAACGATAGCACTCACACCTAAAACACACGCAGTAACTATAAAAACAACACGGTATTTAGCAAAGAAATCCTTAATCGAGGAAATTGCATTATCCCACCAATCTTGAACTTTTCTGCCAAATTCTTTGAACTTTTTTTCTAAATATTCTGCAACGGTATCCGGAATGGGTTCAGTTGCATCCGACATAATATTTATTGGATCTTGCACAACAGGAATTACAGTATAAATATCGTCTTTTGCAAAGGTAAGATCAATGACTTTGAAGTCCGCAAATAGCGTCGTTTGAGCAATGTATCCGTGCGCTTTTCCTGTCATATCATTCACATCAAGAGCATAATAATCCGTCGCAGAGAATCTAAATAACCACGTAACGTAATTATCATCATAATTTTCGACATAATCTCTAAAAGCTTTGACGTGAGACTTATCAATAAAATATTTTGAAGAAATGTCATCTTCCGACAAGTTTTTGATAGATTCATAACTTTCTATTTCTTCTATCGGCGAAATATCATAATTATAATTTTCATTAATATTTTTAAAACTCCCATAATCCCTAAAACGGGCCCAGATATCGTGATTGCTATCGTATCCACGCAAATTTAGATTATAATCGCCACCATTATCAATGTGAACATAGTTATAACCACGAGTATGACCTTCATCCACATCAGTGGTAAACATTTTAGAAGAAAATTGATTATTACCCGCATCAAGCAATATATCTTCGGGATGTTCTGAAGAGTATTTTTCTATATGCTCTAAAATTTCTTCAGCAGAAACAGAGTTTTTTTCTAGATTATTTCTTAAAAAAGCATAGTATAGTATTTGACAATCATTCCTAGTAGAAAATCTATTAAATACTTTATCACCATGTTCATCGGGGTTATAATTGTAAGACCAATCATATGTAGTAACGGAGGTGTAAGCACCCGTATATGTATAATCCGTATAACTACTTACAATTGAATATGTATCTACATCTGGAATTTCGGACGTAGGAACACCGAGATATTTATAAATTTTATAATACATTCCATCTGAATTATGATCATTAGTGACGAGAATCTCTTTCGTCTTATATTCATACCATTCTGCGGAAATAGCACTCAATGTTCCATATTTATTCAAGGTTTCTTTTGGAACGGCAAAATATACGCTATTAACTTGGTCTTGATGGTTTTTACCACGCGACGAAGCACCTTCGTTAAAACGCCAAAAACAATCTTCCACATTAAGACGTAGCGTTTCGATTTGTCCCGAAGTGCAAGACAACGTAGATTCTTCGCGGTCTGGACCGTATCCCTTCGCAAATCCGGTGAAGGTATAAGACATTTGCACGGTTAATTCTCTTCCGGAAAGATTTTCATCATCATAGTTAAGTTGGATTCCCGAAATAGCATAATGACGAGCGGAACTTTGTTCTGGCATCACAGTCTTAAAATAGTCCGTGTTAACTTTGAATTTATAGAAAAGTTGTGAGTATTCACCATCGGATCTCGAACAAAACTCGAGAGCGAAACGTTTATACTCCGTTGCGTTCCAATTATCGTCCCATGCCGTTGCCATTTGAATACGACTACCGGTACGACTTATGTTTTTTCCAGACGGATTATAGACGTATACATAAAGCGCATAATCGTCCATTTGATTAGCACGATAACTAAAGCAATACTCTACAAGAGATATGATATCGGCAGACTTATTTTCATCATAAGGATATTTCCCGACATCAAAACTTTGTCCGGATAACGTACTCGACAACAAATCATCCAAAACAGGTGATTTATCGAATTCGTTTCTGCTCTCCACAATCTCTTCAGCAGTTACGTCGGCATATCCTACCGTCTTTACGACAGGAAATAGGGTATTCCAAAACATAAGCATAAGAACAACCGTTAAAAGAGCGATGAGCGTAATTTGGATTTTCTTAATAGTATCTGTTTTCATATTAGAATTCAATGACATTAGGCGTTATTGAAACGACTATTTTGTCGCAAGATACAAGTTTAAATCTAACGTTGTATGCGCTTGCGGTGACTTCAAAGATGAAGAGCGGTTTCGTGTAATCTGGGTTATCCATGAGCTGATAATCGGATCCAAAATGCGACGCCAGTATTCTGTCGAGCGAAAATGCTTTTATAGTAAATCCGTTATCGGTTTTTTCAACTTTCAAATCTTCCGTAAAATCGGTTATAGCATCGAATGCATAAATTTTGTCATCAAACAAAATATCAAATGTGTTCGATTCGCCCACATACGGAATAAGCTTATAGTTATAATCGCTCACGCCTTCAGGAAGATTGACGACAAAATCAGTTTGTGCATCAAACATATCAATCGTAACTACACTTCCACTGGCATACTTCGTTCCGTTTACTTCCACATAGAATTGATTGTCCTTCTTAGGGGATTCATCTCCCCCGTTATCGCCTTGAGGATCATCAGAACTATCTGACGCGATATTATCAAACAAGCCTTTGATATCGTCGAAATGATGCCACACGCCGACGCCTGCAACTGCAAGGATAGCGATTATTGCTATAATAATTACAACTGTTTTAGTTTTATTCATATTTGCCTCACTTTGCCCACGTTGAAATCCACTCGATCATAGCCGCCCATTCCGCTGTGAAACTAGTATGCTTGATTACAGCGGCAAGTACGATGCCGATTACGATGCATGCCGCTATTCCGAGTAGGAAGCTAATTATTTGTGTTATTGCTTTCACAGTTACCCTCTCTCTCCCCGGAAGAGCCGAACAAACCCATGCTCGACTCTTGGGGAAAATTATGAACCTTTTTGCCGCAGTCAGCCGCGAAGGAAGGTTAACCCGCTTGCGTTTGTGCCGAGACCGAGCTTCGAGCTCGACTAGGACGAATCTCCCGGCAAGGGAGCGCATCCGACATAGAAGGATATAGATTAGGAGTTGAATACTTGTAGATTTGTTACGTCAGGTTATATGAACGTCGAATGCGCAGGTCGGTTACTTTTTCTTCGATGAAGGTTTAATTTTCTTCTTCGTATACTTAATGGATACAACCTGTTTCAGTTCCTGTTTGCCGTTCTTTTCCGTGAATTTTGCAGTGTACTTTTCCTCTCCGTTTTGCGAAACAATATATCTGCGTTTCTTTTTACCATTGAGCGACGACGTCGTCGCATCGAGACGCACGGTAGTATCAGGATTGTTGAAATGCACGTCAAATTTCCCTAGTTGTCGCTTTGCATTAAGTTCCTTCCTCGTCTTTTCAGAGTCAGATTGTGGCGGCACGTTGTTATTCTGGTTGTTATACGATTTATTAGAGTAATATTTCATAGATTGCCTCCGCATGCGTCGCTATGTCGTCCATGACAATATCTAACGCGTTTTCGAGAATTGATATTTCGTCCGTATTTTCGTCATCGAGCTCGCGCTTGTAGCGAATGAGAAGTGCTTGCAACGTACAGAGTTCCATAATGTCAAGTTCTTTCATTTCTTCTCTCCTTCTTTTTTTCGAGTTTTCTCAGACGGTTTATGAAAGTTTTATCCATAAATGCTCCGCCTACGGTTGCCTTTTGTATATTTTCGATTCTGAAGTGCTTGTGTACGTAAGCATCGTAACGCACGTATGATTCATGTTCTTTTGTTTTAAGTGCATTCACCTTATCTTCATATTTTTTATCTATTTCAGCGCGCTCTCTTTGAGACTTAGCGCGGAAAAGCGCAAGTCTCCATTCTTCGCAAAGATTTTCGAGTTTTTGCATGAGTTTTACACTCTTTTCCCTGAGTTCGTTTGCTTTGTCGAATTTATCCATGATCAACTCCCCATTTCCAAGACGGTATCACCAACGGTGATAGATTCGATCACGAAAGATTCAATTGCAGTTTTCGATTCAATCAAAAGAGATGCTCCCCCATCGATTCCATCGCCGGGATAGAATCCGATTTCGTTTCCGAAATCAAGAATGAATGCGCCGGAATATATGAGGATACGGCAATTGTTGTCTTCGGAGAACATATCGTTATCTGCGAGGTATATCGCATATGTGCCATAATCGGAAATAAGTCCGGCCACGCCTTTAAATTGCATTTCTTCTCCATTGATACAAATCGTTGCGATAGTTTCAAGTCCAAAATCCTCTTCGAGTTCCTGAAATCTTTCAACGTCATCGAACGCAACGTCTATTCCGGGAAATTCAAGAGGTTGAGTATAATAGTATTCTGCAGGAGTCGTGCTTTCCTCGGAATAAAATTCAGAATATTGACCAATCAAGAAAGTGCCCCAACCGTCGAGCGCACATTGATTTTCTGCAACAAAATTAATATTACGGTTATATAGCAAAATGTTAAATCCAAACACTCCGCCTTCTTCAAACGATTTATCCCAGTCGCCATATATGCTTAATCTATTGAAATTGTCCGAGAACGTGCCGCCCAAGAATTCACCGGTCGTTGTATTTACTCCGAAAGGACAACCGTTTATATCTCCGAAACAGATAGCAGTAATCTCTCCATATGCCTTTGCAAAGATTTTGTAATCGGAAGTAGAAAGAATAACGTATTCTTCTTGATTTTCACCATCAAGGTTCAAATTAGTAAGATATGTACAAAATGCATCCACGTTGTCTTTGTTAAGTTCAAACTTAAGATTATAATACGACGACTTGTGTGCTTCAATCGGCTCAAAATCGATTATTTCGTTGACTGCAGACCAAGTATCAGAGTTCAACTCAACGCCGACAATTTCGTTAATATTGCTGATGCCAATCACATGACGATCGAGAAGTGCTTGTTTTTTTGCATCTTCTGCCGCTTGTTTCTTTTCTTCTTCGGCAGTTTTTTGCGCATCTGCAATTGCTTGCTCCTTTTCGAGTTGCGCCGCTTCGAGTTCTGCGTCCTTTTCCGCGGTGATGTTTGCTATTTCTTCGTCTTTTTGTGCAGTGACGTTCTCTACGTCGGATGCAAGAACAAACGACGTCTCTTTATTCTTAATCGCCGCAAGCACTGTGTCGGAGTTAGAACCGACGAACAATCCAATAACAACGGCACTCAAGGTGAAAAGCACCGCAAGCACTGATGTTGCTATGATAAGTCCAATAGGCTTGCTTTGTTTTTTTGCCATTTGTGTATCTCCTATTATTTTGATTTCTGCTTGACAATTAAATTGTCCTGTGATATTTTCTTCTCGAAGAAGTGTTTAGAGATTGCGGTTTATCCGAAGTATCCCGTTGCAGAGCTGGAATCATTTTTTTGATTTACTGGGCGCACTTCTTCTTTTTTTACCCTTTATGACTTTCTCTGCCTTCTTCTTGTCTTTATTCGAAAATCGCCAGTCTCTCTTTATCGTTCCAAAACGATTCGTTTTATCTTTTTCTACATATGGTTTTATGTATGCACTTTTGATATCTTCCGGATCAGGATTCGTTTCTAATTTGATATTACGAATATCTGCTGTTATTTCAGAATGCGTTATGCCAAGAAACATAAACTCATCACCAACTCTTGCATATATGTACGCTGGATGACCACTTCTCTTGTGTTTTCTGAACTCACTTCGTTTCTCTTTTTTCATAAACGACCTATATACTATATATTTGATTTTTCTTGACAGTTAAATTGTCCTGTGATATTTTTTTATTACAAGAACGGTTGACGACATACGAATTAAGTTTCGGTTGGTCACAATGAGCATCGATGACGCATTTTGCAACAGGTGCCGCCGCTCTTATTTTTTTATATGTTTTATTTTCTCTTTATCCCTATCGGATAGTTTCCATCCTTTCAGTTTTGCACCGAAACTCGCTTTATGTGCTTTTTCCGACCGAGGTAGCGCATATGATTTAGACGGATCGTTCGGATTCGGATTTGCATCGAGCGGAATATTTTTCATATTGTCGGTTATTTCAGCATGCGTAATGCCTATAAATTTGAATTCATCACCAATCTTTGCATATATGTACGCCGGATGACCACGCCCCTTTTTGTTATTATTCCTTCTAAATTCGTCAAGTTTTATCTCTATTTTCTTCATGTACCACCTCTATGCTTGTGTAATCGATACGATTTCAAAGGTTTCTATCTCTTCCGGGAAAAACACGAGCATAGTAAATCCCCCCGATAGTGATTCACCGGAATTGTAATCGAAGATGGTTTGATTCGGAAGAAGAAAAATCATCCCGTTTGAACAACTGTAATTTCCGTTGCAATAATCGTTATAATAACTTGTAAAAGTGCCCGATGACTCTACTGAATTCGGTTCCCCTTTCATCAAATATGAAGTACACAAAAATCCTGCATTTTTAGAAGATGTCGTGTAATTACCATAAAGATTTACATATGATAATGATAAACCATCATAATTTACTAAACCCATATTGTAATAAACATCACCATTAATCTTGTATACAAAATTTTTATATGTGCGACCGTTTGGATTAGTATCCATTACATATTTAAGATCTGATGGAAGTGCAAGAGTCGATAGATAACCTTTCATAACATGGCTGTCAATATATATAGGATAACAATCAGCATAAAAAGTTTTTGAAATGTATTTGCCTATAATATCACCATTTGCGACGTATCTGACATTATCGTCAAACTTCCAGCAACCACCTTGTAATTCATAGGAATTATCAGAAAAGTTATCGACATTAAATCCATATGTATACATTTTGTCATCCTCAACTAAAACACCTATTTGTTTTGCGTTAGATGACACATTTGTGAAATTATATACAGTGCCCCATCCGTTATCGACATTAGCGACTATGTCGTCAATCGGTATATTAGCCATGAGCGGCACTAATTTTATATCCGTATTAGGAGTTCCTATGCTATAAGTGAATTTGTAATATTTTTGAGATTCAATAAGCGAATTTATGAATGAAATGAGCTCTTCATCTTTTATGCTATAATCATAATCCACACTGTATTTCAAGAAACCATTTAAGCCAAATATGCCGGATGAAACTACGCTGCAACGTTCGGAGTATTTAAGCGAAACGCACTCAACATAAACTCCTTCTACAATTGGTTCGTATTCAGGAGCATCAAAAATTTGTGTCCATTGATTATCATTTGTTATGGAAAGACTATTGAGATCGTCAATGGTTTCGATTTCAAAAAAATTTGGAAGTTTAGCATTATATCCGCTTACATAAGCATCGGATACTGCTTGTTCTTTTTCAATTTCAGCATTTGCCAGCGCTTTGTTGCTATCTTCTATAATTTGTGCTTTCTCTTTCTCTGCAGCATTCAGTGCGTCATTTTTCTCCTGCTCTGCCGAAGCAAGTTCTCTATTTTTAACCTCTTCGGCGGCACGATATGCATCGTTGACTGCCAGCGCCTTATCTGCATTTGCGACGTTCACTGTTTCAGAGATAGCATTTTCAACCGCCTCCGCCTTTTCCGCTTCGGCAACGGATGAGAGAACGAAGTTTTGCCCGGAGTTAGAAAAGACGGATTTTATCGTTTCGGCATTTTTACCGAAGAACACACCGGCGCACACCGCCGAAACGACGAGCACGACCGATAAAATTGACGTAGTGATGATTAGTGCGGTATTGTTTTTCTTCATATGCTACCATTTAAGCAAGTTTTTTATAAACCATGCTTTTCATTGATATAAAAAGTAGTTAGATAATGATGCTGTCTACCATGACTCTGAAGGAATATCGGCTAAAAATCAGGAGAAATTTAATCGCAAATTCCTTCGCAACAAGAATAAAACAATACAATTGTGTGCAAATATCCGAAAAGGTCGCAAAAATAGTTGCAAGAATTTTCGATATGTGCTAATATTTTCAAAGTTAATGAAAGTTATCCATCAAGGAGAAAAATATGCCTAACATCAAGTCAGCAAAAAAGAGAGTCAAGGTGTCCGCAAGACAAAACCAAGAAAACACCACCAAGAAATCCCGCGTCAAGAACGCAATCAAGAAGTATAACGAAGCAATCGCGGCGAAAGACGTCGCACTTGCAGAAAAACTTCTCGCAGACACTATGTCCATAATCGATGCGGCGGCTTCCGACGGCGTCTATCACAAGAACACTGCGGCAAGAAAGAAAGCAACCCTCTGCCGTTCTCTCGACAAAATCAAAGGTTAATATCATAGCCGGAATTGAAAAAATTCAAAAGGCTGTCAAAACCGACAGCCTTTTTTTCGTACAATCTTTTTCTATTCCCTCTTATTCCGCGTCTTTATCGGTCGGTGTAATAACGCCGTCCTTATCTCCCGCAATTTCATCAGAAACGCTTTCGCCTTTTTGTTCCTCGGCGTTTTCCGATTGCAAATCTTCGGCGGGCACTTCTTCATCGATTAAAGTTTCTTCGGCGAATTCAGCGGATTGTTCTTCTGCCGTTTCTTCTTTCATAGGTTCAACCACTTGTAATTCAAAGTCAACGTCTTCATTTATAATATCGATTGTGCAATCGTTTATGAATTTTTTCTTCTTCACGAAGTGCACGACGACTGAAATCAAAACAGCCAAAACCGCTATGCCGCAAAATACTCCGCCTGCGATTATAGGCGCTATATCTCCGCCCGACGACGTATTATCGTTCTTTTCCGCGCTCAAAACGTAACTACAATCGACTTTCGTTCCCCAAACGCTTGCGGTAATCTCGTAATCTTCCTTCAAACTCTCTGGAGAATTGACTATGAAAGACGCACCCGTGCCGACCTGTTCGCCGTTTATATACCACACAATCCCCTCCGCAACGGTAGGATTGCAGTGCGCGACGGGAAGTGAAAACTCGATATATCCGTCCTTTTCAACCACTCCAAACGAAGTCACGGACTTGATATCAAAATCCATGTAATTGACCGAGAAATTGAAAGGCTCGCTTATATATGCGGTGACTTCCGTATCCTTTTCATAGTATTCACAATATAAGGAATAACCCTCTCCGACTTTGCTCGGCACGGGCAAATAGATTTCGTTGCCGTCGCCGAGGTCGGTGCGCTCATCCCCTTTCACGAGATACCAACGCACGCTCATATCGGTTTTGCCGTTGGACGGGACGGGACTTGCCTTGAAATATACGGCAGAATCTCCAAGGGTAAGTTTCGAAGAAGATTCCGTAACGATTTTTATGCCCGTTACGTCCGTATACATTTGGTCTGAATACTTTTCGTCGTTTAGGAAATCAACCGTCAAAAGATTTTTAAGGCTCAAAACGGGAGCGGATTTCGTATCCGCGGTCTTTTCGTTTGCGCATGCGTTTATCATCGAGCGCAACAATTCGGTCGTAGGCTCGACACCCGTCGTGCTTTCGTATCCGCGGTAGCGAAGAAGGGTCAGTGCGGAGCAAAAACTCACGATAGGCGACGCCATACTCGTGCCCGAAAGTTTGCCGTAACCGTCGTCGCCGTCGATTACCCCTATTATATTCGTGCCGGGAGCGGCTATATTATAAGCACCACCGTAGTTGCTCGCCGAAGAAAGTACGGGCTCTCCGTCCTTGTTTTCGGTGTAATTCATAACGCCTATAACGTTGCTGCAAGCGGCGGGATAATAACTTTTCGCGGAATATGCGGAATTATTGCCGTGATTACCTGCCGCGGCGACCAAAAGCATCGAGTTTTCAAACGCCGTAAAGGAATATGCAGATCGCGCCTTGTATTCGGCGGCAAGGGACAAATTGACTATATCCGCTCCGTTATCTTCCGCAAAGCGCAACGCCTCGGTGACGACGGGGTCGGATTTAGAATTGTCGTAAGCGGCGACGTAATTCTTTTTTCCCGACTCTTTTGAAATTTTATTATTCGCCTTTATCGGCATGATTTTGATATAATCTTCGAGCCCGAAAGCGTGGATAAGCAATGCGACGGTGCTCGTCACGTGAGTGCCGTGATTATTATCGGTGTTGTCGACGAGGTCGAGAGCGATATTTCCACTATCCGTCACCGCGGTATAATGGGTTGTGCTTGTGCCGTTAACGATTTTCACCGTGCTCGTGGTGTTTTTGTAGACGTAATTTCCGTCAGCGTCCGTCAGTAATACGTCGTCGAAAACGCTTGAAATCTTATACGAATTGCCGTCCTTATAGACATCGACGGGAGAAGATTCGGTTTCCTTTCCGTCCCCGTCCACCGTGTACGCATAGCCTATTCCGCTATCCACGATTGCAACGACAATAGGGTCGTTTTTTAGAGAATCCCAATCGAAAGTCGAATCCTTTTTCCACGAGTTTACGATTGAAATACAATATTCGAGATCAAGATGATTTTCGTCGAAATACCAATCCTTTGCATCGTCCGACGGCAAAGAGGAAATATATTCCTCATAAGACGATGGCATGAGCGCATGCGCGACGCTCGCAGGCGCAAGCGCGCACGCGAATATCGAAACGACGGCGAGCAAAACGAGCGCCGTCGTAAAAAATTTCTTCTTCGTCAAATTATCCACTTGATTTCACCGTTCGGGGTTATAGTCCCCCACTTTCCGTCCTTTTTGACTTTCGCCTCGCCGTTTTCAAAGGACGTCGCGGCGTCGTATTCGAAAGGAATGACGACGTGATTTTCTTTGTCGATATAACCGAATTTCGTGACCTTACAAACAGCCGCAAGACCTTCTGAAAAACTCATTGCGGTTTCGTATTCAAAAGGAATGACGACGTTATTTTCGCTATCGATATATCCACATTTCTCGTCGAGTTCAACGGATGCAAGCCCCTCTTTGAAACAAAACACTTCGTCGTACGACGCGGGGATAACTGTTTTGAAACCGTCGTAAAATCCCCATTTGCCGCCTTTTTGAATTTTTCTCCAACCGTCCACGGGAAGAGGCTCGGTGAGTTTCTCGACGGGTCTTGACTGCGGTTTTTGTTGTCCGCCCTTTTTATCCTTTTGTTTGGGTTGTTGCTTTTGTGGTACTTTCTCAACGTTTTTATCCGCTTTCGATTGTTCGGGCTTAAACGACGCGCCTTTCGATTTCATAGCGTCGCGAAGTTCGAACAACATTTTTTTGTTGAAACCCTGCACTTTGAACATATCTTTTTCACTGCGTACGACGAGGTCGCCAAGTGTGTTGATATGGTTTTTTGCAAGCAATTCGCAAGTCGCGGGACTGACGCCGACGCTTTCGAGAGGAATATTCGTAATTTCTTTGGGATAAGAAGATTGTGCGGGTTGAGGCGCGCGGACGGGTTTTTGACCTTTGCCGCGATTGCGGTTGTCCCGCGTTTGAGAATTTTTTCCGTCGGGTTTTGCCGCGGGATTTTTGGGTTGCGACGAAACGGCGGCGTTATTCTTTTCTCCGTCGTTTTGCGGTTGATTATTTTTTCCGTGATAATAAAATCTTTTTGCCATAGTTTACCTTTTAGGTTATTTTAGCATAAGGCGTAAGGATTTTCAAGCAATAAAGTTATTATCTTGACTATTTATAAGAAATTATATATAATTTCAAATATGGAAATTTGTCGAAAAAAATCAACGATAGCCATTTTGATTCTCACTGCAGTGCTCGTATTCACTGCGGTTTTAGCGTGTAACGGCGACGTCGCGCTTGCCGAAAACGCAACTTTGATTCACCCCGACGAAAATTATATTCAATCGAAAAGCGTAGACCTCATCGGCGCAAACGAAAATTTCGTCGCGACTTTCGACAAAATCGCAAAAGTCCTCACCGTATCCGGAAGTAAACGTCTTTCACTCCAAATCGACGAGATTGTCAAAAACGTATTCGTTTTGAAAGACAAGGTCCTTCTCGACTGCGCGGACGGACTGAAATACGTATCCTTGACTTCCTCCGCCCCCGCGCTCGAATCCGCTGACGGGCTTTCCGCCTACACCTATATCACGGTTTACGGCGAAAAAATCTATACGCACGTCGTGGGCAGAGTGTCCGTGTACGACTCCTCTTTCAATTTGTTATCAGACTGCGTCGACACGGTTTTCAACAACCTCCCCGTCTTCGTCACGGACGGCGAAACCATATACTCTTTCGTCGCGGAAACGGGACTTAACAAGGTCTACACCTACGACGTATCTTCGGCGGATTCCTCAAAACGCAACAACGGCTATTTCGTCGAAAGTGCGGCTATGGGCAAAATTATTTACGTGTTTAACGGCACGAACGTCCTTCTCGTTTCTCCCGACGCGATAGATAATCCCGTAGAAACTTCCTTGACGGTCGGCAATTTTTCTGCAGTAAACGACGAACTTTACGTCGCAAACGGTGAAAAAGGCTATTCCGTTTACGTCCTAAACGACGAACAAAACGCATTAAGCCTAAAAGCGACTTATGCAATGTCCGGTGACGGAATAGATAAACTCAACGCCCCGTCAGACCTTGTCGTAAACGGCGGAAAAATCTATATCGCAGACAAAAACAACAACCGTATCGTCGTGAAAAACGGCGACGAAATTTCAACCGTATCCGTCCCCTCTCCCGAAAAAATCGCAACCAACGGCAACGAAATTTTCGTGGCGGGAGCAAACAAAATATCTATATTGCGCGCAAACGGCAAAACCACGGAATACGCGTCCGAAATCAAAATTATCGACCTTGTAGAAGACGAAAATCTTTTCGTCCTAACAGAAAACGGAATCAGCGTCTTTATGGGCGGGAAACTATATGATTATCTTGCCTTCGAAAACGGAATCGCAATCACCTCGGACGGCAACGGAAATCTCTACGTGCTCACCCAAAACAGCGTCGTCGCACTCACGGGCAAAGACGAAAATTCTTTGCTTTCATTCTCGGTTGAAGAAGGTATGAACGCTGTCGATTTCGTCGTTGATTACGCAGGAAACGTATTCGTGCTTTACGACGACGGAAAAGTTTACAAATATAGTTGGCAGTCGGTAGTCGAAAGCAATTTGACGGACGCCGCTCTCGAAAGTTCGATTTTGACAATCGATGGCAACGGCTACTCTTTCACCGCAAACGCGATTGCACTTGCAAACGATAAACTTCTCTTCACCACCGAAGAAAATGCGGTTGTTTCCATCCCCGCCCAAATCGTAACCGCAGACAACTACGCACCGATATATGCGGATATAACTGATTATACGGCGATAGAAATCCGCGCGACAGGCGACAACGCATACGTCACTTCAGACCTTAATTCCGCACACAGCGTGCGTAAATTCAACGCATCCCTCGTCGCCACTTATAAAACTGCGGACGACAAATTTATAGTCGAAGAAAACGGCGTTTATTACTTCTTATTCGGCTCGACGGAGGCGGTCGCGACTCCCGTCGAAGACGACGACTATCTTACCAACAAAGACGCAAAAGCATATCTCACACCCGACGGAAAAGGCGAAATTACGATTGCAAACGGCACGGTCGTGAATCTTGTCGACGACGCATGCAACCTTGACGACGGCAAATGGTGGAGAATGGAAAAGGACGGCGTCATCTACTTTATCGCACGCGAAGACGTATCTAAGTACGTCGCGCCTACTCCCCCCGAACCCGAAAAACCCAAAGCGGTCTACGGCAGAGCGAAAGCGGAGAGAGCGGGCGGAGTGGTCAATCTCTACTCGTCTGCAAACGATAATTCTACCGTCGTCGTATCCGTCACCGACGGCGTCAAACTCGAAGTGCTCGAAACTCTCGACGGCTACTATTTCGTGAAATACGGCGACAATCTCGGCTACGTCAAATCCGACGAACTCGAACTCGAAGGACTGACTACCGTACAAATTATCGCAATCGTACTATCCGTTGTCGTAGTCGTTGCGGGCGCGCTTATATTCGTCGTGACGTACAGAACGAAACGCAAAATCGAAGAACAAGAATCCCAAAAGAAATAATCACTTAAAAATTAATCCAACGCAAAGTGGATTTCATTGAAAAAAGACGACTGCAAAGAGTCGTCTTTTTTCTTGGTCTGGGTGAGAAGATTTGAACTTCCGGCCTCTTGAACCCCATTCAAGCGCGCTACCAAGCTGCGCCACACCCAGTTGACTTTGCCATTATAAATCAATACCGAATAAAATGCAAGCATTTGAGGGGAAAAGAAAACAAAAATCTTATCGAAAATCTTTTTTTCGCATTATTATACTCTTCTCTATCCGCTTTCAGCACGAACGACGTAAGAAAAACGACGGATAATCCGCCGTTTTTCTTGCGGTCTTAAACCGCTTAAGGAAATTATGGGAGAAAATTATTCCGTTCTTAGTGCTACGACGGGCTCTTTCTTCGCAGCCATCGCAGCAGGGATAAGCCCCGATATCACGGTGATTACGATTGAGCCGCCTATGAGTGCGATAGGATTCCACCACGCCATATCGAGAAGCGCCGCCATATTCAACACGTTTTTGAGAATTAGGTTGCCGGGGAATTGCAACACGTATGCAATCAGCACGCCTATGACGCCTGACGCAAGCCCAAGGAGCATAGTTTCTACGTTGAAGATATTCGATATATCGCTCTTTCTTGCGCCGATAGCGCGCATTATGCCGATTTCACGCGTTCTGTCCTGCACCGAGATATACATGATTATCGCAATCAAAATCATGGTGACGATGACGGATACGCAGGCGACTGCGACGAGGATATAAGTTATCGTATCCACGACTGAATTCAATTCGCTGACGACGGAATCCAAATTGTCCGTATATTCGATGACGTACGTGACCGTCGATTCGTCTTCCTCGTTTTCTTCCGCGATTCTTGCCGCCTCTTCCTCTTCCGCCTTTTGCTTTTCGTTGAAACTCGTGATGAAGTTTACGATTTCTTGCTTATCGGCGATGCGGTTGGGATAGAAATAGATATAAGACGGTTGATTCAAATCCCTTACGTTCAACGCTTTCAAGGCGTTGTTATATCCCGTTATATCGAGAGTTTTCCCTGTTACGAGGTCTTTCATTTTCGCGGCGACTTTCATGCTTGCCGCCGACTCTTCGGGAGTCATTTTGTAGTTAGGATCCTCTTCACTCTTTTTGAGAGCGTTTGCAACGATTTCCGTCGCTTCCATATAAGAGTTGTAATTCTCTTGATACTTTTTGGTTATCGCGCTTTCGTTTGCGTCCGAGATGATATAGTTGCCGAGTGCGGAAGTATAACCGATAATGCCGTTTATGCAACCGCCGTTTATACCCTCTTTAGGTCTGATTATACCGCTGATTTTGAGCGCGATGCCGTTGGTTTCTATTGCGTTCTTGAGAGTTTCGCCGCCGACGTCGCTGACGCAAGTAAACGTCCCCGTCATCTCGTTATAGACGTAACCCGCACTCGTGGGCAATACGTAGTATTCCTTTTCGAAAATTTCTTCGAAAGTCTGGTCGAATTTGCTGAGCCTCGACGGGTCGTCGAATGCTCTGATGAGATCCAAAACAGCCATTTCGTTGAGCGCGAACGCATCGAAGTCCGAGATTTGATTGTATTCGTCAACGACAAGTACGATTTCATTCATATTTTTAGGCAAAGAGCCCGCCAAAACGTCGTATTGCGAATTTATGGTTTCTTCGTCCGCCACGATTTCGTCCCAAAACGCAAACGCGTCGACTGCGGTTTTGAGTTGGTCGAGCCTACTCTCGTCGTCCGAAGTGCCGACCATCATTTTGATAAGTGCGCCTACCGTCGCGCTTTCGGAAAGCGGATTAAGTACGCTGTACGAAACTTTTTCTTCCTGCGTGTCCTTATCAACTTCTACTTCCTTATTGAATACGGACATATTGATTGAATAATCGTACTTGACTTTTGCAAGGTTATAATCGAAATTATTTTCGACGTGCGCCTTAAACTTGCTGATATCCGTGGTCTTCGTCAATGAATCCTGCATTGCGTTGAACATGCCGACGAATTGACCGTATATGTAGACCATTTCTTCTTCGGTGAACTTTTCCCTATCTATATTTTCGCCCGTAAGCACGTCGAAAACGGAATCGAGATTGAGCGAATCGCCGTCAAGGTCGTCCCCGCCCAAAAACTCTTCGAACGCAGAAATAACGGAGTCTTCACCCGACGATACAGTTATTGGATATTTCGACATGGATTGCCTTTCAAAATCCGCTATATAGCCCGTAAATCCGTTGTTGAGCGCAAGTATAAGCGCAATGCTAATGATACCGATACTGCCCGCAATTGCAGTCAAAACGCTTCTGCCCTTCTTGTTGACGAGGTTTTTCCAAGATAGTTTCACCGCGGTGAAAAAGGACATCGTCATTCCTTTTTTATGTTTTCTGACTCTCTTTTGGGGAGCGGTTTTCTTTTCGCTTTCTTCCTCCGCATTTTCAACCGTTTCGCCAACTACGATTTCTTCCGATTCTTCATACGGGTCGGTATCGTCGATGATTTCGCCGTCAAGGAATCTAACAACTCTCGTGGAATATTCTTCTGCAAGTTCCGCGTTGTGCGTGACCATGACGACCAAACGAGTTTTGGATATCTCTTTCAGTATTTCCATAATTTGAACGGAAGTGTCGCTGTCGATTGCACCCGTAGGCTCGTCCGCAAGCAGAATTTCGGGTTCGTTGACTATCGCACGCGCAATCGCTACCCTTTGCATTTGTCCGCCCGAAAGTTGATTGGGCCTCTTATTCCACTTGTTCCCGAGCCCGACCATTTCGAGTGCTCTCTTTGCTCTCTCCGTCCTCTCCGCGCTCTTTACGCCGGATATAGTGAGCGCAAGTTCGACGTTTGTGAGCACGTTCAAATGCGGAATAAGGTTATAATTTTGAAATACAAAACCTATTTTACTATTTCTATAATCGTCCCAGTCGTTGCCGTTGAATCCGCTTGTCGACTTTCCGTCGAGAAGCAATTCTCCCGACGACGCTTGGTCGAGTCCGCCGACGATATTTAGTAGAGTTGTTTTTCCGCAACCCGACTGCCCTAATATGGAAACGAATTCGCAACGCCTGAAAGAAATGGATATTCCTTTGAGCGCCTTGACTTCGTTTTCACCCTCGCCGTAGGTTTTCGTGATATTCTTTAACGTGAGCATATTTTCCTCCTTGTCGTCAAACAAATTGCGAAAGCATTTGTCTAACACTATTAGCAATTATAACGGCAAACAATACGCTTGTCAATACAAATATTTAACAAAGTCAACTTTAATCTTTAAGCACCTCAAAATCGAAAAGACTTGCAAAAATCTTATTTTGATTTTATACTGAACGAGAGGTGAAATTATGGACGAAAAATTCATAGACTTTTGTAAGCGCGCAAACGAGGCTTGGGGTGAAGAATCTCAACTCAGGTTATGCATAGAAGAAATGAGCGAACTGACGAAGGCGATATGCAAATATCTTCGCTTGACCCGCTCCGACGACGTAGACGAGAGTGCTTTGGCGGACGCGAAAAAGTCTATAATTGAAGAAACCGCCGACGTCACAAACACGGTCGAACAAATGGCGTTGATTTTCGGCGTAGACGAAGTGAACAAGACGCGCCGTGAAAAAATCGAGCGTGCTGACGAACAACTGAACGATTGGATCAAAAATCACCGCAACTGACTTAACAACTATTTTACACATACAAAAAAGGTCGCTAAACGACCTTTTTTGATTTATTTTCGAATTAATATAAGTTACGCAATTAGTAAATGTACATATATTTATACTTTATTCTAAACCGACTAAATAGTCTATGGTTACGTTAAAATATTTAGCAAGAGCAATAAGATAGGACATCGTCGGTTCGCGTTTGCCGTTTTCCCATAGGCTAATAATGCCTTTGCTAACGCCGATATCGTTTGCCAATTGCACCTGCCCTATCCCTGCAGATATTCGCAAATATTTTAAATTTTGTGAGAACGAGTTTTTGTTTTCCATATTTATATTTTCTCACAAAAGTAAGATAAATACTTGACATCTTACTATTGTAAGAATATAATTCTAACCGTAGACAAGTCTACGAAATAATTCAAACTAAGGAGAGGAAAATGAATTTTGCAAACACGTTAGCATTATCCGGAACAGACGCAGTCGAACTTATATTAATAATCGCCGTCGTACTGATAGCAATTTGTGTGCCGACTTTTATTATCGTAAGAAAAAAGAAACGCCTCCACTGTTCCAATTGCAAAGAAAGATTGTCTTATGAAAACATAGTTAAGGCAGTCGAGGGAGAAACGCACGTCATCGGTATAAGCGGAAACGGAATCGCACTTACCGACGTACACGTTTGGTTGAAGTGTCCCGAATGTGGAGAAATCAAAGATTTCGTAATCAAATTCAAATCGGGAGAAAGAACGGAAGGCGACGTCTATGCATCGACGAAAATTTACGATTTAGACGACAAATTACGCAAATATTTCGACTAATTTAATTTCAAAACCCGCCGTATCGGCGGGTTTTTTCATATCGATTTTTCTTTGAATTTCTATTTTCCTACGGTTATTCCCGTATGCGTTGCGGTATACTGCCCTATATACTTTTCAAGTATGGCGATAGCCTCTTCCGCCGTTTCCACTCCGAAAATTCTGTCTTCGGGGATTTCGGGATAACGGATTCTATGGTCGAGTCTTGTGTCCGCAACCTTACTGCTCCAACCGTCCACACCTTTCAAGGATATTATCAGTCGTTTTAACGCCCACGCATTGCAGCATTCGCAAAGCGTGCCGCTACCTCCGCCGACCATAATGACTGCGTCCGAATTTGCGACGATGACGTTTCTATATAGGTCAAGTCCCGTCGCTATGACGATATCGCCTTCCGTTGGAGTTGCTCTGTCGAATTGAGGAATGATTGCGACGGTGTCGCCGTCCTGATAAAATTCCGACGATTTCGCACCCCTAAACGCCGCGCCCATAACGCCCGCAAGTCCGCCCGACGCCACTCTGTAACCGTGGTCGACGAGTGCCTTGCCAATAGCAAGAGCGAATTTTTCTTTCGCTCCGCCCTCTTCTATACTGCTATCGCCGATAATGGATATAAGTTTTTTCATATTTATCACCTCTATATTATTTTATCACCTAAATAACAAAATATCAATGCCGAGTTTTCTATTGAAATTGCGCGGACGATAAGTTATAATATTCACGATAAGAAAAAACGTTACGGGGGAACTTATGAAAAAGTCAGCGTATCTTAAAGGCAGATTGGGCGGAATATTCATGAACGGCACGGAATATCTTGCACGGATTATAACCGAAAGGAAACCGCCCGAAAATATCGCGCTCGTCAAAGGAATCAAATACGGGGACGTAAAACGCGAAACTCTCAACTTAATTTATGATAAAGACCGCTCTCAAAAACAACCGCTTTTTATCTACGTACACGGAGGCGGTTGGTGTAGCGGACTTCTCGACATGCGCAACACCTATTGTCAAGAGGTTTGCAACAACGGATTTTTCGGCGTCAATATCGGCTATCAGTACGCCCCTATGATGACCTTTCCCGACCAATTCAAGCAGATTTATAAGGCAATCGACTGGATTTTCGACCACAGTGACGAGTTCAATATCGACACGTCTAAAGTCCTTTTAGGCGGTGAAAGCGCAGGCTCTTATTTCATCTTCTATATGGCGATGACGTCCCTCGACCACTCCTACTACGACAAACTCGGCATAGACTTCAAACACCGCGACGAATTTAAGGTGAGCGCTATGATTTCAAATTGCGGTGCGATAAATTTCGACACCCTCGTGGACAACAAATTCCCCGGCATAAAGTATATGATGAACGCTTTCACGGGATATTCGTACAAGGAAATCAAGGAGAACAAAGACAAAGAAGAAATCAAAATCCTCTCCCCTCGCATAATCGAAGGTTTTCCGCCTACCATGCTAATATACGCAAGCAAAGATTATCTGCGTAGCGAGAGTTTTGCGGCGGCAAAAGAATTCGATAGACTGGGCGTGCCCTACAAATTCTACGAAGGCACGGGCATCATTTCACAACACGCTTGGCCTATCGCGACCTGCGTCAAAAAAGGTCGAGAGTGCTTGAACGAGACCATGTCGTTCGTCAAGCAATATTTCTAAACCGACGTTTATCCTTTCGTTTTGACGATATTATCCCCTGTTTTTGCAAATATTAGATAACTTATAAAACGGCAAGGGGTTTAAAGGCAAAATAAAATTCCGCTCGAACGAGCGGAATTTATTTTGTATAATTTCTTACAAAACGACGACGGTGCCGTCCGCTTTGATTTCGACGGTGTCCCCCGTCTTAACCGCTTCGAGAAACTCGTCGCCGAGTTGGTCGATTGCGATGATATCGCTGTTTTCCCAAACTTTTGCAAGGACTATTCCGCTTGCTGCAAGAGAGTCGATATGTTTGGAGAAAAGATATGCGGAAGGATTAATCTTCATGCTGCATATGGTTTGAATGACAAGACCACCCGTAGTCGAGCCGATAGTCGTGGGCAAGCAAAGCGCCTTGCCGGTTATGTTTTTGCCGAAAAGGTCTTTGTTGTTTTGGTCGGACACGATGACTTCGGATTTGTTTGCCATTGCACTCTTTTGATAGGATGCGAGAGTATTCATGCCTTCGTGGGACACGACTGCTTCACCTTTCCAATTGCCGCCTGCTATAACTCTACCTTTGAAAGTTTTCATTACTTCTCCTCCTTTCCTACTACGAGGTTGAGCATTTT
>CAZRHE010000007.1:0-82697 GCA_964599875.1 uncultured Bacteroidaceae bacterium
TCGTAGACAAAATGGCGGACGTCATCATCGAAAACGAAGTCCCCTTCTGCGACGCTGATAAGATGGGCGACGGCGACTTCGGTATGTCCATAGCAAAAGGCTTCAAACAACTCAAAAAAGACTGGGCGACTCGCGATAAGGCGAATATCGGCGCATTCTTGAAATCCTGCTCCGAAATCATCATGGAATACTGCGGCGGCGCAAGCGGTCCTATCTGGGGAAGCGCATTCCGTTATGCAGGCAAAGCGGTTGACGGCAAAGAAGAAATCACTCTCCAAGACCTTGCAGACCTCTTCCAAGCGGCGAATACCGGCGTTTACGAAACCGGCAAGAAATCCTTCGGCAAAGGCGCGGTCGTCGGCGACAAGACCCTTGTCGACGCATTGAAACCCTGTGCGGACGCTCTCACCAAAGCGGCACTCGCGGGCGACAAACTCATCGAGGCAATCGACAAAGGCGCGAAAGCGGCGGTTGCAGGCGCTGAAAGCACCAAAGCAGTCGTTGCAACCCTCGGCAGAGCGGGCACCGTCGGTGAAAAATCCATCGGCTACCCCGACGCAGGCGCATACGGCCTTGGCGTTATCTTCACCGAACTTGCAAAATTCATCAAGAAAATGTAATTTCGATTGAACTAAAAAATATCCGTAGCAATCCGCTACGGATATTTTTTTACGCCTACGTTACGCCGAAAATCAAGCGACTATTTTTCGGTGCGTTTCCTTATAAAAAATAGGAAGAAAATAAATCTCTTCCTACTTGCTTTTAAAACTATATCTGTTTATGGATTACAAAAGAGGGATTGTCGCAAGATACACGACGTCTTCTCTGTTTGCCGCCTCGCCCTCTGCAAGCACGAACGCCTTTTTGTAGACTATTCCGCCCGCCTTTTCAACAAGTCTTTCAAGCCCTTCCAAGGACGCCCCCGTAGACACTACGTCGTCCACGATCGCAACCTTTTTTCCTCTCACGAGGTCTTCGTCGTGTTTAGACAGATACAGGCATTGCGCCTTGCCCGTGGTTATCGAACTGCCGTACTCGACTTCGATTCCGTCTTGCATATAGAGTTTCTTGCTCTTTCTTGCCACCGCGTAATAGCGTTGTCCGAGTTCGCGTGCGGTCACGTGCGCGAGTTGAAGTCCCTTGCTTTCCGCAGTGATGACGACTTCCGCACCATCGAGCAGTTTTGCGATTTCTTTTCCGCAATGTTCAGTGAGCGCGCTGTCGCCGTGTAAATTGAAAAAGCAGATTTCCACTCCGCTGGGGAGAGGAAGAATGGGCAAATTAGCCTCGAAACCTTTTATATCTACAGTGTAATATCTCATAAAGCACCTCTTTTACGTGGATATTGTACACCCGTTGCCCGCCGTTTTCAAGCGCAATCCACACATTTATTAATTTTCCTCGAATCAAGCCAATTTTTTTTAACTTGCAGACTTGCATTCGTTAATGGGGTATATCAACTACGTTTTGCGAATCGATTATAGCGATAAACTTACAAAATCAATTTTTGATTGTAGATAATATATTATTCCACGCCTCGTCGTCTATTTCTTCGTCTTTATAAAGTTTGCGCATATCCTCGTCTGTAATTTTTCGGATCACCCTGCAAGGATTCCCGACGGCAATGCACCAATCGGGGACGTCCTTGGTTACTACACTACCTGCACCGATGACCACGTTATTTCCAACGTGCACGCCCGGACAAATTACGGAAGCACCGCCAATCCAAACGTTATCGCCTATCGTTACGGATTTGCCGTATTCGTAGCCTGAATTTCTCGCGACAGGATGAATAGGATGTCCGGCGGTATAAATCGACACGTTTGGTCCAAGTAAACAATTATCTCCGAAAACAACTTTCGCAACGTCGAGAATTGTGCAATTCGCATTAGCATAAAAATTCTTCCCCGTTTCAATATTCTTACCGAGGTCACAATGAAACGGAGGCGTAATATGCGCATCGCTCTCGCAAAAAAGTTCTTTTGCGACGGCATAGATTCCTTCGATATCCGCCCTATCCATACTATTAAGCCTTTGCAAAATTCTGCGACACGCCTTGACTTGTTCAAACACTTCTTCATCCGCAATATATGCCAACCCTTTATTCATACGCTCGACATTGTTCATTTGATTTACGTCCTTATGCATTAATAAATTAATTATATCACAAAATTTGGTTTTTTCAATACGTTAGTGTTTCCGCAACTTTTTACGCAACAATAGTGTTACGTTTGCCACAACGTGCCATAGGCACACATAATTTGCGAAGCATTCATAATTAGGCATCGCCGTCATCATTTGCCGTAGGGTTATCAAAGTAAAACTTCTTAAATATTCACTATTGCTTCTTTCTTAAATTGTGCATAGGCTACGCCTACGTGATGCATTTCGCTACGCTCAATATTATGTTGCGACCACGTCGCAATTGTGTTACGTTTGCCACAACGTGCGCAGTCACACATAATTTGCGAAGCATACATAATTAGGCATCGCCGTCATCATTTGCCGCAGGCAAACATAATTGAAAACACGATTTTGTCTTTATGCAAATCGTGTTTTCATGATGGACGGAGTCCGAGTTGCGCCGTAGGCGGTGCAACGCAGTTGCACGCAAGTCTTGTGGCGCACAAAAAAAAGCAACCACTTTCGTGATTGCTTTTTGGTGCGGCCACCGAGACTTGAACTCGGACGGTCTCCCATACGCCCCTCAAACGTACGCGTCTGCCAATTCCGCCATGGCCGCACAAGATGAAAATATTATATGACTTCAGTGCCACGTTGTCAAGGAAAATAATCTATTTTTGTCAACATTTTTCCGCAGAAAATATATTGTACTATGAAAGATTGTGTTTTTTCGATGAACGCACTTGCGATTTCCGTTGCCGACGCCCTTGCAAACGGAGCGGACAAAGAGGAAATCGCGCGCACGATACGTTTCCTTAACTTATTGCAACAAGCGTTGAAGAGTTATCTCGAGTGATTATTCCTCGATGAGTTTACGCTTGCAAGCATTGAGGCGGGACATACTTTCTCTCATCGTCTTTTCCGCGCTGTCGAGGACGTTGAAAGCAAGAGAGCGAGAATCATAGTCCATTTTGCGATAAGCCTCTTCCGCCTCGTTGCGCATAGCCTCTGCATCTGCGGTCGCTTGTCTGATGATTTCGGTTTCGCTTATCATTTGTTTCGCCTTCTCTTCCGCCTTATCCATAGTTTCGTTTGCATATGCTTCCGCCTTTGCAAGAATCTCGTCCCTATCCTTTTTGATTTGTTCCGCCTCTCTGACGACGACGGGATAGGATGCGCGCAAACGCGTCAAAAGATTGAGCATGGTTTGACGATTGACGATAATATCCGTATTGGAAAAGGTTGCCTTTTTCGCGCGGAGAATTTCGCTTTCGATTTCGTTCAACAAAGAATCCAAAGTATCCATAATTTCCTCACATATATCTATACGTTTTTTTGTTTTAGTATTTCTTGTACAACCATTATAGCACCACTCGGCAAAGAACGAAAGTCCGATTTCAAAATTTCTTCTTTTGCTCTTGTAGAAGATATCGCCTTATATCCGTCGAGCACCGCAATATCCGTATCTATTCCGCCGTGAGCGAGGTTGTATTCGCGCATTTCATCTTCGTAACGCGCGTCGTTTTCATCTCGTATTCCTCTCAAAAATACGGTTGCGCCCACCTCTTTCGCGACCTCGACGGCGGTCTTTTCGCTATACAAGGTTTTGACGTTAACCATACCTTCAGTTGCCGATTTGATTATATTAACTCTCTCTTCGGGTGAAAAGAGATATTCCTTGTCAGGATTGACAAGGCACGCGACGACGACTTCGTCGTATCGAGAAAGCCCGTATTCGAGGAGCGCTATATGCCCTTTCGTTATAGGGTCGAAACTGCCCGTCATAAGCGCGACGGTTTTGTGCGATATAAACTCGGACACCGTATATCCCATAGGTTTCGTGCGCGTCTTATACCCCGCGGGCGGGACGTAGTTTTTGGTTTTCGAGTGCTCGAAATATATAACGCCGTCGTCGGTCAGCATATCTCTTTTGACGATTACGTCGATTGCGATTTCGCCGAGATTGGTGTCGTAAGGCGGGTCGAGAAAGATTATATCGAACTTCTCGTTTAGGGAGTTAAGCGCACCGAGAAAGTCCGAGCAAACTACCCTATAATTCCCGTCTATTCCTTTGAGGTTTGCTTTCGTCAAAGCGACGCTGTCCGTGCTTTTATCGACGAAAACGACCTCTTTTGCGCCGCGAGAAAGACATTCTATTCCAAGTGCACCGCTCCCCGAAAACAGGTCGAGCACGGTTGCGCCCTCAACTCTGAATTGCAGAACGTTGAATACGGTTTCTTTGATTCTGTCCGTAGTCGGACGCACTCTGTCGTCGGACGGGGACAGCAGCCTTTTTCCGCGATATTTGCCGGATATTACTCTCATTCTTCCCCTCCGAAAAGATTCTCTTTGACCTTATTCGGTCTAACGATAATCCTTTTTTCGGTGACGAGGACGTCGAGCGGAATATCGAATTTTTCGGTTTCAAGCCCTTCCACGCATTGGCAGTCGAAAGCAAGTCCGATTTTCAGACACTTGTGAGCGGACAGATATTTGTCGTAATATCCACCGCCGTGACCGAGGCGTTTGAGCCCGTCGAATGCGACGAGCGGAATTATTGCGACTTCGACCTCGTTCAAGACGTGCCCTTTGACGGGTTCGAGAATACCCCATTTGTTTTCTTTGAAATCGGTGAAAGGCGTGATGGAAATCGCATCCATATTCTCCCCTCTCACTCTGGGGACTGCGACTGTGCGTTCCATTGCAAGCGCAAGACCTACGATTTCGTGGGTGTCGGGTTCGGTTTTCGTGCCGAGATATATGAAAAGAGATTTCGCCTTTTTGAATTGTTCAAGGGAAGAAACGGCGTCGATAATCGCACCGCTCGCCCATTCGCGCTCGGCATCCGACATCTTCGCTATATTCGCTTTCGCTACTTTTCTAGCCTCTGCTTTCGTCATAAATTCTTTTCACTCTACCGCTTAAAGCGGTCATTGTTTCGTATATCGTTCTGTTAGTGCGACTTGCCACTTCGTCCAAGGGCAAATTATTGCTTGTGAGAATTGCTCTCTGCCCTCTTTCAAACGGACGCGGGGACTTCACCGCAAACACGTCCATACAAACGCTTATGCTTGTGAATAATTCTCCGTCGATAAGCATGGGTTGCCCTTTGACGATTCCGTCCGCATATCCGCCGAGTAGCCACACGGCGTAGCAATCCTCGTTCGAGAAGTTGTCGCCGTATCCGATTCGCTCACCTTTTGCCACCTTTTGCGACGACAAAACGACGCTTTCGATTTCAGCCGCACCGAGATATGCACTCATCCCTATCCGCACCATATCGTAACGATTAAGACGTACGGACGAGGACGAGCAAGCATGGATTATCGCATTAGGGAAACTCTCTTTGACTTTCCTTGCGACGGCGTCGAATAAGTCGAGTTGAATAAGATTCGGTGCGTACAAATGTGTGTACGCACCCTCGATTTCAACTCCGCTACGCTTTGCAACCGACAGTGCGTCGTCAACCTCATTGGGAGATAATCCGAATCGATTCATCCCCGTATTTATTTTCAAATGTACTTTCGGCGCACGTCCCTGCATTGTAGCAAGACGGCATAGGGAATCCATATCCCCCACGGACACGGAAAGGTCGAGCGCTTTTGCCTCCGAAAATTCAAAAGGCAGTATATCAGTTGCCAAAATCGGTGTTTTAACTCCGTTTTCGCGCACGATGCGTCCTTCTTCGAGAGTTGCCACTCCGAAAAAATCTACATCGTTTTCAAGCGCTTTCGCGACCTCGACGATACCGTGTCCGTACGCGTCCGCCTTTATCATAAGCATAACTTTCGCCGACTTTTTCGGGATAGATAGGTTACGTAAAATGCGGCCCGTGCGCACGATTTTAGTTATTTCCAAACGTCCTCCGTCGTGTCCGACGGGGGACACGACTATATATTATTATCCTCTAACGCCTTTTGTGCCAAGGAAATATCCGAGGGCTTAATAAGGATATAGGTCTTGTGGTCGCCGATACTGTGCGAATATATGTATTCGACGTTGACGCCTGCGTTTGCAAGGGCTTCGAGAGTGCCCGCAAGTTCACCGGGACGATCCTCGACTTCGACCGCTATGACCTTATTGACAGAGCAAGTGAATCCCGCCGCTTTAAGCACGTCTACCGCAAGTTCGTCGTCAGAGGTAATCATTCTCGCGATACCGAAATCGTTGGTATCCGCGATATTGAGGGACTTGACGTTGATATCGTTTGCCGCAAGCACTTTGAGGACTGCGCTCAAACGACCGCTTCTGTTTTCAAGAAAAACCGCTATTTGACTTATCAACATAATATTTCCTC
Source organism: uncultured Bacteroidaceae bacterium (assembly GCA_964599875.1). Lineage (GTDB taxonomy): Bacteria > Bacillota > Clostridia > Christensenellales > CAG-917 > RGIG4097. Next base: position 6,422 of record CAZRHE010000007.1, read on the forward strand.
CTATATCTTTCTCTTATCTACTATTCTCACCGTCTTTCCGCTCGAGAGAGGGAGAGAGTCGGGTGAAACCAAAGTGACCTTCGCGCCGACGCCGAGATTGCCGAGAAGTTCGTGTTCGATATTCTTCTTGAGCGCCTCGATTTTGCGCACCTCGTCCGAGAAATGTTCGAGGGTGAGTTCCACTTGGATTTCCATAGTGTCGAGGTTGCCTACTCTGTCGACGACGATTTGATAGTGCGAACCGACGACTTCTTTGACGTTCATAAGTACGCTTTCGATTTGGGACGGGAACACGTTCACTCCCCTGATGATAAGCATATCGTCGCTTCTGCCCTTAACTCTCTGCATTCTTACGAGAGTGCGTCCGCAAACGGGACAAGTGCCGTGCATAAGCGCGCTCAAATCGCGAGTGCGGTAGCGAATGAGAGGTATGCCCTGCTTTGTAAGCGTAGTGAACACGAGTTCGCCGACTTGTCCGTCGGGAACGGGTTCGAGGGTTTCGGGGTCGACGATTTCGGGATAGAAGAAGTCCTCGTTGACGTGAAGTCCGAATGAATCTCCGCAACCGATTGCAACGCCCGGGCCGCTGATTTCGCTGAGACCGTAGATGTCGTATGCTTTGATTCCGAGTTTTTCTTCGATATCCGCTTTCATTTCGTCCGACCAAGGCTCTGCGCCGAAGATTCCGCATTTAAGTTTGAAATCTTCTTTCTTCATTCCCGCCTTCTTCATTTCTTCGGCAAGGACAAGAGCGTAGGACGGAGTACATGCGACTGCGGTCGCGCCGAAATCTCTCAACAGTTGAAGTTGTCTTATGGTATTGCCTGCGGATGCGGGGACTACGGTCGCGCCGAGTTTTTCACCGCCGTAGTGAAGCCCGAGGCCGCCCGTGAACAAGCCGTAACCGTAGGCAACGTGCAAGATATCAGTATTGTCGCAACCGGCGACTACAAGGCTTCTCGCAGCACATTCGGACCAATCGTCGAGGTCGCGTTGAGTGTAGCCGACGACTGTGAGTTTGCCCGTCGTACCGCTCGATGCGTGTACGCGGACGATTTCGCTCATAGGCACCGCGAAAGTGCCGAAAGGATAATTTTCTCTGAGGTCGTGTTTCAGGGTGAACGGAAGTTTGGTTATATCTTCTATTCCGTGAATATCTTCGGGTTTCAGACCTATCGCGTCCATTTTTTCGCGATAGTAAGGCACGTTTTCGTATACTCTTTTTACAACGTCTTTAAGGCGTTCGGATTGCAAAGCCGTCATATCTTCGCGGCTCATTGTTTCTATTTTTTCGTTATAATATTTCATAATTCCTCGTCAGATTAGATTTCGTATCCTTTTTCAAGGGCGATACGGTTGATTTCGTAAAGTTTAGGTTTGATTGTTTGTTTCAGCGCCGTATCTATCTGACTAAACGGAACGCCGAGACTCTTTGCTAGCGCGCCGAGCATAACGACGTTAACCCCTTTGGGGTTGCCTATGCTATCGGCAATATCGTATGCGTCCACCGCTACGACTTTGCCTGCGCGTTCGGAAAGGGCTTCGACTATTCCCTCCGGATACTTTCTTGCCCCCGTGATGACGGGCATAGGAAGTATTTCTTGCGTATTCACGATAACCGTTCCGCCTTGTTTCAGATAGTTCGTGTAGCGGAGCGCTTCGAGTTTTTCAAAAGATAGTATGACGTCCGCATCGCGTACGCCGATGATGGGAGAGGTGACTTTGTCGTCGATTTTGACGTGCGTCACCACGCTGCCTCCCCTTTGTGACATTCCGTGGACTTCGGATAATTTGCAATCCTTGTCCTCGATTTCGGCAAGCGCGCCCAAAACTCTGGATGCAAGAAGGGTGCCTTGACCGCCTACGCCTACGATAAGAATATTCGCTTTCATAGTTACCCCCTTATTGCTCCGAATTTGCAAACGCTCTTGCAAAGTGAACAACCCACGCATTGCGACGGATTGATTTTGGCGGTGCCGTCCGCTTGTTTTTCAATGGCGGGACAGCCGAGTTTGAAACACGCTCCGCACTTCTTGCAATCTTCGATATGAAGGGCGGGCGGATAATTGCGATTGAGAAGAGCGCACGGACGCTTTGCGACGATGACCGACACGCCGTCCCTATTCGTTTCTTCCTTGACAGCGGTTTCGACTGCGGACAAATCGTAACTGTCCACTACTCTCACGCTTGCCGCACCGATAGTTTTGCAAAGTTCCACTATATTAAGAATAGGGGCGGGTTTTTGTTGGAGAGTAAGTCCTGTCGCAGGGTGTTGCTGATGCCCCGTCATACCCGTCGTGGAATTGTCAAGTATGATAAGGGTGATATTGGACTGATTGTAAACCGCGTTAATAAGTCCCGTTATGCCGCTATGGATAAACGTACTATCCCCGATAACCGCTACGGTGTGTTTGGATTGTTCTCTGCCGATTGCTTTTTCAAAGCCGTGCGCGATGCCTATGCTTGCACCCATGCAAACGACGGTATCAACCGCAGACAAAGGTGCTTGCGCACCGAGGGTGTAACAGCCGATATCCGCGGAAACCGTGAGTTTAAGTTTTGAAAGCACGTAGAAAACACCTCTATGCGGACACCCCGCGCACATGACGGGGGGACGGACGGGCAAATCGATTTTTTCGATTTCAGTCTTTTCGCCGAGGATTTTTTCCTTGATTATCGCAACCGAAATTTCTCCTTGACGGGAGAACAAATTTTTGCCGTCGCACTCGATTCCGTACGCCTTAATCGCGTTTTCGATTACGGGTTCGAGTTCCTCTATTACGACGAGGCGGTCTACGCCGTCCGCAAACTCCTTGATTTTCTTCATGGGAAGCGGATTGACTATGCCGAGTTTTAATACGCTTGCGTTCGGCAACGCCTCTTTTACGTATTGATACACGACACCGCTACACACGACGCCCAAGGATTTATCTCCTTTTTCGACGACGTTGAGGGGACAATCGTTGACGCGTTCGGACAAACGATTTTCTCTATCTTCGACCGCTACGTGTCTGCCTATTGCGCTCGACGGCATCATGGTATACTTCGTGATATCCTTGACGTAAGGTTTCACCTTGATTTCTACTCTCTCCTCTTCTTCGACGAAACTTTGAGAGTGTGCAAGCCGCGTAGTCGTTCTGACGATGACGGGAGTATCGTATTTTTCGGAAATCTCGAACGCCTTTTTCGTGAATTCTTTTGCTTCCGCGCTGTCCGACGGTTCGAGCAAAGGAAGATGAGCCGCAATTGCGTATAGTCTTGTGTCTTGTTCGTTTTGCGAAGAATGCATGCCGGGGTCGTCCGCCGCAAGGAGTACGAGACCGCCGTTGACGCCCGTATAAGCCGCGGTGAACATAGGGTCTGCCGCCACGTTGACGCCGACGTGTTTCATGCACACCATACTTCTCGCACCCGCGTAAGACGCGCCGATTGCGACTTCGAACGCCACTTTTTCGTTCGGAGCCCATTCCGCATAGACTTCTTCGTAGCCCGCGATACGTTCGCTGACCTCGGTGGACGGAGTGCCGGGATATGCCGACACGACCTTGACGCCCGCCTCGTACGCGCCTCTCGCGATGGCTTCGTTGCCTAACATTAGTTTTTTCATTTATTGCCTCTTAAATATTGATATTACTTTTTGATTTTCGCGGATTGCTCGATTTGTTGAGCAACGAGAGCGACGTTTCCGCAATACTTTTCGCGAAGTTTGGGTTTTTCGATTTTCCCGGTAGGATTTCTCGGTACGTCCGCAAATATAATCTTGCGCGGGCGTTTGTATCTGGGAAGATCGGTACAGAAATCCATGATTTCTTTCTCCGTCGTGTCCTTGAATTCGGGTTTAAGTTCGATAACCGCCGCCGCGATTTCGCCAAGTCTTTCGTCCGGAAGTCCTATGACGGCAACGTCGCGTATTCTCTCGCACGCACGAAGATAATCTTCTATCTGCACGGGATAGAGGTTTTCCCCTCCCGTAATTATAACGTCTTTCTTGCGGTCGACGAGATAGATGAATCCGTCCTCGTCCTCGACCGCCATATCGCCTGTAAAGAGCCAGCCGTCTTTCAAGACTTGTTCAGTGGCTTTCTCATCGTGATAGTAGCACACCATAACGCCGTCCCCTTTGACCGCGAGTTCGCCGACCTCTCCTCTCTCTACTTCGTTTTTATCCGCGTCCACGATTTTGGTCTGCCAGCCGTAGCCCGCTTTGCCTATTGCGCCGACTTTGTCTATATTCTCCACGCCCAAGTGCACACATCCGGGACCTATGGACTCGCTGAGTCCGTAATTGGTGTCGTATTGGTGTGCGGGGAAAACCTTTTTCCAACGCTCTATAAGGCTCGGCGGAACGGGTTGCGCGCCTATATGCATAAGACGCCATTTCGACAAGTCGTAATCGTTTAGATCGACCGTGCCGTTGTCTATCGAGTCGAGTATATCCTGCGCCCAAGGCACGAGAAGCCAAACGATAGTGCATTTCTCATCGCTTGCGGTTTGAAGTATCCACTTCGGAGAAACGCCTTTAAGAAGAACCGCTTTGCTCCCCGACACGAGAGAGCCGAACCAGTGCATCTTTGCTCCCGTATGATAAAGAGGAGGAATACAAAGGAAACAATCGTCCTTTTGCTGTCCGTGGTGTTTTTGTTCGGTTATCGCGGAATGCACGAGTGCTTTATGCTTGTGCAGTATCGCCTTCGGAAATCCCGTCGTGCCCGAAGAGAAATATATCGCGGCATAGTCTTCATCCGTTATATCGCTTACGACTTTCGCTCTCGACGCGGTTTTCATCTCCTTGTCGTAACTATCCGCAAACGAGGGGCAGTTTTCCCCTACGTACATCATCCCTTCCACTTTGGGCATATCGCCGAAAATGGATTCCACGCGTCCTATAAATTCCTTGCCGAATACGAGCACGCTGACGTCCGCCAGGTCTACGCAATATTTGATTTCGTCCGCAGTGTATCTATAGTTGAGGGGGACTGCTATTCCACCCGCTTTCAAAATGCCGAAATAGATGGGCAACCATTCGATGCAATTCATGAGAAGAATAGCGACTTTCTCTCCCTTTCTCATTCCGTGAGATAAGAGAAGATTTGCAAACCTATTCGCTCTCGAATCGAATTTGCGCCAAGTGATTTCTCTGCGGTGCTCTCCCGACGGAAGAGTTTCGACGAGGTTATAATCCTTCCAAGTGAGAAGTTGTTTCTCTTTTATTTCAGGGTTAATCTCGACGAGCGCCACGTCGTCGCCGAAATGCTCCGCGTTATAATCCAAAAAATCCGTAATCGGCATTTTATCTCCTTAATCGCCGTTGCGATTTATCTTTCAGTTGTTTTTGTAGTAGTTGATCAGGCAACCGTCGAGGATAATTCTCTTTTCGGTGTCCGTGAGAGAATCCATCTTGAATACGACGTCCCTAATCTCACCCTTTCGCACGAGTTTGCCGCAGACCGAGTCCGCTCCCGACGAGATAAACTCTCTGACGGACGGGATATAACATATATCCCCGATTTCAAAATCCGTATCGTCGTTAAGAAGAGGCAACATTCCCCAATTTATGAGATTGCTGCGATATCTCTTCGTTGCGTATTCTCTCGCGATATTCACGCTTCCGCCGAGAAAACGTTGACAACTTGCCGCTTGCTCTCTCGCACTGCCGTCCCCGGGTTTCACCGCGAACACCGCACTGCCCACGGACAAGTCGTCCGTATTCGCTCCTATAAGTTCAAGTGCGGAAGTTATATCTTCGTTATCTCCGTCCCTGACCGCTTTGCTCCTACTCACGTAATTCGGATCCTTTCTCGAAAGCGCGAATTCCGCAAGACGAAGAGGATTGCTTCTATAAGACGACGTTTCGCCCGACGGAATGAGTTCGTCGGTAGTCGTGACGGGGTCGTAGATTGCCGAGCAAACCTTGAAAACGAGATTGTTTTTGAGTTCCGCTATTTTAGGAATATCCGTTATGTTAGGTCCGTATACGAGTTCGACGGAGGGATCGGGTTTGCCGACGCCGTTATACACTCTCGAATCGTACACCGCCGCGGGAAAATCGTATTTGGGCACCGTATCGTCGTAATCCAGTCCCAAAGCGGAAGTGAGCACTCCGCCGTTTGCCGCCGTTGCCGCTATCGAGCGCGCGTCCATAAGCGCAACGGATGCGATTTGACCGTCGGACGGTTTGCTTCCTTCTCTTCTTTCGAAGTTTCTCGTGGTGTGACGAATAGAAAATCCGTTGTTGCACGGAACGTCGCCTGCACCGAAACAAGGGCCGCAGAAACAGGGTTTAAGCACCGCTCCGCTTGCGATTAAGGATGCGGACGCGCCGTTTGCCATAAGTGCATAGTTTGCCGTTTGAGAGCCGGGATAAACGGTGAGATTGAACGCACCGTTTCCGACCGATTTGTTTTTCAATACGTTAGACGCCGTGTAGATATTGTCGAAAGTTCCGCCTGCGCAACCAGCGATAACGCCTTGCGACGCGTACACTTTGCCGTCTTTCACCTTGTCCGTCAATTTGAAAGTGCCTTCGGGAAGTCCCAAAAGTAAATTGCCCTCTTTTTCGACTTTGCCGAGAATTTCAAGGGGATTTGCAATGACGTCAGAGAGTTTATACACGTTCGACGGATGGAAAGGAAGCGCTATCATCGGTTCCACTTTGTCAAGGTCTATGACGACCGCACCGTCGTACAGTGCGCCGTCTTCAGGCGAAATCTTTTTGTATTCCGCTTTTCTGCCGAAACGTTCGAGATATTTTTCCACCTTTTCGTCCGTCGCCCAAATTGAAGACAAGCAAGCGGATTCCGTCGTCATGACGTCTATGCCGTTTCTAAATTCGACCGAAAGTCCGTTTATGCCGTCGCCGACGAATTCGAGTACGCTGTTTTTGACGAATCCGTTTTTGAAAGTCGCCCCGATAAGCGCAAGCGCGACGTCTTGAGGTCCGACGCCTTTTCTCACTTTTCCTTTGAGTTCGACTGCGATAACTCTCGGATATTTTATATCGTAAGTTTTTTTGAGAAGTTGTTTGACAAGTTCGGGTCCGCCTTCCCCTATCGCCATAGTGCCGAGTGCGCCGTAACGAGTGTGGGAATCGCTGCCCAAAATCATCTTGCCGGGAGCGGCGAAGTTTTCACGCATGAAACTGTGAATAACCGCAACGTTTGCTGGGACGTATATTCCGCCGTACTTTTTAGCCGCCGAAAGCCCGAATACGTGGTCGTCCTCGTTTATCGTGCCGCCGACCGCGCAAAGGGAATTGTGGCAATTAGTGAGGACGTAAGGCAAAGGAAATTCTTTGAGTCCGCTTGCGCGCGCAGACTGAATTATCCCGACGTACGTGATATCGTGGGACGCCATTGCGTCGAATCTTATCTGTAAATTCTCGACGGAAGAACTTGCGTTGTGAGCGGACAAGACGGAATACGCCATTGTCTTTTCTCTTCCGCAGGAAGAATCCGCGGGGACGAGCGTTCCGCCCGAATAACGCACTTTTTCATTGAGTAGGTTTATCATCATTACCTCACTTATATAGTGAGATTATAACGCGCCTACGCGCATTAGTCAAATAAAAAGTTTTCGATTTATTAGGCTAAAGCGTACGGATTTTTCATTTGGTTTCCTTACCGCCGACTTATCCCCTTTTCCTAACCCGCGGCGTATAGAAAAACCGCTCCGATTTCGGTCGGAGCGGTTCGCAAATTTTCATGAATTACTTTTTCTTCTTATCGATTTTGAAGGTTTCCATGGTGACCGAGCATTTTTCAAGCAATATATCCTTGATTTTTTGCGCGTTCTTTTCGGGAAGATTAAGTCTAAAAGTAAGCGGTGGTTTGTTTTCGGGGGACGCGTGCACGTAAATCGTGCCGTCCTTTTCGTCCTGTTTCAAACCGTCCACGTCGTCGTAGCGCACTCTGTCCGCAAATACGAAGAGTTTCACGACGATTTCGTCTTCCGTAAATACGTACTTGCTGTTGAAAATAAAAACCAGCACCGCAATGAGAATTATCGCAGACGCGCCGAGAGATACGCCGACGATAACCGTGCTCGTCGTATATTCACCCGCGAGCAAAACGATATCCATAACGATAAGGGCAAGGCTCACGAGCAAACTCAACGCGCAGAGAGCGGTTATCACTCCGCCGAAATACATATTCGACTTGAATATAACGTTTTCGTTTTTATTCTTCATCTTCGTTCTCCGTGTTTTCTTCAGATAAAATTTCGGTTGCGATTTCCTGATTATCCGTTCTGTAACCGTATTCAATCGTATTCACGACGTTGGTCGCATCCACGTAGAAACGCATGCTGTTTTGCTTGTAATATCCGACGAGTTCAATCGTGCGGAGCAAGAAATAATACATGGACGGAATGACGAGATTTATGACGCCGAAAGTCGGAATCGTAAACGCCGTCACGCAGCAATACGCGATAAAGAAAGTGAGAATAATCGCTTTGACCAAACCTTTGATATTGCGCTTTACCGAAGTCAGACTTCTTGAAAACGCGGTGAAAATACCCTCTTCGGGGTGATGCAAAAGTCGAGGCAACCATCCCGAAAACAAAGTGGTTCTTGCGGTGACGAGCAAAAGCCCCACGATGAACATAACGGGAAGCGCAAACATTTTTATGCCGAGGAAAAGTCCGTATCCGAGCCCCAACATAACCGCGACGATGATTGCGTCGATGGGTATACATATAAGCATTTTGCAAAGGGAATATTTACATGCCTTTTTGAAGTTTGCCGCCATTGCGGACGCAAAGCCGTAACGGGTGTTGCTTGACATGAGATTATCCACGATATAAGCCGTCGGATAAAACGCAAGACCGATGATAAATTCGTACAAAAGATAAAGGAATATCACCGCGAATATAAGCCCTACGAACGCGGACGTATGCGTCGAAAGCGCGTTAATAAGTCCGACAACTCCGTCTTCGAGTTGCAAAATCGTGTCGTAAATTCCGTTGCCCTCGTGCAAGAAATCGCTTACGGTGTTTTTGATGAATTCGAGTTCTCCGCCGACGTCCGTCTTTGCGGTTATAGCCTCGCCGATGGGGGTGATTATAGCCGTGCCGATAGCTGCGGTTATGAAGACCGCGATGAACACCCACAGCAATATTTTGAGAATGTATCCCATATTGCTGAACAATATAGAGGTTGAATGTTTGAATTCCATATTTCCTCACAAGTCCGCTTTTATCGTATCAAAACGCGGACGTAAACTGCTTTTTTCGTTTTATTTCGACTTTCCGTCGAAAAATTTCTTAGACCAGATGCTTTGGTTTTTGAGGTCCATTCTTTCGGTGCCAGTAACGTCGTAAAACACCACGTAAGACATAGAAATATAAAGAGGAATGACCGCCGTAAACATAACGCCGTCAAGCACCACTCTCACGATATCGCCGGTATTGAAAAGCCCCGTCAGTAGCATTGCAACTATGAAAGGCAACATACTGGTGACCATAACCGCCACGGTGTATTTCGTCTTTCCGCCCATTTGTCGCCAGCCCATTTTAAACGCGTCCGAGGTCTTCAATCCCGTGTGCAGCATGAAAGGCGACCAAAGCATTATCGCGCCCAGCGCAAACAATCCGATAAGACCGAATATTATCATTGCAATCGTTGACGTCACGAGCCACAACACGCCGTTTCCAAATATCATCGCGAACATATAAAACGCGACCGTGATAAGCAAGTTGATAAACTCCACGATAAGCATCGTCGCAAGCGTGAATTTGAGAGAGGTAAGGACGTTGTAGTTAAGACGAGTTTTCGCGCGTCTGAAAGAAACGGTAAACTCCCCTATCCTCATGTGTCTGTCTATCGTGCCGAAAAGTATGGCGACGATAAGTACCATAAGCGCAAGTCCTATGAATCCTATCCAATAAAACGAAAACGTGATAGGATGCATCGCAAGATAGAAATCCGCAAACGACGACGTCGTCAAATCGTTGTAATGCATAAGGTAATACAACGGATCGGACGGCGCGAGTGCGAACGACAACAAAAGCGACGGTATCACGGTTATAAGCCATAGATACGGGCATTTGTCGAAGTAATAACCATACGTTTGCTTGAAGTATTTCATATCGTCTCCGTGCTCAGTCGAGCATTGCGAGTTTTTCTTTGAGTTTCTCTTTCTTTTCGAGAGCCTTTGCGAGTTTTTCTTTCTCGTTGTCGATGAGTTTTTGAGGTGCTTTCGCGGTGAAACCTGCGTTGTTCAAAAGACCGTTTGCCTTATTGATTTCCGCCTCTGCCTGCGCGAGTTCCTTTTCAATTCTCTCTCTTTCCTTTGCGAAGTCGATGAGGTCGCCGAGAGGGATGAGGACTTCTGCGTCGTGAGTGACGACTGCAGTGACCTTTCCTTCCACTTCGCTCTTATCTTCGACGAAAGTCACCTTTTCGATTCCTGCAAGTTTTTCAAGATACACCGAGGACTTCTTCATGAAGTTTACGTCTTTTGCGATGACGTATGCGGTGAGTTTCTTCGCGGGGGAAACGCCCATTTCCGCGCGGGTGTTTCTGATTGCGACTATGAGTTCGCGCAGACCTTCGAAATTCTTTTCTTCCTTGCGATAGGAGAATTTCTTGTTGTAGGTCGGCCAGTCGCTCATCATAAGGATATCCCCTTTCTTCGCGTACTTGGAGTAAATCTCTTCGGTGATGAAAGGCACGAAAGGATGCAACAGTTTGAGAATTTGCGTCAAGACGTAAGTCAGCATCGCAATCGCGTGATTGTGGTCTTTCTTCTCCTTGCTATAAAGCAAAGGTTTGCTCATTTCGATATACCAGTCGCAGAATTCCGTCCAAGTGAAATCGTAAAGGCGTGCCGCCGCCATGCCGATTTCGTACTTATTGAGATTGACGGTGACTTCTCTGATGACGTCGTTGAGGCGGGTGAGAATCCACTTATCCGCGTCGTTGAGTCTTGCGGGGAAGGTCAAATCGTCGTCCGCACCGATATTCATAATGACGAAACGAGATGCGTTCCAAAGTTTATTGATGAAGTTTCTCGCGCTTTCGGTTTTTGCGTCCGTATAGCGAGTGTCGCTACCGGGGGCGATGCCCGACGCAAGGGAGAAACGCAACGCGTCCGCGCCGTACTTGTCGATGATGAGCAACGGATCTATTCCGTTTCCTAAACTCTTCGACATCTTTCTACCCTGACTGTCGCGAACGATACCGTGGATAAGCACTTCGTTGAAAGGCACTTCGCCCATGAACTCTATACCGCTGAACATCATTCTGGCAACCCAGAAGAAGATGATATCGTATGCGGTGACGAGGACGCTCGTCGGATAGAAGTATTTGAGGTTTTTCGTCTTCTTGGGATATCCGAGAGTGCTGAACGGCCAAAGTGCGGAACTGAACCAAGTGTCAAGGACGTCTTCGTCTTGGTGGAAGTACGTGCAACCGCATTTGGGACAAACTTCGGGAGCGGACTTCGCAACAACCATTTCTCCGCATTCTTCGCAGTAATACGCAGGGATACGGTGTCCCCACCAAAGTTGACGGGAAATGCACCAATCCTTTATATTCTCCATCCAGTTGAAGTAAATCTTTTCAAAGCGTTTAGGCACGAATTCGGTCTTCTTGGTCTTGACCGCCTTGATTGCAGGCTCTGCAAGAGTCTTCATTCTGACGAACCATTGTTTGGATACGATAGCCTCTACGGTTTCTCCGCAACGATAACATTCGCCGACGTTATGCGCATACGGTTCGATTTTTTCAAGGAGTCCGAGTTTTTCGAGGTCTTCGACGACGGCTTTGCGACATTCGAGCCTATCCATACCCTGATACTTGCCTGCGTTTTCGTTCATCTTACCCTCGTCGTCGATAACTCTGATGACGGGGAGATTGTGACGGAGTCCGAGTTCGAAGTCGTTCGGGTCGTGTGCGGGAGTAATCTTGACCGCGCCCGTGCCGAATCCGATTTCGCAATAGTCGTCCGCAACGACGGGGATGATTCTGTCGGTGAGAGGAAGACGGAGCATTTTGCCCACGAATTTCGCCATCTTTTCATCCTTGGGGTTGACCGCAACCGCGGTGTCGCCGAGCATGGTTTCGGGACGAGTGGTCGCTATCGTGATATAATCGTCCTCTCCGACGACGGGATAGCGATAATACCAAAGGTTGGATTGTTGTTCTTTATATTCGACTTCCGCGTCCGAAATCGCGGTTTTGCAATGAGGACACCAGTTGATGATTCTGTCCGCGCGATAGATAAGACCTTTGTCGTAATATCTGACGAACGCCTCTTGCACTGCCGCGGAAAGGTTTTCGTCCATGGTGAACGCTTCTTTCGACCAGTCGCAAGAAGAACCGAGGCGTTTGAGTTGTTCGACGATTCTTCCGCCGTACTGCTCTTTCCACGCCCACGCGTGTTCAAGGAAACCTTCTCTGCCCACGTCCGCTTTGGTGAGTCCTTCTTCTTTCTTCATCTTCTCGACGATTTTGACCTCGGTCGCGATAGACGCGTGGTCGGTACCGGGGAGCCACAGCGCCTCGTAACCGCACATACGTTTGAAACGAGTGAGGATATCTTGCACGGTTTGGTCGAGAGCGTGCCCCATGTGCAGTTGTCCCGTGATGTTGGGAGGGGGCATCATAATCGTGAAAGGTTCTTTTTCGGGGTTGGCGTGCGCCTCGAAACATTTGTTTCTCATCCAAAATTCATAAATGCGTTTTTCGAATTCGGGATTATAAGTTTTTTCCATTTCGATTTGTTTGTTTTGTTCCATTTTAGTCCTTGATTTGAATTATTTCTTAGGTCGCGGCGCGGATAGCGTTAATCCGCGTCGATATTGTCAGATTATTATTCCTTATCAGCATCGATCGTGGATGCGCCGACTGCGGTCTCTCCGCCTTCTTTTATGACGACGGTGTTTTCCGCATTCGTATATTTGACGCTTTCGTCGGTCACTCTTTCCATCTTGCCCGCGTCGATCATCTTGATTTGGTGCACGACTTCCTTAATGTAGCCGATGAGTGCGCCGTAACTGAGTGCGACGCCCCAGGCAAGAATACCCCAGTCCGCAAGATATACGTACGGGTGGAAGAAACAAAGTATTACGCCGACGGAAATCGTCGCGGACGCAACTTTGCCCATCCAATTCGCTTGCACTTTTGCGCCTCTCTTCATGACGAGGGGAGCAAGACAAATCATAAAGCCTTCTTTTGCAAGCACGAGGATGACGAACGCATAGTGGAGATACCAGCCGCCGTCAACGCCGACCAATGCCGAAGTCGCTTTTCCGAGAGGAGTAAGTCCCGTGCAAAGGGACAAGCAGAAAAGCACGCTTATATGCATAAGTTTGTCTGCAAGAGGGTCTATAACCATACCTATGCCCGAAGTCATATTGAATTTTCTTGCAATCCAGCCGTCGATAAGGTCGCTTGCCGCGGCGATTGCAAATACGCCGAGTGCCGCGTACAAAAGCGTGACGTCCGCGCGGATTCCCGCATACGCCATAAGCACGATGTAGACGGGGATACAAAGAATACGGAAATAGGTGATGATGTTGGGGATTGTCCACAAGTCTTTCTTGTTGATCTGAGCCATTCCTTTGAATGCCATAATATACCTCAATAGTAAATTTAGAAAATTATATCACGAATGTGCGAGCGTGTAAAGCGCGCGGCATAATTTTGTGACGTGCGTGCAAAATATTAAATAAAATGACTTGGAGATAAAATGAAAAATTGCTTGATTATCCTCAACAAAAACGCGGGCAAATGCGATAGGTGCAACCTCGACAAAGTGGAAAATGCGATTGGGACGGATAGAAATTTCACTCGCGCGGACTTATCCTCCGCCCTGCCCGACCTATCGGAATTCGACGAAATCGCGGTGTGCGGAGGGGACGGAACGCTATCCTCGGTTATGCAAAAATTATACGAAATCGAAAAACCCGTCTATTACTTCCCCTGCGGCACCCTAAACGACAAAGGAAAAACCAAAACGAATAATGCGGAAAATCCCGTGCTTGGCAAAGTCGGAAATAAGGTTTTCACTTACGTTTTTGCGACGGGGACTTTCACACCAATAGGTTACGCCGTAGACCAACGGAAGAAAAAACGACTCGGCGTGCTTGCGTATATCCTCGATATCGTGAGCGAATATAAGGTAAATTTCGACAGCGCGAAAATCACTTGCGACGACGAAACGTACGAAGGTGATTTCACCCTTATCATGTTCATAAAATCTCCCCGCTGTTTCGGTTTTAGATTCAACCGCGACTACGACGAAAACTCGGAAAGCGGGCACCTCGTCGCCATTCGTTCCCCTCGTCACGACGGTTTAGCGGGCAAGATTGAAATCTTCTTCCCGTTTTTCAGAGTTTTCTTCATCGGACTAAAAAAGGAAAGAAACGGCAAAATCATATTCAAAAGATTTTCAAAAGGCAGCATCGAAATTAAAAACAAAACTCAATTCTGCGTTGACGGCGAATTATACGTGACGGGCGGAAAACAAGCCGTATCTTTTAATAAAGCGAAATGCACCTTGACGGTGAAGAAAGTCAAATGTAACGATTTGCCCAGCAAACTACAATAATTACGGATTCTCTATTTAATCAAATCATTTTGACGATATAAAACGCTAATAATGTGATTTTAGTTTGATTTTACGGCATAAGAAAACCGCGCCTAAACGCGGTTTTCAGTTACTTTGTCAAAAACTCGTAAAGTTCTTCGGGGGTGTTCGCGATATAATCCGCGCCGTACTCTAAAAACTCCTTTTCGTTTCCGTATCCCCACTTGACGGCAAGGCAGTCTATGCCGACGTTCTTTGCACCCACTATGTCGTAAAGCCTATCTCCTACCATAAGCACGACGGACTTATCTTCGACGTTAAGCGCATCGAGCACCATATCGATAACGTCGCTTTTGCTTTCTCTCGAATTATCGCTCGACGCCGCGCCTATGAAATCGAAATACTTGTCAAAACCGAGCATTTCGATTATCGCCGTTGAAAAACGCATAGGTTTGGAGGTCGCCAGCGCAACGACGAAACCGCTCTTTTTGAGATTGATAAGAAGGTCTTCAATTCCGCCGTACGCGACGCTTGTTTGAAGTCCGCTTTCCGCGTATTCCTTTCTATATTCCTCGATAAGTTCTCTGACGAGCACGTCGTCCGTTATGCCGAGAAAATCACGCATACTGACCCTAAAAGGCGGTCCCACCATTTTGTCGAGGATTTCGTCGGGACAATGAATCGAGTGATTGTCGAGTGCGTGTTTTATACATCTCAAAATCCCCGGCTTACTGTCTATGACAGTGCCGTCCAAGTCCAACAAAATGTATTTATATTCGTTTTTTCTCTTTGAATATACCACTTTTATACACCGATTTTAAACGAGTCTTCCGACGATATCGATCCAATCCGCATCGAGAAGTTTAGCAACAGGCACGTCGAGGGCGGTGCGCACGCCTTTCTCTCCGTCTTTAGACATTCTGTCGCACGCGCGAGCATAAGTCATAAGCACGCTTGCGGTGAAATCGGGATTGCTTTCAAGGCTCAAAGAAAATTCAAGACCTTGCTTTTTGCCGTTGACTTCTCCGCTTCTCAAAACGAATCCGCCGTGAGGCATAGCCTTATGGTCGCGGTCGAATTCCTCTTCGGATATAAAATGCACGACCGTGTCGTAATCCGCAAAGTAGTTAGGCATTTCCTTAATCGTCTTTTCGATGAGTGCGATATCCGCGTCCTCCTCTGCAACGACGAAACATTCTCTCAAATGCTTGTCTCGAGTAGTAAGACTTGCGCCCTCTCCCGCTCTTGCCTTTTCGAGTGCGTCCGCTTTGGGCACCGTATATTGAATACCGCGTTTAACGCCTGCGATTTTGCGAATTGCTTCGCTGTGTCCTTGGGATACGCCCTTTCCCCAGAATGTTTGCGTGTCGCCGATAGACAGTACGCTTTCAAACAAGCAACGCATAATCGAAAACATACCGGGGTCCCAACCGATTCCGATGAAAGAAAGATTGCCGTTTGCTTCGGTAATTTCTTTCATTCCGAGCGCATACTCTTTCATCTTTGCGTGAGTGTCGAAACTATCCACGGTGTTGAAGAGTTTCGCCGCTTTAAGACCAAGTGCGGTCAAGTCGTTTGCAGAGCCCGTACAAAGTGCGAGAACGTCGATTTTGCCAACGAACTTTTCAAGATCGTCTTGACGATAAAACGGCGTTCCGTAAGGAGACGACAAAGAGGACGGATCTCTTCTCGTGAAGATTCCGACGACTTCCATATCGTCGCGTTCGACTGCGATTCTTTCAGACGCTTTGCCAAGGTTTCCGTAACCTACGATTCCTAATTTCATATATACCTTCTTGCGCGCCCGTAGGCGCAAAATTTAATATCCATAAAATATTATATTTCATTCGCGGAATTTGGCAAGCATATAAACACCAAAAATCTTCCTAAATTCATACACTGCAAGGGATAAACTTTTTGAAAACGGCAATAATCGGTGGTATGGAAATGATAAAACGCGGAGAAATCTATTATGCGGATTTAAGTCCCGTTGTCGGGAGCGAGCAAGGCGGAGTGCGCCCAGTTCTCGTCGTACAAAACGACGTGGGCAACAAGTATAGTCCGACGGTGATAGCCGCGGCAATCACTTCGCAACTCGAAAAAGCAAAATTGCCGACTCATATATCAATCCCCGCAGAAAGATGCGGACTTCAAAAAAACAGCGTCGTATTGCTTGAACAAATCCGCACGATAGACAAAACGAGGTTAAAAGAAAAAGTCGGCGAATTGCCGACATCCATGATGACGAAAGTCAATGAAGCGTTGCTTGTATCCTTAGGATTTTTCGACACCTAAACCGCGTTTCAAAACACGTTCTTATCCGATTTTCACATAAACACTTTCGCAAGTACGTTGCAAAAAATATGCCGTTCTTATATAAGCAATCCATTCAATTTATTTTCGCTGTTTTGTCGTTTTCGACGCTTTATATCATGTAAAATCACTGATAAACCGCCGTTTATGCAATTACAGTGCTTTGTTGAGTGCACACAACTCCCCGATCGTATCCGCGATTTTTGTTACGACGTCGGTAGGCAAAGACGAGTACTCGTTGACTGAATTTAACTCTGCCGCACGACCGAGAATATAACTGCCCGCACGTCCTGCGTCAAGGGGTGAAAAGCCCTGTGCAAGCAAGCCGCAAATTATCCCCGACAAAACATCGCCGCTACCGCCTTTTGCTAGGGACGCGTTTCCCGTTTTGTTTTCATAGACGACTTCTCCGTCCGTAATATAAGTCACGTTGTCTTTCAGCACGACGACAGCACCGACTTTCTTTGCATATTCAAGTGCAAGCGTTGCGGGGTTTTCCTTGATTTTGTCAATTTCAATCCCTGTAAGTCTTGAAAACTCTCCTACGTGAGGCGTAAGGACTGCCCTGTTTTCAAAATAAATTCCGTCAATTTCTCTCAATCCGTCAGCATCAATGACGAAATTAACTTTTGTTTCGTCAAGTAGAAATCGAATGAAAGACAATGCGTCGCCGTCACCCATTCCCATACCTATCGCAACAGCACTTTTGAGTTTGACGAGTTTTGAAAATTTCGCCTTATCGAATTTCATTTCGCCGCTTTCGGACGGCATAGAGTAAACCGCCGAATATCTCAAAGTCGGATAGACGGCGTCGACCAAAAAATCGGGGACGATAAGTGCCGACGTGCCTGCCCCGACAAGCATACTGCTTTTCCCCATCGCAGTCAAAATTTCCGCGGACGCTTCATAAGAAAACGTTGGCGCTCCGACATAGTTTTTCGACCCGCCCACGATAAGAGCGTTGCCGTAGTCCGCCTTTGAAGTATCCGCCTTTCTCTTCCCGAAAAGTTTTGCGACGGATTCCGCATTATTTTGCATAATCGAGAGTTTATCAGTCGTCATTTGCATCGTAAAGTGTCGATAGCGTTCTATTGATGATATTCCAATCAAATCCTTTCGTAAAGAGATACGCCCCGACTTTTTTAATATCTTTTCTTTCGGTTATATGCTTTTTGCTAACGTAAGCGGCGGCAAGTTTTTTGCATTTTTCCACTTCGTCCTCATCCGAAATCAAGTCTTCGACAAGGTTTGAAACCAGCATAGAATCAACACCCTTTTCGGCGGTCAGTTTGTATATAATCATACGCTTGCCGGTCTTTGAGGAATAGTAATCTACGTAAGAGCGCACGTAACTTTCGTCGTCAATATAGCGATAACGTTTGCACTTCTCAATCGCATATTCGACTTCGCTACGGTGAAAGCCTTTGCCGTACAGTTTTTCAACGACTTCTTTTTCGCTACGCGGAGAAATCGCAAGATATTTCACTGCGGTATCGAATGCTTTCTTTTCTCTTTCTTCGGGAGTCAAGTCCTCTAATTTCTTCGCCATAAGAATTAAGTTGGTTTTGATAAGGATTTAGGTTGCTTATAACTTTGGTTGCATATATTAAATGCGCGCGCCGTTTGCGCGCGCCCACTTATGCTATTTAACTTCGTACACCCAACCGAACATATCTTCTATTCTTTCGGTCTGTATGCCGGTGATTTCGCCGTATAGCCATTCGGTGATTTCGCCCATTTTGCCGCCGTTTATGGTCATCTCGACATCCTCGTAAGAAATGGTGCCAACGGGTGAAATGACTGCTGCAGTGCCCGTGCCGAACGCCTCGTCCAACTTTCCGTTTTTGTACGCCTCGACGACTTCGGCAATAGAAACCTTTCTTTCTTCGACTTTGTAGCCGTGTTTTTTGAGGACTTGTATCGCGCTGTTTCGAGTAATTCCGCGAAGGATACTGCCGTCAAGCATAGGAGTAACGACAGTGCCGTCAATGACGAAAAACATATTCATCGCGCCGACTTCGGTGACGTATTTCTTTTCTTCGCCGTCGAGCCAAAGAACTTGGTCGAAACCTTTCTTCTTCGCCTCTTCGCCCGCAAGCAAGGAGCATGCATAGTTACCCATACATTTCGCCTCCCCCGTACCGCCGAGAGACGCGCGAGTGTAATGGTCTTCGACAATGAGTTTGGTGGGTTCGAGTCCGTGCGCGTAATAACTGCCGACGGGGCTCAAAATAATGGTAAAAACGTATCTCTTGCTCGGATGAACGCCGAGGAAAGGTTCGCTACCAAACATGAAAGGACGAACGTACAAGGACGTGCCGGGTGCGATCGGAATCCATTCCTGCTCGATTTTGACAAGTTCGGAGAGTCCCTTCAAAGCCTCGTCGACGTCGAAGGTCGCCATGCAAAGGCGTTCGGCGGATTTGTTCATACGAATGAAGTTATCTCTCGGGCGGAACATGGTAACGCCGCCCTCGGAGTTTTTGTACGCTTTCAAACCCTCGAAAATGCCTTGTCCGTAATGGAGAGAACAGCAAGCGGGGTCGAGCGTGAAATCGGAATAAGGGATAATACGTTGTTCCTGCCAACCGCCCTTTTCTGCGTCGTACTCCCAAACGAGCATATGATCGGTGAAATACTTGCCGAACCCGAGGTTGTTGAAATCGGGTTTTTGTTTCCTTTCTTTGACCAACGTGATTTTCATATGATACTCCTAATATACGATTATCTGCGCGGAGTGAATTTTCTGAAATCCGAATCTCCTACAATCGGCACGACGTTTCCGGAAGTCAGCGACAAGATATCTTCGCAAACTTTACCCGCAAGGGATTCTTCAACCCACAAAGCCACGGACACGTCTTCGCCGTACTCAACGTCTTCGAGTGTAATGCCGTTTCGCCTTGCAAACCCCTCGATTTGCGCAAAATCAACGTATCGTGTTCTTATATTTATTCGTACACATTTTGTGTACTCCGCCGCGACCGCCGAATCGAGTGCGTCAGAGGCGGTGCCGGCATATGCGGACACCAATCCGCCCGCACCGAGTTTGATTCCGCCGAAATATCTCGTGACGACTATTGCACTTCTGACTATTCCGCGCCTACGCAAAACTTCAAGGATAGGTTGTCCCGCAGTGCCGCCTGGCTCGCCGTCGTCGCTGAAACGAGTGGCTTGTCCGTATATATCGCTAATATACGCATAGCAGTTATGCGTTGCGTCGGGATATTTTTTCTTTATGCGTTTGACGAAGGATTCCGCACTTTCAGAGTCCACGGGCCCGAAAACCGTCGCGATAAATTTTGATTTCTTTATCTCGACTATGGTTTCGTATTCTCCGTCAATCGCACGATACGTGTTCACAGGACGGTGACCTTGAAGAAGTTTTTCTTGCCTTTTTGAAGGACGAAACCGTCTGCAAGTTGTTTTTCGGTGACTGCTGCCATAATGTCCGTCACCTTTTCACCGTCAACGGAAATGCCTCCGCCTTGGATAAGACGTTTTGCTTCGCCTTTGGACGGAACTTTTGCAACGGTCACGAGAATATCGGCAACCGAAGTCATTCCCGCAGGAATTGTTGCAGTAGGCATATTTTCGGTATCACCCGAGAATGCCGCTCTTGCTTTTGCAAGACAGTCTTCTGCGGTTTCTTTGCCGTGTACGAGGGACGTAAGTTCGTATGCGAGGCGTTCTTTTGCCTTATTCATGCGTTCGTCGTTATATTGAGTTAGTTCCTTAATTTCGTCAAGAGGCAAGAAAGTCAGGAAACGGAATACCTTTTCGACGTCCGCATCCGCGATATTGCGCCAGTATTGGAAGAAGTCGTAAGGAGCGGTCTTTTCGGGATCGAGCCAAACTGCGCCTTTTGCGGTCTTGCCCATCTTGATGCCCTCGGATGTCGTAAGAAGACCGAAAGTGATTGCAAACGCGTCCTTTTGTTCCTTTCTGCGGATAAGGTCGGCGCCCGAAAGCATATTCGACCATTGGTCGTCGCCGCCGCATTGCAACACGCAACCGTACTTGCGGTTGAGCACCAAAAAGTCGTAGGATTGCATGAGCATGTAGTTAAATTCAAGGAAGGTAAGTCCCTTTTCAAGACGTTGCTTGTAGCACTCCGCCGTCAGCATGCGGTTAACGGAGAAATTCGCACCGACTTCGCGCAGAAAGTCGATATAGTTGAGATCGAGGAGCCAGTCCGCATTGTTCACGAGGATTGCGGCGTTTTCACCGTCGAAACGGACGAACTTCGCCATTTGCTTTTTGAAACAATCCACGTTGTGTTGAATAGTTTCCTTGGTCATCATGCTACGCATATCCGTGCGCCCCGAAGGATCGCCTACCATAGCAGTACCGCCACCGATAAGAATTATGGGACGATGACCTGCGTCTTGCAAACGCT
Organism: uncultured Bacteroidaceae bacterium; assembly: GCA_964599875.1. Lineage (GTDB taxonomy): Bacteria > Bacillota > Clostridia > Christensenellales > CAG-917 > RGIG4097. The sequence continues at coordinate 27,659 of CAZRHE010000007.1, forward strand.
TTGCGACTATCATCTGCATAAAGTGCCCGACGTGAAGGCTGTCCGCCGTCGGATCGAAACCTATATAAAAAGACTGCGAACCGCTGTCAAGAAGTTTTTTAAGGTCGTCTTCAAACACTACTTGTTTGACAAGACCTCTTTCTTGCAGTTCGTCAAGAATACCTTTCTTTACCATATATATACTCCTAAATATTGTGCTGCTATAATTTTAACACCACCAGCCGTATTTGACAACTTGTTTTTACACCGTCACTTCACCGCTTTATCGTGATTCAAATTCCACCGCTCATCCCACCGTTTTCCCCAAAAAGAAAAGGCCTCCGCAGAGGTCCGTTTTCTCATCATTTATACTTGCTTTTTTGTATATCCTATTTGTTTTCCATCAACGTCTTTTAATTTTAGTTCCAATATACCGTCTTGACTTAATTTAAACTTGGCTTCAATACGATATGATTTTGATTTTTTCTTCTCGTAATATTTGCTAGGAACGTCAACAACAACTTTCATCCCATTTTTTTCGCCGTTTTCCAATTTCGACCAATGATCTAATGAATCAGACTCGTATACAGTAAAACCAACATTCTTCTGATCATTCTTAAGCGGATAGTAACTTACATAATCAGTTTCAATTACGCCGGCACTAAATAACGTTCCTTTATATAATATATTGTTTATCATGTCTTTGTCTTGATGCCTATTATAGCAATCAACACCATATGTATGCGATGCCGTATTAACAAATTCTCCCGTTGCTATTTTGTTGTCAAGAACCATTTTCGCATAGATTGCCGCGCCTCTTGCGATTGCTCTTGAAGGATCCCCTATCAGTATATTGTCTCCTCCTATATGTCCGCCAAATTCCGTAATCATTCTGTTTTTTATTTGAGGCATATTACTTCCACCGCCAGTAAGAACAATCTTATCAATCCTGCCGTCATATGAAGACAGTGTCCTACGAACAACACTTATAGCACTATCTAGCAAGGAATTTGAAACACTTTCAAATTCTTCCCTAGAAACTTTGCAACCGACGAAATCACCGTCCCACTGCATCATGAAATCTTCACTTTCGTTTGTGCTTAAACTAATCTTTAAATCGGTAATTTTATTATTAAAAGTTATCTCTTCTACACCAATAGGATTTGATCTATCTATTTTTCTTAACACTAGGCTCTTCAATGCATTATCCCAGTCATTACCACCCAAGTTAGAGTCTCCCTCTTTTGCGCATACTCTAAATGACTGATTTTCAGAATCGTATTTCACGATAGAAACGTCTAACGTTCCACCGCCCAAATCAAAAACCAATACGGTTTGATTGCGAGACATATCGCCTCTCGCCTGTAAATAGGATATTGCACCAGCAACCGGTTCCTCCAAAACGTACACTTTATCGTCACTCAAGCCAGTAATTTCTTTAACAGTTCTTTTTAACAGAGCATTGTATTCCGTAGCAAGCATCTGCCCATTAGCAATGCCAACAGGAGCCGTTATTGCCACAGCCTCCACCACAGTTTGATTGATTATATCAAAATCTTGTTGTACGCCCGCAATCGTTTTTCTAATTATGCTATCCAAAAATCCTTTTAATATGTGACTTGCAGAAAAGGACTTATCGCCGATTGATATAGTTTCCCGATTTATTTGCGTTGGATTCTCGCGTATTATTTTTTTAATATACTTGATTACCTCTCTCTCATTTCTACAATCAAAGCCATATTTTGGCTGACCACTTGAATATCCAAATACAGTTGGCACTCCGCTATCACATCCAGGTATATGATTACATTTCACCAAATTATCGTCTTCATTGTTTTTTACTGCTATCAATGAAAAACAAGTCCCAAAATCAATTCCCAATATCATTTGTTTTACCTTCCTTTTTTTAATTAAGTTCATTCATAAATAATATAGTGCGAAACTTATTATTCTCAAAACGCTCGATTGTGAGCAAATATCTATTATTTTTATAGTATATTCCCCAAGATACATATCCGTCAAACAATATAGGCTGACTTTTTATTTTGCCAAATGTTATTGTATATTTTTTAGGATAACAATTAGGTATATCAATTTTATATGGAGTGTCTATTTTGATAGCCTTTCCTGGATTCGACAAAGGCACAAAGGCTTCGTCCTTTTCATTGCGAAGTTCAAGTTTGCTATTAAGACATATCGTCCCATCATCCAAAACGGAAATATCGCTATTTCTTTCAGAGTATTGTTTAGGCATAAAATTGGGCCTAACATTATTATCGTTTCTATTTTTCACATAAGGGACTTCATTATCTCTTACTTGACTATTAATTTGTCTAACTTCACTATATCGATATACCTGTACTTCTTCTTCAATAGTTTCATCATCGAACGTACATCCCATACAATCAACGTGAGCCACCGCATTATCAAGCGATTTATCGTTGATGTCAATCCAATTTGCGACTTTTATGAGCTCTTTATCATTATCACTAATAATTTTCCCAGAACCGTGCCAGTTTAACTGAACTCCTATTTTTTCTAACCTTTCAAATATTTCTTTCATACCATTCCTAACCAGATCATGTAAGGCTTGAAAATCTTTACATTCTATAACTGCGTTCATTATGTCAGACAGTGGCGATAAAATGCTTTTCATTACATCATGCACTTGTATTCTACTTTGACTCTTTTTCCAAAAATCTTCCAATCTATTTGTTCTTTCCAAAAACCGAATCAATTCTTGTCTAAAATCGCCATATGCCGCGTCAACTTTTTCTAATGACGGGAAATACTTGCCGACGTTCGTATTAGGAACCTCTTCTAAAACAACTGAATCACAAAATTCGTTTGTTTCTTTTTTCAAATCACTATACTCATCCATTTTTTTACTCCTTTTCTTAATCCTTACTTTTTTGCTTATGCTTTTCTTTCTACACATCTTTTGTGCCTCCTCAATCAAGTAAATATTGTTTCAATTCTCTCATATAATTTAAGATATCACACGTGATTCTATCTTTCACGGCATTGCTTATATTGTTTCGCGCGTTTTCAATTTCATCAAGTTGCGAATCTAGCTCTTGTTTTTTTTGAATTATTGCATATTTAAGAGCTTCATACAAGTTTATTATCTCATCAACTTCTGCTTGTTTATAACCTCGATTGAAGACATTTGAAAGATTATCAACAAAACGTCTAACTCTGCGAGGCAATTTGCTTGATTCAAATTTATTTATTGTATTCTCTAATTTGTCGCATATCATCTCGGGATCATCATCAACAAACTTAATTGTCTTATTGCTTATATCGCGGCGCTTTTTATTGAACAAATCTCGTTTAATATCTTCAATCATTAGCGTTGCTTTGTTTTGCAATTTGTCATACTCTTTTGCTTTATAATCATCCAGCAGCTTACTTCTTTCACTATCAATTCTATTTTCTTCACTACGAAAATAAAACTCGGCACATTCCACCAAATTCTTTTCCTTTTCCGAAATATATGTTAAAATTGTTTCTAAATTATACTCAGCCATAATTTCACCGTCTACGTTCACTAAACCGACAAAAGAATTAAGCAACTAATATTTTTTTGCTTTTTCATAGTTATTGTTTTCTTCATCAACTTGCTGTTTATACCATTCTTCGACAGTTGCTTTATCAGATTTATACTTGCTATTGAGAATATCTTTTTCGCGATAATAATCCTCCTCGCTCATTGACGTTGGATTGCTCTTAAAAAAATCAATCTCATTGTTGGCACTACAATAGTTTTCGATATAGTCCATAAACTGCTTGTTTTTTAATAACGAGTGTTTATTAATATTACGGAATTCACACAATTCGTTACCAAACGCAGTTACAATATCAAAATCAAGTAAAAAATCTTCAATATTGCGCCGAATACTTAAAATGTTGTTATTTAACGCTGATATGCGATTATTAATAATGGACTCTAACACGGTTCCACTTGCTCTAAACGATAATTCAATATAATTAAGCTCATCATTATACTTTTTATCTAAATCACAAATATACTCGTCATACTTGCATTTAATATCATAAAGGTTTCTTTCATGCTCTTCTAATAACTTTTCAATTTCTTTTGAATCAGAAACAACAGGATTAGGCATAATCCCAGAACAATTAATAAATTCGTTCAAATATGGCATATCCTTCCCCACCCCTAAACAATTTTACGCAAGTGTGCCCAAAGCGATAATTCACTTTAGTGAACTCATAATAGCATATCAAAACATTAAAGTCAATGCACTATAGTAAATTTATCGCAAAATTATTTACTATAGTTTATCGTTTTATTTATGAAAAACTGTTTCCCGCAAAGACTGAAAGAATTGCTGAAATTCGAGAATATTTCACAAAAAGAGTTCGCGCTCAAAGTCGGCGTGTCGCAATCTTGCGTTACGTTTTGGCTGAAAGGCGAGCGTCAACCCACGGCGGAAAACATTTATTCCATATCAAAGGCTTATTCAGTGTCGTCCGACTATCTTTTGGGGCTGGACGAATTCTGATATCTAATGCGGTATTTTGAATTTTAATCTGCTATCTAACGGCGGATTTAATTTGGCGGGTTCATTCGGGATTTATCGAGAGAAATCATAAAAATTTATCAAGCGAAATCATCCGCTTTTCGTCGTTTTCACACTTATTTCAAGACGCAAAACTTTTTTGCGACAATTAAGTTGATAAAACTTTATCGATATGATAAAATATTCCCCGTTATAAATAAAACACTTTTAGGAGGCATCAAAGTATGCAATATTCTCGTGAAGTACAAGAAATGTGTTGCGTCGCCAAAGGGCCTAACCACGGTCCCGCTCCCATCCCCGAAGAAGGCAAATGGGTTCAGGCAAAGGAAATCAAGGACATCAGCGGTCTTACCCACGGCGTAGGCTGGTGCGCACCTCAACAAGGCGCATGCAAACTCACCCTCAACGTCAAAGACGGCATCATTCAAGAAGCGTTGGTTGAAACTCTCGGCTGCTCGGGCATGACCCACTCCGCGGCAATGGCGGCAGAAATCCTCGCCGGCAAGACCCTTCTCGAAGCACTCAACACCGACCTCGTTTGCGACGCTATCAACACCGCAATGAGAGAATTGTTCCTCCAAATCGTCTACGGCAGAACGCAATCCGCATTCTCCGAGGGCGGACTCGTCATCGGCGCAGGTCTTGAAGACCTCGGCAAAGGCACCAGAAGCCAAATCGGCACGATGTACTCCACCGTCGCAAAAGGCCCCCGCTACCTCGAAATGGCTGAAGGTTACGTCACCAAAATCGCGCTCGACGAAAACGACGAAATCATCGGTTATCAATTCTGCAAACTCGGCGTCTTTATGGAAATGATTAAGAAGGGCGTCGACGCAAACGAAGCACTCGCAAAATGCACCGGCACTTACGGCAGATATAAGGCGGAAGACGGCGCAGTCAAGTGGATCGATCCCAGACACGAATAAGGAGGCACACCATGAGCATCACTTTTGAAGGCTATGAAAGAAGAATAGACAAAATCAACTCCGTGCTCGCAGAATACGGCATCGCAAGCATTGAGGACGCAAAACAGGTTTGCACCGATAAGGGTATCGACGTCGAAGGTATCGTCAAAGGTATCCAACCCATCGCATTCGAAAACGCAGTTTGGGCATACACCGTCGGTTGCGCTATCGCAATCAAAAAAGGTTGCGCAAACGCGGCAGACGCGGCTGAAGCAATCGGCATCGGTCTTCAATCCTTCTGCATCCCCGGCTCCGTTGCAGAACAACGTCAAGTCGGTCTTGGTCACGGCAACCTCGCGGCAATGCTCCTTCGTGAAGAAACCAAATGCTTTGCATTCCTCGCAGGTCACGAATCTTTCGCGGCGGCAGAAGGCGCAATCGGCATCGCAAGAACGGCTAACAAAGTCCGCAAACAACCCCTTAAAGTCATCCTCAACGGTCTTGGCAAGGACGCGGCGTTCATCATCTCTCGTATAAACGGCTTCACCTACGTTCAAACCAAAATGGACTACTACACCGGCGAAGTCGCAATCGTCAAAGAAACCGCATACTCCAAGGGCGAAAGAGCCGCTGTCCGCGTTTACGGCGCAGACGACGTCACCGAAGGCGTTGCAATCATGCGTCTTGAAGACGTCGACGTTTCCATCACCGGCAACTCCACCAACCCTACCCGCTTCCAACACCCCGTCGCAGGCACTTATAAGAAATGGTGCGTCGACCACGGCAAGAAGTACTTCTCCGTAGCATCCGGCGGTGGCACGGGCAGAACCCTTCACCCCGACAACATGGCGGCAGGTCCCGCGTCTTACGGCATGACCGACACCATGGGCAGAATGCACTCCGACGCACAATTCGCAGGCTCCTCTTCCGTCCCTGCACACGTCGAAATGATGGGCTTAATCGGCATGGGCAACAACCCCATGGTCGGAGCAAGCGTGGCTTGCGCAGTCGCAGTACAAGAAGCACTTACGAAATAATTTGTAAGTGAGCAACGCATATTGCTTTGCAAGCATAGTTGAATCAAAAATCATAAAAGGCACTTCTCGCGAAGTGCCTTTTTGATACGCTTTTTGAGGTTTACTTTTTAATCAGTGCTTGCATTTAAAAAAGGACGTTTAGGATTAATTTCCCGCTAAACAACCGCCCGACTCTTAATCATGTTGTACCCTACGTATAATTCACGTCAAAAACAACATAGAACATACATTTCAAGAGATAGAAAAACGCACCGCTAAATTGCGGTGCGTCAAATGATTTCAAATTCGATTATTGCGCGCGGACGACGTCGGTTTGTGCGTAGTACTTCAACGCCTTTATGCTGTCTTCCGCATCAACTCTGGTTTCCTTCTTGGGTCCGAGATAAGTGTTGATCTTGCGGACGAGCACGAAGTGATAAGAGCCTTGGTCGCCTTCGACGGAGAATTGACCTGCAAGCACGTGCTTTTTGAAACGCTTGACCGCGTCTTTGCAATATTGCTCGCTTGCGTAGTTGAAACTCTCGTACAGGAGATTGTCCTTGTTGTCGTAGAGAGTGAAGAAATATTCGCCGTCTTCGGTATGTTCGATGATATATTGTCCGTAGATGATTGCGATATCCAATCCGCTTGCTTGCTTTTTGATAGGCGCGCGTTTCGCAAGGGGTTTGTCCGAAAGAGGCGCCGCGGGGGATTTGATTTTGCGGACGATGGTTTCTTGAGGAGGCAGATACATCTTTTGAACGTACACGGGGGGCTTGCCTTCGTAGTAGCACACGTCGATGGGATCGTAGTAGTAGCCTTCGTATTCGCCGTCGTAGTTGGACCAGTCGCCTTGACGGTCTTCGACGGGAACTGCGTTTGCCGCGATGGGATTTTCTTCGGAAAGTTGTTCGTTCTTCGCAGGCGCGGGAGTTGCGGTTGCCGCCACAGGTGCGGGTGCCTCCTCTTTTGCCTCGACGGGAGCGGGAACTTCTTCTATCGCCTCGAGAGGAATATCCTCTGCCGCGACGGCGGGAGTTTCCTCGACGGGAGCGACGTAATCGGGCTCGTTAGCATAAGTTGCTAATTCAGCCTTAATCTCCGCTTCTACATCGACGTCGTTCTTTCCTTTAACGGAAGCGACGATTGCCAAAACAATGGCAAGAACGATTGCTACCGCAATGACTCCGAGGACGATATAACCTTCCAAGCCCTCGAAAATCCCGGTAACGCTCAATGACAACAAATTGAAAATCGAACTCGGCATTTCTACATACCCCTTCATAATATCTATTATTATGCATTCTATCACAACCTTCCGCGTTAATCAATCATTTTTTACATATTTTTGATTGATAAATTTATAATATGCGCGAAAAGACGTCGAAATCACCCAAAATTATAATAATTTTGCAAGCGTTTTAGCAGAGATTTAAGCAATGGCAAAGGACAAAACCTGCACGACGAGGAAACAAGTCGTCAAAACGAGGGCTATAATTTTCTTCGTGCGCTTTGTCAAAAACACGAAATCAGAGCACGCAAGACACCCTATTATCCAAAATACCATAAAGACGACCGCTATCTCGATATTCAGTTGCGCCCATTCGATATTTCCCACGAATTCCACCCATTTGATAAACGGAAACAGCAACGGTTGCATAACGAAAGTTACGCCCCAAAGCGTCGTTATTTGCGCAAACAGGGTGATAAACAGCAAAATCAGATAGATAAACATTAGATACGGTAAAATAACGAGGTTAGACGCGATAAATAATAACGGCACCGTCCCGAAGAAATTCGCGGCAAACGGCATGCTAATTAGGTTTGCGGAAAAACTCAAAGAACAACTTTCTACAAGGCGTTTGCCGATATTTCGTTTCGGACTAATCTTCTCTACCGCCCTCATTCCGAGATTGTTAAGCGGTCTGTACGCAATGAAAATTCCGAGTACCGAGGACACGGACAACAAGAATCCTACGCTCAATATATTGGTCGGATTGACTATAAGCAATATACTCGTCGCAAGCGCAAGACTTGAAAGGTTGTCTTGTTTTAATCCGTTTGCGGATGCGTAATTTAGAACGAAAGTCATCACGAACGCACGCAGGGACGACGGAGTAAACGAGCAAAGCATGGAATATAGGAAGGTCAAAATCGTTACGACTATAAGTGAAGTTTTCGGTTTGACTTTGAGTTTCTTCAAGAGAAAATACAAGGCGGAAGCAAGAGTCGTTATATGCAATCCGCTGACGGCAAGCACGTGCGCAAGTCCGCTCACCTGCACGTCTTCCATCAAGTCGTCGTCCATGCCGAATTTATCGCCGAGAACAAGAGCCTGACAAATCGCGGAAGTTTTCGAATCCAAGTTTTCGTAAAACATTCTTTTGATATTAAGTTGCAGACTACGAGGAAATCCGGGTTTTCCGCTTGCAAGTTTGGTAACCGCCGAAGTGTTTGAAAACGCGCGATAGTAATACTCAGACGAATATGCGGCAGAGTGGCTCGTATCGAATCTTTCGTGGTCGTTGCTAACAACCTTTGCAGTGAAGATGATGATATCTCCCGCGCCGTAATCGGGAGTATCCGTTCCGCTCAAAAACACCTTTGCCCTGCCGTCCACCGCCGTTCCGTTAATCCAAAGGTCTTTTACGTAAAACTCCGTGCGCTCGCCTACGACTATTTCGCTATCGACTTTACACTCTACGACGGCATAGTCGTCAATCTGCACGACCCTTGCGTCGTAAATATCGTTTGCGCCCGTCAACGCGAGAAAGCCCACGAGAAAAGCAATCGCCATATAGCAAAACTTGCGAGTTTTGCGAAAAGAAAACAGTCCTATCGCAACGAGTGCGGAAAGGACTGCGGGTATCAGATAATAGTATTGATTTACGCCGTAGAGAGATTCTGCGACGATAAGTCCGACAATGATAAACAGCGCGACGAAACAAGTCGGACGGTTGTTGATTAGTCGCGCGCGTTTCATTTAGGGCCTTCCGGTCACCACAATCGAAGTTTGAATACCGAGAGGATTGCTCTCGACCAAATCCCCTATCTTGCAATCCGCGGGGACGGTCAACGTGCCGATATAATCGGTGAGGTCGAAAAGTTTTCCTTTCGGGACGGGGCAAGTAGTTTTGACGGACGCCACTCCACCGCCCGCCATTTTTACGAGAGTGGTGAGAGTGCGTTCGGGGGACTTAAATTCTTGTTCACCGTACTTTCTGCCGCGAGGACAGGTGTTTCCGCTGACGGACACGACGCCGTCTTTTTCTTCTATCGTCAAAGGGCACCCCATGGGGCACATTATGCAAATCGTATTCATTTCAACCTCACGACAACGTCGCCGTTCAAATCGGCGCGTTTCACTTTTACGTTCTCCATTTCACCGGGAGAAAGAATCATAGTTTTGCGGGAATAGATTTCTTTTCCGTCACATTCGACTACGAGGCGTTTATTCTTGTACACGTCGCCGACGCGGAGGAAAATTTGAACTTCGCCGTCGTCGCCTTTATGTATGCGTTGAGGAAGTGCGTATCTGACGCCGTCTGCGCCCGACACTTTGACGGTAGGAGTCAAGTCGAGTTTTCCAAACGCGTAATCCGCCGCGCTTGCGCCTGCGGTTTCAGCCTCGTGAGACACGTTGTCGACAAGGTCGTGCACGTGCAAGACGTTTCCGCAAGAGAACAAACCTTCAAGAGAAGTCATTCTATGCTCGTCCACGACTGCGCCCGAAGTTATCGGGGACATCTCGACGTCAAGTCCGCCGAGCAAGTCGTTTTCAGGAATCAAACCGACCGAAAGCAAGAGAGTGTCGCATTCGATATACTCCTCTTTTTCCATAATAGGACGGCGGTTTTCGTCTACGGGTGCATAATAAAGCCCCGTCAAACGAGGACTTCCGACGAGTCTTGTAATCGTGTGGGAGTATTTGAGCGGAATATTAAAGTCGTTAAGGCATTGCACGATATTGCGTTTGAGTCCGCTCGAATAAGGCATAAGTTCGAGAACGAGTTTAACGTCCGCGCCCTCGAGCGTCATTCTGCGCGCCATGATAAGACCGATATCCCCGCTGCCGAGAATAACGACTTTCTTGCCCACGAGATAGCCTTCTATATTGCAAAGTTTTTGCGCCATACCCGCCGTGTACACGCCTGCGGGACGGGTGCCCGGGAGAGTGATTGCGCCTGCGGTGCGCTCTCTGCATCCCATTGCAAGCACGACCGCTTTCGCACTGACGGTGATATAACCTTCGGGAGACAAAACTTTGAGAGTTTTATCCTCGCTTATAGACAACACCATACTGTTGAGCATGACGTCGATTTTCTTTTCTTTCACGAGGATGGCAAAGCGATTTGCGTATTCGGGTCCCGTCAACTCCTCACCGAAGTAGTGCAGCCCGAATCCTGCGTGGATACATTGATTAAGGATTCCGCCAAGACGAACGTCTCTTTCGATCATAAGGACTTTCGCGCCTTTTTTGAACGCTTCGAGTGCAGCCGCCATACCTGCGGGACCGCCGCCGATTATTGCAACGTCGTATTTAAGTTCAGTCATTGGGAACCTCCTTTACGGGATAACGCGCGATATAACTGTCCCCGAAACCTTTTCTGATTTCAGTTATAGGTTTGTTGAGTTCGCGAGCGAGGATTTCCATAACTCTCGGAGCGCAGAAACCGCCTTGACAACGGCCCATGCCTGCGCGCACGCGACGTTTAACTGCGTCTACCGTGGTTGCGGGAAGCGGAGAGTGAATTGCGGATACGATTTCCGCCTCGGTCACCTTTTCGCAACGGCAAACTATTCTACCCCACGCGGGATCTTCCGCTATAAGTGCGTTGAGTTCGTCTTCGTTAAGGTCGTGAAGGCGTTTATGTTTGGGCATATTCACGACGAGATTTTCTTTGAGTTTCGCATCCGTTTGTTCGAGATAAATTTCCTCGATATACTCCGCGATTGCGGGTGCGGAGGAAAGTCCCGGCGAGCAAATTCCGATTGCCATAATAAAATCGGGAACGAGTGCGGATTTTCCGATGACGAAGTCGTGTCCGATTACCGTGCGCACGCCTGCGTATATACGTATGCATTTGCGATACGCGGGGGCTTTATAGGTAAGCGCCACGTTTTTGCGGATTTCGTCCAGTCCGTCGAGAGTGACCGCCGTATCTCCGTTTTCTGTCGGAATTGAAGTGGGACCGTAAATCACGTTACCGTCCGCGGTGGGTGCGACCAATATGCCCTTTCCTGCCGCCGTGGGCAACGGGAATATAACGGTGTTGACGTTTTTGTTTTCAGCATTGTCAAGGACGAAATAGTCCCCTCTGCGATATTCGGTGTCGTAATGCTCCGCGCCCGCCATATCCGCGATTTGTGCGCCGTTTGCGCCCGCGCAATTTACGACGTGCTTTGCAAAGTACGTACCCTTCGTTGTTTCAACTTTCCAAGAATTATTTTCGCGAGAAAGTGCGACGACTTCCGCCTCTGTCTTGATTTCTCCGCCGTTTAGTATACCTCTGTCCGCAAGCGCTATTGCAAATTGATACGGGGAAATTATACCCGCCTCGGGTGCATAGAGCGAGTATTCGATATTGTCCGACACGTTAGGCTCGAACGCGACGGTTTGTTCGCGGTTGAAGATTTCGACCTTGACGCCGTTTGCGACGCCTTTGTCGTATAGTTTTTTCAATCCATCCAACCCCTCTTTCGGTGCGACGACCAAAGAGCCGCACTTTTTTGCGGGGATGTCGAGTTCCTCGACGAGTTTCCACGTGAGAGCGTTTCCGCGGACGTTAAAGCGTGCTTTGAGCGTACCGGGATCGCAATCGTAACCTGCGTGGACGATTCCGCTGTTTGCGCGCGTCGCTCCGAACGCGACGTCGTCCGCGCTTTCTAACAACAAAACGGATTTGTCGTATCTTGCAAGCCTATCGAGCACTGCAGTTCCGACAATTCCGCCTCCGATGATGATTATATCGTACATAAAATCCTCTCCGACTTTATTTTCGTTCGTATATTACTTGACGTTGAATTTTTTGCGATATTGATGAATGTTGTCCTTGATTATCAATTCCGCAAAAGCACGGTCTTTCACCTGAAATACGGTGGTTTGCTTTTCTTCGAGTTGCTTATACACTCTGAAGAAGTGGGACATCTCCTGCATAATGTGCGGAGGAAGTTCCTCGATATTCTTGTAGATGTTCCAGTTGGGGTCGCTGAACGGAATCGCAACGATTTTGTAGTCCATATCTCCGCCGTCCTGCATCATGATGACGCCAATGGGATAGCAACGCACCATTGCCATAGGAACGATAGCCTCAGAACAAAGCACGAGGACGTCGAGCGGGTCATTGTCGTCCGAGTACGTGCGAGGGATAAATCCGTAGTTCGCGGGATAGTGAGTGGAAGTGTGAAGAACGCGATCGAGAATGAGTACGCCGGTTTCCTTGTCGAGTTCGTACTTATTCTTTCCGCCCTTTGAAATTTCGATTACAGCCAGAAAATCCGTCGGAGTGATACGGGACGGATCTACGTCGTGCCAAATACTGCTCATATTTCATCTCCATGTTAAATCTATATTAAGATTATAGATTTATATATAAAAAAAGTCAACCCCGCGGGATTGACTTTTCATATTTGCTTATTTGAAGTTTTTGATGAACTCTTTGAAGAACACCGTGCCTTCCACAAGGGATACGATTCCGATATTCTCGTTGGACGCGTGCATGGACGCGAGTTGTTGCGGGCTCAGTCTGCAAGGAGTGCAACGGATTGCGCAAGGCACTATCTTTTGCATACGTCTGCAGTCCGTGCCGCCGAACATAAGATAAGGCGAAATACCGATATCGGGGAACAAGCGCGCGAGGGTTTCGGTGTAAAGTTTGTAGCCCTCGGATTCGGTGTCCACGACCGCGCTGTGTTCACGTGCCATAAGCACTTCGGTTTCGATATCGTACTTCTCCGCTATCGCTTTGACCTTGTTGATTGCATATTCGCTGGTGTCGCCGGGTGCAAGACGCAAGTTTGCGACTACCCATGCGGTTTCGGGAATGACGTTAGGCGCGGATGAGCCTTCGGACATGGTGAAAGTCATGGTCGTGCCGAGAAGTGCGCGTCCGAAAGGAGTGACTTTGGGAAGTCCCGCTACGATGACGGGAGACAACGCCTTTGCGTGTTTCGTGATGAAACGGAGTGCGCCCGTAAGTCCCGAAGACATGCCGTTCAGCATTGCGAGTGCGGGAGCGGTCATTTGTTGCTTAAATACGTTGTGGGTTTCGCAATAGTTCACGAATGCGGAAAGTCTTGCGATAGGAGTATTCTTCGGAGGAGAAGAACTGTGTCCGCCCTTGCTTCTTGCGATAAATTTGATATCGCAATATCCTTTTTCTACTATGCCGACCATTGCAAACGGTTTGGTCATTCCGGGGAACGCCTCTTCTACGATTGCACCGCCCTCGTCGATTGCAACTGCGGGATGCACGTCGTGTTGCTTGAACCATTCGACCGCATACGCCGCGCCGGGACCGCCTGTTTCTTCGTTATCCGAATAAGAAAGATAGACGTCTTGTTCGGGGACGAATCCGCTTTCGAGAAGTTCTTCCACCGCGTTAATGGTGATAAAGAGAGTGTTTTTGCAATCCATCGCGCCTCTGCCCCAAACGCAATCTTCCGCTATCGTACCCGAGAACGGTTCGTATTTCCAATCTCCGCCCACTGCGGGGACGACGTCTTGGTGCGCCATAAGCACTATGGGACGGGAAGACGCTTTGCCTTTCCATTTGAGAAGAATCGCGCGGGATTCGACGTCCTTTGCGGGATCGACTTTCTTGCCCTCGTCGTCAACTATACCCTTGATTTCGCGTGCGGGAAAATGCACTTCGAGGTTTTTGAATACGAGAGGAAATTCCGCTTTGAGGACTTCTTGAAATTCGTCGAAATACTTCGCTCCGCTTTCAGTCACGGTCGCGCACTGAAGCATACGAGAAAAAGTTTCGGCGCATTGTTGTCTGTTTTTCGCCATGAGTTTGCCTCCAAATTATGATTACTATATAATTATAAACTCGGACTTATCCGTTGTCAACACGCAAAACGACGGATTACGATGCCGTTTCGTCGGATAAACCGTGTTTTCGTCACTTTTTAGCGGTTATAAACAGGACGCCGAGCATTATGAAAATCTCTCCGTCCATATATCTGCGCTTGTTTTCGTCGTGTTGCGCGGTGTAAGGCGCAATCTTTTGAAACGCGCGTTTCTCGGAAAAATAGTCCGCCGTGGGCACAGCCCAAAGATAAGGATTGAAATATAAATCCCAAAGCACCTCTCTCATCTCTCCGCCGAAGTCGGTTGAGGCTATCGTCGAGCGGTTTATATCGATGTTTGAAAATCCTGCGCCCTTCAGCAAGGACGGAAGTTTTCTGCCCATAGCGCGGTCGCCCGATTCAAGGGATTTCGACCATATGTAGAAACAATCGTCGAAAAATTCCGAGTTAGGATAGACGACGTTGAGTCCGTCGTCCTCGTCCACGATAAACAGCACGCCGTTATCCGACAAATGCTCGCGTAAGATTTTCAACACGGTAGACTGATTTTTGATATGCAGGAAAACCGCGGATACGTGTATGAAATCAAACGCTTCTCTGCCCACCGATTTAAGATAATCGTCGAGGACTTCGCTAAAACTATCCGCCGTGATATCAGCATAAAGGAAAGTCATCCTTTCGTCGCCGTAGACTTCGTTTGCTCTTGCGATTTTCTTTTCGTCCTTATCGACGCCCAAGATATGCGCGCAATCCTTTTCTCCAAGCCTTAAAATCGTATTCGCACCGTCCGAGCAGCCTACGTCAAGGGCGCAAACGTCGGATAGATTTTCGAACGCCTCGTCTATAAATTCGCTTGCATAGCGGTTGTAGAAAGCGTTTTGAATGGCAAGACGACGTGTTTCCTCGTCCGTTTCCGCAGAATAAATGCTGTCCGCATCCACGTCGGGCACTATGTCGAGTTGGTCTAAAATCTTGTCGATCAGTGCGTCTTCGTCTTCGAAATCCTTTTCGAACAATTCGTTGAACATCCCGAGAAACATATCGAGGCTGTCGAGTTCGTCGCACTCTTCGACGTTCTCTATGAAAACGGGCAAAATTTTGTAATCTTTCACCTTGTTGTAGTGCTTAAACGCAATCGCGATTTCGCTTTTGACATACATCGAACGCACGCTCGCTTCGGATAAAAACACCACGAACGCACCGCAATTCTTTATTCCGTGCGAAATCTCCGCCGCAAACTCCTGCTTGCTGTCGTTGAGTTGGAACCAGCACGTAACGCCTTGCGCCGTGATTTTGTTGACGATAGACGAAACCTTTTCTTTATTCGCCTTCGAATACGAAATGAAGATATCCTTTTCTTTAGGCATAATATCCCTCTTTAATATATTGAAACCATTATAACACGTATGCGCGCATAAAGCAATAACGGCTTATCCCAACCCGTAAATTTTCATAGAAAATCGGATGAATTCACCCGTTCTACCGTCGGTGGATTTACAGATTGCGATTTCGGGGTTATAATTTTCTCAATCGGAGGTGAAATATGAATTTGCAAAACACGGGCAAAATGATTGCCGACGCAAGAAAAAATCTCGGGCTTACCCAAAATCAACTCGGAGAAAAACTCGGCGTTACGGGCAAGGCGGTTTCGAAATGGGAAAACGGTTATAGTTTCCCCGGCGTCGAAATTCTCCCCGCCCTCGGCAAAGAATTGAATATTCCAATTGCAGACCTCGTCACAGGGGAAAACGACGCTCCCGTCAACGAAAAAGTCGTGGACGAAATCGTCGAGACGTCGGCGGGACAAAGCAAAAAAAAGAAGAAACTCTATCTTGCTATCACACTCCCCGTCGTCGCGGTATTGATACTCGCAATCGTGACGCTCTCCTTTTATTTCTATTTCTCCCTCATCCCGTCGGACACGTACAAAGCGTCTTCGTTTTCCCTGACCGCTTTCGGCTCCGACGTCGCGCTCACCGCAAACGTCAAATGCCGTGTAGGCGTCGAAGAGGCTTTCGGAGATACGGGAAAGATTATTTACACTCGCGAAAAAAGTTTTTACGACTTCATAAGCAAGGTGCGCGAAGACGCCGTGGCACGAGGTTTTTCATATGATTTGACGGACAACGTCTTCTCGAAAGCGAATGAAAACGGCACGACGGATTATTTCTATTTCAAGCCGATAGATTTCAATCGAAAAGTGACCGTACTTGCAACTCCGCTTATCGCAAAAGTATACAAGGATGCAAAAAACACTGAAAACGCAACCGCAATTCTCTTCCCTCTTCACCTTGTTTCAGACCCGACGTATTTCAGCGCGCACGCATATATCCCAGAAGGTGCGGAAATCTCAATCTCGGCGACTTTCGACGACGTAACGAGTTTCTACGAAAACAGCGGATATTTCACCGTGACCACGGACGCGGAAAACAAAACCGCAATTCTTGAAACGAACGACAAGTGCAAAGTTGAGGCAACGTTTTCTTTCTCAATCGTCAACCACAGCGGAATTAACTATATCAAAATCAATTTGTAAACAATTTCGCCGTCGCAATCGTGGCGGCGTTTTTCTATTTAATTTAATCAAATATTTTCAAAACTATTGAATTTCAAACGGCTTGTGCTACAATATTCTACGTAAAGAACCTCGCTGTTCTTATATCGAAATTATTCGCATCCGTTGCGAAATAAAATATTTTGGAGGCAACTTATGGCAAAAAAAGCCGTTAAAGCAACAACAGGCGGTTCGGCAACCGCATCCGCAAAAAGATCTCCTCTCTCAAACATGGCGGTCAGACTTTTCGGCGCTATCCTCGCATTCGTCGGTATCCTTCTCGTAGTCACCAAAAGAGCGGTGCCCGATATGGCTGTGACGGTGGCGGCAGTATTCTTCGTCGTGGCAGGTTTCTTCCTTGCCGTCAGCAACTTTAAAAAACTGATTGCAGGCGGAAAAGTCGCGAATGAAGTCATCATCTACTTCTTGTTCGGTATTCTGCTTATGGTCGCGGGAATATTGCTACTCGTGTTCAAATCCGACGTCGTCAAGTGGTTTATCGTGCTCCTCGGCGCACTCATCGCCGCATATGCACTCGCAATCCTTATCCGCTTCATCATCCACCCCAGAGGCAAAAGCCTTATGGTCATAGATATTATTCTTGCGGTTATGGCAATGATAGTCGGCATCCTCATCGCCCTGCTCTACGTCCCCGAAATCGCAAGCGCGGAGAGCGGTGTTTGCTACTATATCTTCGGCTCCCTCGCAATCGCCGTCGGCGCCTGCGACCTCGTGCTGTACTAAACCACTACTAATTGATTCTACAAAAAAACTCGGAACAATTTCCGAGTTTTTTTTGATTGGTTTTATCTCTATTCGCGTTTTAAGAATTAAAAAATCCTGCCATAGAAAATGTAACGTGAAAATCTCGCGGAAACATTCCGTCGTCGCTTTCGTTGAAAGCGAAATATAGTGTAGTGCTTGTATCCTAATCTATATCTCCCCTTTCCTCACGTGTTTACCCTATCGCCGTTCCCCCTAAAGGGACCCACGACGACCGCTTGCGCGGGGGACAACACTCGGTTTCGCGTTAAGTAACGTTCCTCGTTATGCCACTGCGCTTTGTGCGTGCCCGCTACGCGAACCCAATGCACGCAGTCGCTTGTACTTATACGACTTCGCTCAACACTCGAAGTTCTCGGCGCGTCGCGCCTCGTGTTCCGTCTTCGAACGAGAGAGTGCTTATATAGCACGCTCCAAATAAACTGAACGCTAACACCTGCTTGTCATTCAGAGGAGCGCTGAGCACGACGAAGAATCTCCGGGAACGGCACCTTATTCCACCAAAACGAAAATTTTGCGAAATACTGACTTGAGTTATAGATTATATTTGAATTGTAGCAAAAAATTTTCGTTGCGGAGAAGTTGCGTTGCTAGTGCCGTCAGAACGATTTTCTCAAAAAATCGCCGACGGCTTCGACGCATAAGCAACGTGGTGGTATTTCGCAACTCCGTTGCTCATTCCACCTACTGGCACTCGGAAGCAACCTTGCGCCCACGCTGTCGCGTTCGTTTGTTTTTTCACATCTTCGTCCCCTTTTGCAAGCAAAGGGACGAGATATGAAAAAACAACCCTACGGGTTACGCAAGGTTGTTTCCTCGTTTGGTGCCGGTGGTCGGACTCGAACCGACACGGATGATTAGTCCACAGGATTTTGAGTCCAGCGCGTCTGCCAGTTTCACCACACCGGCGCAAGTGATAATATATCACAAAGATGATTTCTATGCAAGTGTTTTTTAGTCGATTCCTGCCTCGTCGAGCAGTTTATTATATTGTTCGAACACTTCCATAGCAGTTTCCTCGTCGGTTTCGAGCACGAGCATAGCCTCGTCCTCGTTGTCGTTAGGCACGACAAGGTGGAAAACTATGACTTCGTCGTCCGCAACGCCGTCGATTTCGTCGATAGGTTTCAGGATGACGTATATCTCGTCGTCGAGAGGGATAATTGCGACTTGGTCGCATTCGTATTCTCTGCCGTTTTCATCGAAAATGAAAATAGGTTCTTGGTTTTGGTTGTTTTCGTCGAGCAAAATGTCGATAAGTTCTTTTCCGCTTGTCATAATTCACCTCGTCAGAGCACGTACGGCGTGACCTGATACACGTAGTAGTTGAGCCAGTTGTAGAAAAGAAGATTCGCGGTGGATTTCCACTTCATATCCACTATCCTCTTTTCTATATCCGAGAAGTAATGTTTGGGCGGATTTATATCCATCCCCTTATTCAAATCCCTCAAATATTCGCCGAGGAGAGTTTCTCTGTCGTACTCCGCGTGCCCCGTGAAGAAGAAGGATTTATTGTCGTGAGTTTTCGCGATACAAACGCCCGCCTCGTCGGACACGGCGAGCACTTTGACGTCCTTGCACTTATAAAGAGCGTCCTCGTCCACTCTCGTATGGCGGGAGTGAGGAATATAGAACGTATCGTCCATGCCTTTAAGCAGCAAATCGTTTTCGACGACTGCTTTCGTGCCGAATACGCCGAACATTTTTTCGGGCAAATCCTGCTTGCCGATGCCGAATTGATAATAAAGCGACGCTTGCGCACCCCAGCAAATGTAAATGGTGCTGGTCACGTTTTGCTTTGCAAAATCGATAACCTCGGTGAGTTCCTTCCAATACTTGACTTCCTCGAAAGGAATGGTTTCAACGGGTGCGCCCGTGACTATCATCCCGTCGAATTTTTTGTTTTTCGCCTGTTTAAGCGTGCAATAAAACCTACTCATATGGTCGTCGGACGCATGAGTCGAGCGATAACTTGCGGTATTAATCAACGTGATATTGACCTGCAACGGAGTGTTTGAAAGCAAGCGAATAAGTTGCGTTTCGGTGACTTCTTTCGTAGGCATCAAATTGAGAATTGCAATTTCAATCGGGCGTATATCCTGCTCGACTGCACGCGCGCTGTCCATGACGAAAATCTTTTCGCCTGTAAGCACGTCGTGCGCGGGCAAATCTTTCGGGATGATAATGGGCATATCTACTCCTTAAATATTTTCGAGTGCTTGTTCTATATCTGCGATAAGGTCGGCGGAGTTTTCAAGACCGCAACTCAAACGGATGAGGTCGGGAGAAATGCCCGCCGCTTTGAGTTCCTCGTCGTTCATTTGACGGTGAGTCGCGCTTGCGGGGTGCAAACAGCAACTGCGCGCGTCCGCAACGTGGGTTTCGATTGCGATGAGTTTGAGATTCGCCATGAATTTTTCAGCCGCCGCTCTTCCGCCTTTGACGCCGAAACTGACGACACCGCAAGTGCCGTTAGGGCAATACTTGACCGCTTCTTTGTGATACTTATCCCCTTCGAGTCCGGGATAGACCACCCATGCGATACGAGAGTCGTTTGCGAGCCATTTCGCGACGGTTTGACCGTTTTCGGTGTGACGTTGCATTCTGACGTGCAAACTTTCAAGTCCGAGATTGAGATAGAAAGCGTGTTGCGGAGATTGTATGGAGCCGAAATCTCTCATGAGTTGCGCGGTGCATTTGGTGATAAACGCGCCCTCTTTGCCGAATTTTTCCGCGTACGTGATTCCGTGATAACTGTCGTCGGGAGTGGTGAGCCCGGGGAATTTATCCTTATGCGCCATCCAGTCGAATTTGCCAGCGTCGATTATTGCACCGCCTACGCACGCTCCGTGACCGTCGATATATTTAGTGGTCGAATGGGTGACGATATCCGCGCCCCACTCTATAGGACGGCAATTGACGGGAGTTGCAAAGGTGTTGTCGATGATGAACGGCACGCCGTGACGATGCGCCGCGTTTGCGAATTTTTCGATATCGAGAACCGCGAGTGCGGGATTTGCGATGGTTTCGCCAAACAACGCTTTGGTGTTGGGACGGAACGCAGCGTTAAGTTCTTCTTCGGTGCAATCGGGTGCGACGAAAGTGAAGTCGATACCCATTTTCTTCATGGTGACTGCAAAGAGGTTGTAAGTTCCGCCGTAGATTGCCGAACTTGCCACGACGTGGTCGCCATTGTTCGCAACGTTGAACACAGCGTAGAAGTTTGCCGCCTGACCCGAACTCGTGAGCATTCCCGCCGTACCGCCTTCGAGTTCGGTGAGTTTCTTCGCGACGTAATCGTTGGTGGGGTTTTGAAGTCTGGTATAGAAATATCCCGACGCTTCGAGGTCGAAGAGTTTTGCCATTTCGGGGCTCGAATCGTACTTGAACGTCGTGCTTTGCACGATGGGGATTTGTCTGGGCTCTCCGTTAGACGGAGTGTAGCCGCCTTGCACGCAAATGGTATCGATGTGTTTCATATTTACCTCTTGTCTTTCGACTATTTAAAATTGTATTCTTTTTTTATGCGGTCGATTTTTCTATCCTCTTCCCTTCTCTTTATGGATTCGCGTTTGTCGTGAAGTTCCTTGCCTTTGCAAACACCGATTTCCACCTTGACGAGAGCGTCTTTGAAGTAGACTTTGAGAGGGACGAGGGTATATCCTTTTTGTTCGACCTTTGCTTTGAGTTTTCTTATTTCGCTTTTGTTGAGCAAAAGTTTTCTGTTGCGTTTTGAATCCGCGTTATAGTAACTGCCCATTTTGTAAGGAGCGATATGCATACCCACTACGAAAACCTCGCCGTTTTTGATTACGGCGAAACTGTCGCGGAGATTGACCGCGCCAAGACGCACGGATTTGACCTCGCAACCGACGAGGACTATCCCTGCTTCATAAGTATCTTCGACGAAATAGTCGTGATACGCTTTTCTGTTTTCGGCAATAAGTTTCATAATTCCTTGATTTTCGACAGTCGAGCACGAATATAAAAAAACGGCTCCGATTGAATATTGAATCGGAGCCGTCTGCTGATTTCAGTTACGCTATGGTTGCGACCACGAATGCGATTACGGCGCAGACGATGATGAACGCAAAGAGTGCAAACGTCACTTTTTTCAATATGCCTTCTTTGCCTTTCGCCTTATTCTTGCCATAATACGTATCGGATGCACCGGTGATGACTCCGACGTTGTCTTGAGTTCCTTTTTGCATCAAAACGATGACGATCATTGCGATTGACGCGATCATCATCAATATCATAAATGCCATTGTGACAGCATCTCTGACGTCCTTGGGTATAGAACCGCCGGGATTGTCGCCGACGAAGGACGACGCCGCCAATACGCTGTAGAAAAACGAATTAAGCATTTTTTACCTCCAAAAAATTTACTATGTGATTTTAGCATAGTAAGAGCGATTTGGCAAGCAAAAACAATAAATTGTTTAAATCCGTGATTTTTTCACCTTTCCGCCGGCAGTCGAATATACTGGACGAGGAGGCGAATATGCAGAAAATTTACGGCAGCGAACTGCCCTATCCCGAAATCGTCGTCGAAAAGAATATCCCCGACAGTAAACTTCTCATGCCCTCGTACGGCGGCCCGTCGGGAGAAGCGACGGCAATCATGACTTATTCCTTTCAACGATTCATAACCGAAAACGACGAATTGGCGTCCGCTCTCATCGGAATCGCGATAACCGAAATGAAACACTTCGAACTCCTCGGCGAGTGCATCTATCGTCTGGGCGGATATCCGATTGTCGGCGGACGCACGTACTGGAACGGAAGTTTCGTCAACTACACCCTCGACAAGCGAAAATTCCTCGAACAAAATATCATGGCGGAAGAAACGGCGATTCTAAACTACGAAAGGACCATCCTCAACCTTTCCCAAGAAAGCGTCAAATTGTTGCTTGAAAGAATAATCCTCGACGAAGAGGTGCATATCAAGATTTTCAAAGAACTTTTGAACGGCTTATAAACAAATTCGACGCTTTAAGCGGTCGAATAGTGCCGTTTAACCGTCGAATTGCGTCGTTATTGCTTTTGCATTTCTTTTGCGAGGTTCATTATATAAGGACACGCGCGCGCGAGGTCCTCCCCGACTTTGCGATAAACGTCCATATCGAATCCGTAAGGGTCGTCGACTTCGTATCCCAATAATCTTTCGTCGGATAAAGAAAAAGTTTTGTCCGCGCAATCGAATTTTTCAACGACTTTGTCGCGGATTCTGTCCGTCATCGCGATTATCAAATCGCTGTCGTCTACGAGAGATTTAGATATAAGTGCGGACAGGTGCGCTTTCGGCTCGATTCCCCTTTCTTTCAAAACCGCGACCGAGTTTTCGGACATGGGTTTCAAATGGTTCATGAGTCCCGCGCTTGCGACTTCGCACTCGAAGTCGTTCTCCTGCACGTAAACTTCGAAAAGTCTTTCGAGAAGAGGACTTCTGCACATATTCCCTACGCACACGAAAGTTATTTTCATACTACACGATAACGTTCGACGCGGCTTTCAGCACCCTGTTCATTACGGAAAATTCCATGCCGTTTCCGTGCAATTCTTCCACGATGATTTTGTCGTAAATATTCTCCGCTTTTCTCAACGCGGAATAGATATTGCGCGCGTAGTCGTCCGCGGTGATTCCGAGGTCGATTATATTTCTATCCCCCGTCTTGTCGCGATATACGTCCCTAAACACGAGGACGGGATTCTTCCCCTCGCCTACGCTCTTGTCGTATTCCGCGACGGCGTGGTCGACGTTTTCCGCGACGACGGTTTCGACTTTTGGAGCATAGTGCGTATACTTCATCCCCGGCGACTTCGCAATTTTTATGACTTTGCCGTTTTCGGACACGTCGCCCACGATTTCAGAAAGCATTTCGGCGGTTATCGCACCGGGACGCAAAATGGTGGGCGTATCCGTCGTCAAATCGAAAACCGTGCTTTCAATCCCGACCGAGCAAGGACCGTCGTCGAGAATGAGTTCAACTTCCCCGTTCAAATCGTCGTAGACGTGCTCTGCCGTCGTAGGCGAAACGTGTTTACTCTTGTTTGCGGACGGTGCGGCAAGGGGTGCGCTTTTCGAAATAAGTTCGCGAGTATAGGGATTCATCGGCATCCTGATTGCGACGGTTTCTCCCCCTGCGGTCACGATATAAGGTATCTTATCGCTCTTTTTTAGGATGACGGAGATAGGTCCCGGCATATATTTTTCCGCGATTTTATAGAACGTATCCGGGATTTCGGACGCGATTTCCGCCACTTGATCGGTTGAAGAGATATGCACGATAAGCGGGTTATCCTGCGGTCTGCCCTTCGCGACGAAGATTTTTTTCACCGCGTCAGCGTTGAAAGCGTCCGCACCGAGTCCGTATACGGTTTCGGTGGGAAACACGACCAAGTCGCCGTTTTTGATGATTTCAGCCGCACGGTCTATTCCGTCCCGCGCTTTCACGATTTCCGTCATTTCAGTTTGTACACCGCAAAGGTGTCGTTTTCAGAGTATTTCGCAAACACGAACACGTCCGTGGGACTACCGTCGGGCGCGTAAAGCAAACTGCCTTTCAGCATATTCGCTTCCATTATGACGTTTTTCTCGACGTTTGCGTTGAAGTTTTTGATGCCGAAATAGGAAACGCCGTCCCTCGTTTCGGTGAACATATAGCAACCCAACTTGTAAATGCTGGTTTTAGAGGTTGTTTTCGCCATATCCGCAAAGGGCTTGGAATTGTCGCTCATCGCTTCCACGACCTTTCCGTCCTTTGAAAGAAGGACTTCGGTGCCGTTGAGGGTCGCGATCGTATAATATCCGAGGAAGGGAGTTATGCTCGAATACTTGAAATCCGCAACTCTTTCGCCGTCCGCGGTGTATGCGCCGTAAACGACGTCCCCGCTTGCGTTGGTGGCGGACGCGACTATCATCCCTTGATTGTACGCCGCGGAATTTACGCTGATTGATTTGTCTTCGAATATGACGTTGCCGTTTGCGTCAACCGCGCGAAGTCCGCTGGTAGGAAGGGGCACGACGCCCACTCCGTCCACGAAAGACAATGCAAGGTCGAAATAGGAAACGTCGTCCGCTTCCTCTTTATTCGAGCCGCTTATGCCGAGATTGCCCGAAAGGGAGCAAACGATATTGAACTTCTCGTCGAGGATGAATTGGTCGTAATATCCGTTTTTGTTGGAATCCACGATTATGCAATAGGTCGCATAGTAATATCCGTCTTTGAGTATCGCGCTTGCAGAAATCCCCGTGCGCTCGGAGCCGTAATATTTATTGGACAGGTTGAGGAAGTAATAGTCCGCCTCGAACGCCTTTCTCGAATCCGAATTTGCGTCGTATATATAGCGATAGACCATATAGTAGTCGCCGTTGTAGAAATAAGTGAAATCGGCGTTTTCGTCTTCTTCTCTATCGACGAGCCAGTCTTCGTGAATGAAGAATTTGCCGTTTCCCATATAGGTGATTTCGTTGTAATACTCATCTTCGCCGTTGTCGTAATAGGAGCCGTATTCGGTGCCGTCGTAGTTGACGACTTCGTTTGCGGAGGTCGGGATTTTGAATATTCTTGACACGTCCGTGCTATCTTCGGTCGTATCCGTCGCGACGACGTAATCCTTGTCGAATCCCGCAAGTTTCGTGACGTCCGCACCCGCGTTTTTGATTCTTACGACGGGTCTACCCGTAGAAATGCGATAAATCGTCGTATAACTTTTGTTCGAAGTTGCGTTTTTGTCGAAATTGGGATTGACTGCGATGAGGTCTTCGGACAAAACGTTGACCGCTTTATCTATAGTATCGCTGCTGCCAAGTCCCGAAATCACTCCTCTTGCGATGATTATTCTGCCGTTCGTATCGAAAACGGATACGTCCCCGTTGACGTCCTTGACGACTATGACGCCGTTTTTCACTCTCAAAGCGTTGATTGCAAGGTTTTCAGGGAACATGACGTCGCTTGCGCCGAATTTCATAACGGTGAGCAAGGTGTTGTCGCCGATGGTCTTTTTGAGCACGAAAGCGTCGATCGAGTCGAGATAACCGCTATCCGAATTTTTGTATGCGTTGCTCGACTTTCCGGGTGCGTAAAGTTCCCAGCCCTCGGGAAGCGCGGATATAACGGTTTCGTAAGTCGTAAACTCACCGACCGACGAATTATCTTTGTAGATATCCAGAAGATTGGTCGGGGCGTCCTTGTCCTTATTGCAGGCGGTCAGCCCGAAAACGAAACATAACGTGAGTAGCGTTGCGATGACGAGTGTTGCGATTTTTTTCATATTTGCTCCGTAAAATAGTGTTTGCTCGTTTTAAGACCGAGTAGCGAGTACGCCGCGTCGCTCAAAACGAGATTTGCATTTGTTTTTAGCGTTGAGGGAATATCCGCGTTTTCACCCGCGAGATATCCTCTCGTAATTTTGTCTATAACCACTCCGTCCTGCCCTGAACAGTGCGGGCAAACTATCCCGTCCTTTTCGGAGAAAGCGCAGTCCCCGTCGAGAACGCATTTGCAGGAGTTGCACGTCGTGAAGTCGAGGTTGTAACCGTTGTCGGCAAGCGCGTGAAGAAGAAATCTTGTTATTCCGTCCTCCGCCGCCAAGTCTTCGTACGCCATTCCTTTGAGAATTTCTATCGCGTGCAAGAAGATTTTGGGCTGACTTTCGGGGGACAGTTTGTTAAGCGCGTCGAGCACGTACGCCGCCGCATAGTACTTCCCTATGTCGAGCACGATAGGACTGAAAGCGTCTATCTGCGAACAATCCGCGACGACGTATCTGCCGTCTTTACCCGCAAGCATATATTCCCCGAAATTCAAAGGCTCCGCCGCATAGCGCAGTTTCGCTTTGGGTTTAAGGCATCCTCTTGCGGTGGCGGTGATTTTTCCCTCTTCGAGAGATACGAGAGTCAAAATCATATCCGTTTCGCGATAACGCACCGCGCGAGTGACGATAGCGGTAACTTTTTTTGCTTCCATTACTTTTTGAGGTCCTTCACGTCGTAACCGAGTTCGCGCATAAGATAGTCGCTGTTTCTCCAATCCGCTTTGACTTTCACGTACAAAGTGAGGAACACTTTTTCGCCCGTAAGGTCTTCGAGGTCTTTTCTTGCGCCGCTTGCGATTTCTTTGAGAGTATTGCCACCCTTTCCGATTACAATCGCTTTGTGTGACGCTCTTTCGACGACTATATCCGCGTCTATGTCGTATATAGGCTTATCCTCTCTCAACTCGAACTTGTTGATATACACGCCGATTCCGTAAGGGATTTCCTTATCGAGAAGATAAAGTGCCTTTTCGCGAATGATTTCCGCCGCCATAAATCTCATGGAACTGTCCGTGAACATATCTTCGGGGAAAAATCTCTCTCCCTCGGGGAGCATATCGAACAACTCATCGATAATCGGCTCCAAGTTTCTGTTCTTTTTCGCGGATGCGGGGACGACCGCCTTTATAAACGGGAATGCCGTGAGTTTTTGCAAACAGTCGAGCATGGTTTGTTTGGTCACCGAGTCTTCCTTGTTGAGAATGACGACGAGGTTATCTCTTTCCGCGTTTTTCTCCAAAAACTCGTAATCTTCTTTCTGAATACCCTTTGCGGCGTCTATGACGTACAAAATGCCGTCCACGTCTTTCATTCCCGCTTCGACGGATTTCATCATATATTCTCCGAGATGGTTTCTCGTTTCGTGAATCCCCGGAGTGTCGATAAAAACCATTTGATATTCTTCCCCGTTCTTTTCGCCGTTGACGATTCCGAGGATCTTATTTCTCGTGGTTTGCGGACGCCAAGAAACTATGGCGACTTTCTCCCCGACGAGAGTGTTGATGAGTGTTGATTTGCCCGCGTTTGCAAGCCCTGTGATGCATATAAATCCTGATTTCATATCTTTTATCTGTATAAGTGCACACTATTCATAATTTCCTTTTGTAGCGGCATCATAATTTCTTCGTCCGCCTTTTCCACATGGTCGAATCCGAGTAAGTGCAAAAGTCCGTGGCAAGTGAGAAATCCTATTTCTCTTTCGTACGAGTGACCGTATTCGATCGACTGTTCTACAGCGCGTTTTCTGCATATCATAAGACTGCCGAGCATAACTTTGTTTCCGTCGAAGTCGTCATCCGAAAAGTCGTCTATGCTTTTAGGGAGCGTCATCTTTTCAAAGTACGGAAAACTCAACACGTCCGTGACCGAATCCACTCCTCTTTGTTCGCGGTTGAAAGTCCTTATGGTTTCCTCGTCAACGACGTCTATATCCGTCACGAAAAAGTTTTCTTGGTTAAGCCTTTCGAAAACCGCCTTTTCGACCGCTTTCATCAGTCGTTTTTCTTTGAATTTGACTCCGTTTAATCTTATCATCTCTTCTTCTCGTAAGAAACTCTGCTGTGGTGAATACTGGGGAGCACTTCCACTATCGTGTTTTTGATGACGCTCAAATCGTTCATGGTGATAGGACATTCGTCGAATTGTCCGAGATTGAGTTTTTCGTCGATGAGTTTGGATATTCTTGCGACGAATTCATCCTTATTGTCGGGCATATACGCTCTGCACGCCGCCTCGACCGTATCCGCTATCATGACGATTGCCGAAACTTTCGTTTGAGGTTTAGGGCCCGAATACGCGTAATTAGTGGACGCCAAATCGCCCTCCTCCGTCAAGGACAACGCCTTGCGATAGAAATATCCGACGGGCGCGGTGCCGTGGTGTTCTCTGCATATCGCGACGATTTCGGGGGGAAGGTGATATTGCTTTGCAAGGATTTCACCGAACAAAGTATGGGACGTAATCATACTCACGCTGACCTCGGGAATGAGTTCGTCGTGAGGATTGTACGTAGATTGGTTTTCGGAGAAATAGATAGGTGCTTTCAACTTGCCGATATCGTGATAGTACGCCGCGCAACGAGCAAGGTGCGGATTTTCCCCTATTGCTTCCGCGCATGCTTCCGAAAGGTTTCCGACGACGAGCGAATGATTAAAAGTGCCCGGGGCTTCGCTTGCAAGGCGTTTAAGCAAAGGATGGTCGAGATTGGTGAGTTCGTTCAATCTGAAGTCGTCCGCAATGTTGAACACGCCCTCGAATATCGCGACGAGTGGCATAAACACGAATACGGACGCAATCTGCGAGCCGTACGCCCAAAGCGTGTTGAAAAGGATATCCATGGTGAAGTTGCCCTCGGTAATCGTGCACGCGATAACGAGAGGGATGACGACCGCCGCGCTTGCAAGTGCGACGAGCAAGAATTTAAGTCTTGTGAAGTGCTTGTTCACGAAATAGCACATGGACACCGCACCGAATGCGTTTGCGATTATGGACGTGATGACAAGGTCGAGCGCATATGCGTCTGCGGAAGTTTGATTCGTGAAAACGTAGGACACGAGAAGCAGCAAACACAACACCGCCGTCGATGCAAGCGCCGTTCTTCTGTCGATGAGTTCGAGAATAATAAGCGTCGCAAGAGCGATAGGCATGACGTAAACGCTCAAAAATCTCACCGTAGTAATGCTGACGATATAGGAAATCAAAACCATCGTCGTGATGAGAGTGAAATTTCTGACCGCGAATTTGCCGTTTGCCGAGTACGGATAAGTCACGAAAAACAGTGCGAGATAAATAAGCCCTATCGTGCAGAAACGTCCCGCGGTTTCAAGTCCGTTTTCAGGGGCGAACGCACCGAGAAAATCTCCCGTCATAAATATCGAATATAGGCACATACCCGCAACCGCGATTATGCTGAAAGGCAACGTCTTGCCGAATGCGGAAAGCACGGCGCGTTGTTTCTCTTTTTTTGCTTTCTGACGCGAAGTCAGGTCTTTGATGTCGTCAATCATTATTTTCCTCCGATTCGGAATTTCCGTCGGTATTATTCTTTCGTCTTTCTTCCGCCACCTCGTACGCCTTGATTATGCGAGAAACGAGTTCGTGACGGACTACGTCGCGGTATCCAAGATGCACGACTTGTATGTCCTTAACGTCGGACAAAACCTCTATCGCGTCTTTCATACCGCTCGTCACGTGGCGGGGTAAATCTATTTGAGTTATATCCCCCGTAACCACGATTTTGCTACCCTCTCCCATACGGGTGAGGAACATTTTCATTTGCTCCTTCGTCGTGTTTTGCGCCTCGTCGAGAATGATGAAACTGTTACTCAACGTGCGCCCGCGCATATAAGCAAGCGGTGCGATTTCGATACTTCCTCTCTCGATATATTTCATATATCCGTCCGCACCCATCATATCCTGCAACGCGTCGTATATGGGACGAAGATAAGGATCCACTTTCTCCGCAAGATCGCCGGGCAAAAATCCGAGTTTCTCCCCCGCTTCGACTGCGGGACGAGTGAGAATAATTCTCTCCACATCGTGATTTTTTAGCGCGTACACAGCAAGCGCGACCGCAAGATAAGTCTTGCCCGTCCCCGCGGGGCCGACGCCGAAAACGATTTTGTTTTTGCGAATTGCGTCCACGTATTCCTTTTGCCCGAGGGACTTAGGGCGTATCACTTTGCCTTTCGAGGTGATTGCCACCGTACCGAGCAAGTCGTTGATAGACGCCGTCCGACCGCCTTTCACCATGTCTATAATCATGCAAATCTGTTGCGTGGTGAGGGATTCTTTCTTCGACAAGGACAGGATTGCGTCGATTGCGGAAATCGCGTCCGCGACGTCCTCGTCCTCTCCCGAAATCTTCATCGCCGAACTGCCCGTGAATATCTTCACCTTGAAGGCGTCCTCTATACGCTGAACGTTGCCGTCCAGTTCTCCGAACAGCGTAAACAAAGATTCGTAATCGTCGAAATGCTTTTCTCTTGTCACTTTCATTTATCTATGCGTCCCTCCGTAACGACGGTGGAAGTCACTACGTATCCGCCGTCCGTCCTTTCCGCTTTATCTTCTCTCGACAGAATCCGCCCCGATATCTCTTCCACAAGGGAAGAATATACCGCGTCTTTCATCTCGTCTTCGGTGAGAGAATTGCTTTTTTCGGTGGTTATTATTTCCCGATACGTCCATTCGTAAATCACGAACGGAATAAGATTGTCGTTTTTTATCCGAGAAAAACTCAACTCGTAATTCTCGTAAGGGGATTTCGGCGCTTTGGGTTGCGAGCCGAAAAAGCCTATTCTTGAGAATTTCTTTTCCCGCCCTTTTGCGCTTTCAAGATAAGTATCCGCAAAAAAGCGAGTTTTTGTCACAATCCTTTGTCCGTACACCTCTCCCGACGCCGTCGTCGGAATCCTGTCCTCTCCGTGAAGATAGTATCCGCCGATAAGGGAGTCCCCCGCCTTGACCGCGTCCCCGACTTCAACTTCCGCCGTGCCGCCGAAAACGATTATCCTCGTCACCACGGAATCCGCTTTCGACACGACTTCTCCGCCGTCCGCAAAAAGCGGTGTTTCGTCTTGCTCGTAGCACACTCGAACGCGCACGCGCGTGCCGACTCTCTCTATAGACGCAAACGCAACTCCGTCAAGGGCGGACAATTCTTTCGTCAAACCGTCCTCGTCGAAAGAGAAAAGCAACTTCCCTTCCGATATGCCGTGCGCCGACAACACCGCGCTCACGTCTGCGGACAATCCCTCACCGTCGATTTCGACGACGAAGAAAGAATAAACGGTCAAGACTGCGATACATATTGCAGTGCCGACGATTATTCCCGCCCGCCTTAAAATTGAAAAAACGCGCGCAAAAACGCCTTTTATCCATTTTATTTTGTAATTATAGCACAAGTCTTCCAACAATGCAATAATCTTGTCGCAGTCTTTTGACGGGACGGAAAACAATAGTTTTCCGCTCGCGTATATAGGAGCACTCGCAACCGTGACTGCCGAAAGTTTGTTAAGCAGGGAATCGACGGACACGGTTTCAACCTCGAAAAACACGGACGAAAACGGAGGTATTTTCTCTTTGTAGTCGTTGTTTTCAGATATTCTACGCCCCTCTTTTTTATGTGCGGAAGGATTTTTCTTTATCTTTTTTTCTCTGCGTTTTTCCCTTTTATTTTTCAAAAGTTATCCCTCCGATTTCCCCTTTTATATAGAGATTTCCGCCACCGATTTCGACTACGTTCAAATTCACTCCAGAAACGACTATCGTTTTCTTTTTGACTTTGATTTTTATCTCTTCGGATTTTATCGAAACCAGCCTTCTAACGCCCTCGATAAGCACGCAGTCCTCCCCTAAAACGAGTACGGAAAAAGCGCACGCAACGTCTTCTATTTTAAACTTTTCAACGACTTCGTTTATAAACATACGAAAGTATATGATTTTAAGTAAAAAATTATGTTAAACGCAAATGGTGCGTGCGTAATCCCAAAATCTCGTTTGTTGGAATATTGTGCCGTTCCCGGAGATTCTTCGTCGTTCTACGAACTCCTCTGAATGACATTTTGGCAGGTATACTTACTTTCTCTGTCATTCCGAGCGGACACAGGGGCATCCCCACTGCGAAAATAAGCCAACGGCAACACGTAATAGCACTTTGTTGAGAACAGGCGCTAATTTTCGCAGAAGGGGGAAAAGGAGCAAGGTTCGGCGCATAAAGCCCTCGTAAGAGGGCATAGCGCAAAGTGCCTTGTGACGTAATCTCGCGGAAGCGAAACGTAACTTATACTCGCATTAATACAATCGGGTGCGGGTATCCCGCCCACACCTATTACCTATTCACTATTACTTCTTACCTCTCGTGTTCCGTCTTCGAACGAGTAAGTGCTTATATAAGAACGCTCCGAATTGAGAGTAAAAAATAGCACGCCCGAAAGCGTGCTTTTAATAAATCAAAATCAAATTAGAACGGCAGGTCTTCGTTCTCGACGGCAAGCATATCGTCGTCGTCAACGTATTCTTCGTCATCTTCATCCTCTACGTCTTCGGGCTCCGCCGTAGGAGCGGCAAAGGGAAGGTCGGGAGTTTCGATGATTTTGGATGATTCTTCCTGCGGTGCGGATTCGCCTATAAGTTCGGGCGGATTCACGACGGTACCGTCCTCTTCCATTTCGCGGAAAGTGGTGGTTTCGCCGCGCCAGTTTAGTTTTATATCCCCAGTCGAACCGCTTCTGTTCTTCTTTATGAGGAGCAAGATTTCGTCTTTTGGCAAATTCTCGTCCGCTTTAGAGGGATCGTGCAAGAACATGACGACGTCCGCGTCCTGTTCGATTGCGCCCGAATCACGCAAGTCGCTGAGTTGAGGAAGTCTGCCCCCTTCTTTTTCGACGCCACGCGACATTTGCGAAAGTGCGATGATAGGCACTCCGAGTTCTTTTGCATAAACCTTGAGTTGACGGGACATCATGCTGACGTCGTTTTGTCTTGACTCCGACGAGCGACCTCTCGACTCCGCCTCCATAAGTTGCAAATAGTCGACGATGACAAGGTCAAGCCCTTTTTCGCGTTTCAAACGACGGCATTTAGACAAAATGTCCGACGGATGATTCATCGCATAGTCGTCTATGAAAAGTTTCGAAGCAAGGAGTTTGTTATATGCGGCGATAAGTTTTCCGCTATCCGCGTCCGAAAGTTGTCCGCGCACGTCCATACTGTCGAAAGTAACGCCCGAAACGTAAGCAAGCATACGTTTGACAAGGGAATCCGCGGTCATTTCCATGTTGAACACCGCAACCGTCTTCCCTGCCAAAACCACGTTGGACGCAATATTGAGCGCAAGTGCGGTTTTACCGACGGACGGACGAGCGGCAAGGATGATAAATTCACCGGGTTTCAGACCTTTGGTCATCTTGTCGAAACGCTTGAATCCCGTGAAAACGTAGTCGGTCGGCGTATTGCCCGCTTGTGCGTTTTGTATGTTGAGCATAGCGGTATATAGCGCGTCGCTTGCGTGCACCAACGCTTTATCGCTTGTTTCCTCCGAAATTCTGAATATGAGTTGCTCCGCCTTGTTGAGAGCGTCTTTGCCCTCTCCGCATTCGTAAGTAAATTCGACGATTTCGTTGCCGGCGTTTATGACTTTTCTCGACAGCGAATCGCGTTTGATGATATCCGCATAATATTTCGCGTTTGCGGCGCTAGGGAGTTTCTCGGTGAGCAAACTCAAATATTCAATCGAGCCGACTTCGTCGAGTTTGCCGTCTTTTTCGAGTTTATCCGCAACGGACACGGTATCTATCGGTTTGGAATTTTCCTGCAACTCGCGCATGACCGTGAAGATAATTTTGTTTGCAGGCACATAAAAATCTTCCGCACGAAGCATGGGAATGATGAGGTCCGACGCACTGTCGTCGATTAGCATCGCGCCCAATACGCATTCTTCGGCGTCGATATTGTTCGGCATCATGCGAACGACTTTTCTTTCTTGTTTTTTAGACTTTTCCGCCATATTTACCCCTTTTGACGAGGACTACGACCACGACTAAAATCATAGCCGCGGCAATTCCCGCCGTCAAACCGTACCACGAAGAAGAGTGCGCGTAATCTCTATATAGCCGAAATTGAGTATCAGCCTTGAAGATTTCCTCGGAATGAACGTATTTTCCGTTCCTTTCCGTCAGGACGCCGTCGCTTTTCGTGGATTTGTAGATTGTAGCATAGTCGAAGACTATTTTCAAGTTCGAGTAGGTTTCGACTCCCAAGTTTGCGCCATATTGCGCAAGGAAGTTTTCCGTTGCACTAAATATCGCTTCTCCGTCGAATGAAAACGTATATTCCACCCTATCGTAAAACGCGTTTTTTCGCGATACGGATACGGTGCGAAGAGTTTTAACTCCGTCGAGAGTTTTTTCGGATTCTTCCGCCGTCGGAGAAATACGCACGATAAGAGTGCCGTCGACGACGTCCGCCGAATCGACGTTAAGAAAGTACGAATATTCCGCGCCGTCGTCCACGCTGTCGCAAGCGGACAGCGTGAGAGTTAATGCGCAGACGAGTGCTATTAAAACCGCTATTCTAAATGAGTTTTTCAAGTTCATCGAGAGTGGAAGAAAATTCCGACACGGCTTTAAGATAAGGTGCGTCCGTTTCAAGATCGACGTCCGCAAGGCGCAAGATATCCAGAGGCGCCATACTGTCCCCCGCCGACAAGAACTTGCGATATTTGTCGAAATATTCCTCGCCGTACGTGAGGATATTATCCGCAATGGTCACCGCGGCGGTTATGCCCGTCGCGTACTTATACACGTAGAAACTCGAATAGAAATGCGGAATCCTTGCCCATTCGTAACGGATGAGGTCGTTGTGATTGACCGCCGTCCCGTAATACTTTTTGTTAAGTTCGTAATACGTATCAGAGAGTACGTCCGCAGTCAAAGGCTCGCCCTTCTCCGCCATGTTGTGTGCGATGACTTCGAATTCCGAGAACATGGTTTGTCTGAACATAGTCATGCGGAACATATCGAGATAATAGGACAAAAGATACTTTCTGAAATCTCCTTCCGCCGTTTTGAGAAGGTGCTTAAGAAGGAGCACTTCGTTGACCGTAGACGCGATTTCCGCAAGGAAAATCTTGTAATTCGCCTTTTCTTTAGGCTGATTTTTATCCGAATAGTAGGAGTGCAAGGAATGTCCGAGTTCGTGCGCTATGGTGAACAAATCGAACGTTGTTGGAGTGTAGTTGAGCAACACGAAAGGATGCACGCCGTAGCAATCCCAACTGTACGCACCGCTCTTCTTGCCCTTGTTTTCGTACACGTCTACCCAACCGCTTTCGAATGCGGACGCAAGGATATCCGAATACTCTTTGCCCATGACTTTGAGTGCGTCTTTGACGAGTGCGACCGCCTCGGGATAATCCATAGACAGATTTTGCGCTTCCACGATAGGCACGCTCAAGTCGTACATATTGAGATCTACGCCGAGAGCGCGACGACGAAGCGCAACGTATCTATGCAAGGATTTAAGCCCGCCGTTGACCGCTTCGAGAAGTTTCTCGTAGCAAGTAGAGGGCACGTTTTCGCCGTACATAGCGTAATCGAGAGAGGATTTGAAACCGCGGATTTTCGCAAAGAACCAATCCTTTTTGACGTTGCCCGCATAGTTTGTCGCAAGCGTGTTGATGAAGTCGCGATATGCGCCGAACATACTCTCGAAAGCGCGTTTTCTGTTTTCCTGCACCTCGTTTTGCAAGAGTACGCCGTAATTGCCGTGGCTCATTTCGACCTTCGTGCCGTCCACGAGTTCGACGGGTGCGAATTTGATATCCGCGCAATCGAACATGGTGAAAATTTCCTCGTTGTTGCCTGCAAACGAGCCCATTTCGCTCAACAATTTTTCCTCGTTTTTGCTGAGGATTATATTCTTATCTCTGATGAGTTCGTCGAAAGTCACCGAAAAGTCCGCAAAGCGTTTGGATGAACCCAGTCTTTTGAGTTCGTCGACGGGAAGGCATGTGAGTTCGGGAGATATATATGCCCCTATCGAACTGTATCTGACCATAAGATTTTCCGCTCTGTCCGCCATACCCTGATAAAGACCTTCTCTCGAATCCTCGTCGCGGCGAAGTCTTGCATATTGATAAAGTTTCATAATGTCATGCACAAGACGACTTGACAGGGACAGACACTCGAAAATCGTATCGTCGTCCGTCAGTTTGCCATTGTAGGAGGCA
The DNA here is from genome assembly GCA_964599875.1 of uncultured Bacteroidaceae bacterium. Classification (GTDB taxonomy): domain Bacteria; phylum Bacillota; class Clostridia; order Christensenellales; family CAG-917; genus RGIG4097. The sequence goes on from CAZRHE010000007.1 coordinate 64,024, forward strand.
AGTTTGGGGATAAGTTCTTCGGTTGCGAAAAAACTCTCCTCCCAACTCTCGGTATCGGGGAAAATATCCGAAACTTTCCACTTGTATTCAGATGGGATTTCACTGCGTTGTTTGACTTCCATTATTCACCTCAATTATTGAAAAGATTGTTATCCGCAAATTCGGGCTCGCAAGTGAGATATACGCCGAGTTTTCGGAAAGGATTTTCATCCGCTTTGAAAAGCATATGCGAAGAATGTGCCTCACAGTTTTCAAGGCGTTTAAGTTGTTCTATCGCTTTAGACGCATTGGCGTCGGTGGCGGCGCAAACGGAAAGCGCAAGCAAGGCTTCTTCAAGAGAAAGCGGAGTGTGCTTTTCGTGCAAAATCTTTGTTTTAAGGTCGAGAATAGGCCCTATGACGACGGGAGAAATGAGTTTCTTTTGGTCGTCTATGCCCGCAAGTGCTTTGACCGCGTTGAACACCGCCGCCGCGGACGCAGACATAAGTTCGGACGTTCTGCCCGTGATAATCGTGCCGTCGGGAAGTTCGATTGCGACCGCGCCTTTGTTATCGTTTTCCTCATTCTTTTGAAGAGCGGGAGCGACCACTTTTCTGTCGGCGATTGTGATTTCAAGACGGGACATCAAAAATTCCAATCTCTCTATCGTACTGGGTTTTGCGGTGCCGTTTTTGTAGTCGCATTTCGCTTTGTAATAGCGGCGAATGACTTCTTGTTTGGACGCCTCGCAGCACGCCTCGTCGTCGGTTATGCAGTAGCCCGCCATATTGACGCCCATATCCGTCGGGGATTGATAGATAAAATCGTTGCCCGTAATCTTTGCGAGTATACTTCTGACGACGGGGAAAACCTCGATATCGCGGTTGTAGTTGACCGCGATTTTGCCGTATGCTTCGAGGTGGAAGTTGTCGATTTTGTTGACGTCTTTGAGATCCGCCGTCGCCGCCTCGTACGCAACGTTGACGGGATGATTGAGCGGAATATTCCAAATCGGGAAGGTTTCAAACTTCGCGTATCCCGCTTTGATTCCCCTCTTGTATTCATGATAAAGTTGGCTAAGACAAGTCGCAAGTTTTCCGCTGCCGGGACCGGGAGCGGTGCAAACCACGAGAGGACGAGTGGTTTCGATATACGGATTCGCGCCGTAACCTTCGTCGGACACTATGGTATCGATTTCGTGGGGATAACCTTTTGTCGGGCGGTGGATATAAACCTTGATTCCTCTGTTTTCGAGTTTATATTGATAACTTCTCGCCGCCTGTTGATCCGCAAACATGGTGATGACTACGCAGTTTATGTAGATGCCCATAGAGGAAATATTGTCTATCATTCTTTCTACTTCACTTCCGTAGGTAATGCCGTAGTCCGCGCGGATTTTGTTTCTTTCGATATCGTTTGCGTTTATGCAAATGATGAGTTCCGCTTTATCTTTAAGTTTTTGGAGCAGTTTGATTTTTGCCGCCTTGTCAAACCCGGGCAAAACTCTTGCCGCGTGCAGGTCGTCGAAAAGTTTTCCGCCGAATTCAAGATAAAGTTTGTCGAAATGGCTGATACGCTCGAGTATATGCTCGGACTGTTTCTCCATGTAGAGATTTTGATCAAAACCGATTTTGTTCATAATATATCTCCAAAAAATTTAATTCATTCGTGGATTCAAACTCTCGTCACCAGCGTAACGGGCGTCTTGAATAGTTGTTTGCCTTTGGTTGTTCTCGTGTCGATTCTGACGTCTTCGGTGTTGACGATATGGGTCTTCCCGCCCGTGACGAACGCCAAATCGTAGGGCTCTTTGACGTGGCTTACGTACTTGACTTTGCTCTTGTCGAGGTCGATGATTTTGACGCCTTTGAGATATCTCGAAGACGGGTCGAGAGTGGACGAGATGACGCGTTTTGCATATCCCGTCGTGGATACGACGATAACTTCGCCCTCCTCTTCTATAAATCCGCCGAAAGCGACCGAATCGCCGTCATTGAGTTTAATTCCTTTGACTCCCCCAGCCTTTCTGCCTTGAATGGGCACTTCGAGAGGAGAATACACGAGGCATTGTCCCTCTTCGGTGACTTCGAGGACGTTCATTTCGTCGCTAACGAGTTCGACGTTAATTAGGCTGTCTTTATCCGCAAGTATAATTGCGTTCGAGAAAGGTCTAACCCCTGCGAATTCGCTGACGTCAGTGCGCTTGACCGCACCCTGCTTCGTGAAGAACATAAATTCTCCGACGGGCGTCGAGGGGAAGAAGAAACACTTGACGGGATATTCTCCCGGGATGACTTCCGCATTGAGCGAGCCGAGAGTGACGCCCTTTTCTTTCCATCTCTTTTCGGGAAGAGCGGTGACGTCGATTTTGACGAGATTGCCAAGGTTTGTAAACGCATACAAACTGCCCTTGTTGTTGACTTCGAGCACTTGTGCGGGAAGTTCGTTTTCGCCGTACAAGGACATATCCTTTTGCGCAAGGGAATAACTCTTTTGCGACGTAAAGCGGATAAGCCCCGCCGCATTCGTTACGAATATGCCTTCGCGATATTCGACCGCCTCTTCCGCAGTCGGAATTTCCACCTTGTTCGCGTCGTCAGCACTCAATATGACCGAAGTGCGTTTGGACGGATTGTTCTTTTTGATTTCGAGAATTTCATCTTTTATAACCGCGTATTGTTTTGCCTTGCTGTTGAGAATTGCGGTGAGTTTCGCAATGAGTTTTTCAAGGGACGCGAGTTCTTCTTCGAGTTTGCCCACTTCGAGCCTTGCAAGCGCTTTCAATCTCATATCGAGAATTGCTTGCGCCTGTTCGTCGCTCAAATCGAAACGCTCTCGTAGCGTCGCTTTTGCTTTGGCGGTGGTTTCGCTCGATTTGATGATTGCGATTACCTCGTCTATGTTACGGATTGCGACGAGCAAACCTTTGACGATTTCCGCTCTTGCTTTCGCCGCTTTCAAGTCGTACGTGGTTCTGCGCACGATGATATCGCGCTGATACGCGATATAATAACGCAATATATCTCGAAGTCCGAGTTGTTCGGGTTTTCCGTTTGCGATTGCGACCATGTTCACCGAATAACCGATTTCGAGATTGGTTTTCTTCATAAGAAAAGCGAGTATCTTTTCGACGGGAGCGTCCTTTTTGAGTTTTATGACCGCTCTCATACCCGTCTTATCGCTTTCGTCCACTATGTCGCTTATGCCCGACAAAAGTTCCTTGTTGTTATCCCTTATATCCGCGATTTTCGTGAGAAGTTCCGCTTTGTTCACCTGATAAGGAAGTTCTGTTATAACGATATTCTTTTTGCCGTTGTCATCGTCTTCGAGGTGATAGCGCGCGCGGATTTTGATTCTGCCCTTACCCGTTTCGTAAATGCTTTCAAGGGTGTCTACGGGAATGATGAATCCGCCCGTCGGGAAGTCGGGACCTTTGAAAACTTGCAAAAGTTCCGCCGTGGTGATATCGGGATTTTCAATCATCGCAACAACCGCGTCTATACTTTCCCCCATATTGTGAGTGGGGATGTTCGTCGCAAGTCCGACCGCTATTCCGTTTGCGCCGTTGACGAGAAGGTTAGGAAATCTTCCCGGCAAAATGGTAGGTTCTTCAAGACTGTCGTCGAAGTTGGGCGCCCACGAAACAGTGTCTTTGTCGAGATCTCGCAAAAGTTCGAGCGCAAGAGGAGCCATACGCGCTTCCGTATAACGCATAGCCGCCGCCCCGTCGCCGTCTACCGAGCCGAAGTTTCCGTGTCCGTCCACGAGTTTCATTCTCATATTGAACGGTTGCGCCATTCTGACGAGCGCGCCGTAGACCGAACTATCTCCGTGAGGGTGATATTTGCCAAGGCAATCGCCGACTATTCTCGCGCATTTTTTATACGGTTTATCGGGAGTTATGCCCATCTCGTACATTGCGTAGAGTATGCGGCGTTGAACGGGTTTAAGCCCGTCTTCCACGCGCGGCAACGCACGATCGAGAATGACGTTCTCGGAATACGGAATCATCGAATTGTGCATGACGTCTTCGAATACGACGTCGTATATCGCGCTATTATAAACGATTTCTTTTTCTTTACGTTTCGCCATTTATCACTCCTCCCCGTTCACTTTGAAGGAATCAACCTTGTTGAAATCCGCGTATTGATAAATATAATCTTTTCTGACCGCGCTGTCGTCCCCCATAAGCACGGTTATGCGTTTATCCGCCGCCGCCGCATCTTCAATCGTAACTCTCGTAAGTGAGCGTTTCGCGGGGTCCATGGCGGTGTCCCAAAGTTGTTCGGGATTCATCTCGCCGAGTCCTTTGAAGCGTTGCAAAAGTGCTGTCTTGCCCATTTCTTTTTGTGCAATCGCGAGCGCGTCGTCGTCGTAGCAATAACGTATCTCGTCCTTCTTTTGCAATTTGTAAAGAGGGGGCATGCCGATATACACGTGTCCCTCTGTGATGAGTTGACGCATATAGCGGAAGAAGAACGTAAGGAGCAACGCTCTGATATGCGCGCCGTCTTGGTCCGCATCCGCAAGGATTATGACCTTGTCGTAGCGAAGTCCGGAAAGATCGAACGCAGGTTCTATGCCCGTGCCGAGAGCACTGATTATCGTGGATATTTCTTCGTTTGCAAGTATCTTTTCAAGAGGTGCTTTTTCTACGTTCAACGGTTTGCCGCGGAGAGGAAGAATTGCTTGAAAACTTCTATCCCTCGCCTGCTTTGCACTGCCGCCTGCGGAATCGCCCTCGACTATAAACAATTCGTTTATCGCATAATTTCTCCCAGAACAACTCGACAATTTGCCGATAAGGTTCGCGCCGTTGAGTTTATTTTGTTGGCGCGCGATATCCTTTGCTTTCTTCGCCGCCTCGCGAGTTCTTGCCGCGCCCATAGCCTTTGAAATAATCTTCTCCGCGCTTGCCTTGTATCCTCTCATTTGAAGGAGTTCTTCAAGTCTGTCGCCGACGAGATTTTCCACCTTTTGTCTGACTTCGGGATTGCCTAACTTGCCTTTTGTCTGTCCTTCGAATTGGACGTTTTGCATTTTGACGGTGATGACCGCGACCATGCCTTCTCTGAAATCTTCTCCGAGAAGGTTGGCTTGTTTTTCTTTGAGGATGTTGTTTTTGCGCGCATAGTCGTTGAACACTTTCGTGACTGCGCTCTTGAAACCGACTTCGTGCGTGCCGCCCTCTGCGGTCGGAATGCTGTTGACGTAACTATAAATGCTTTCAGAATAACCGTCCGTATGCTGAATTGCGACCGCCACTTCGAAATTTTTCTCTTTCGCCTCGACGTAAAGGGGCTTGTCGTAAAGAACGCTTTTGCCCTCGTTGAGATATTGCACGTAGTCCGCTATTCCGCCTTTAAAACAGAAAGTATCCGACTTTTCCGTGCCGCCGTCGAGAGGCATTCTCAAATCGCGAAGAATAATCGTCATGCCCTTGTTGAGATACGCGACGTCCCTCATTCTTTCCGCGATAACGGAATAATTGAATTTTTCCTGTCCGAAAACCTTTTCGTCGGGTTTGAAAGTGACGACCGAGCCCTGTCCTTTGGTTTTGCCTACGAGAGTGAGCGGAGTTTTGACCGCACCGCTTTTTACTTTGCCGTTGCCGAGTTCAGGGGAATGAAATTCCGCGCGATAAAGATTGCCGTCCCTCATGACTTCCACTTTGAGCCATTCTGAAAGAGCGTTGGTGACGCTTGCGCCGACCCCGTGCAATCCGCCCGAAAAAGCGTATTGGTCGTTGTCAAATTTCGCACCTGCGTGGAGTTGAGTGAAAATGACTTCGACGCCGCTGATTTTGAGTTTAGGGTGCTTGTCGACGGGCATACCTCTGCCGTTGTCGCTGACCCTTGCGACGCAGTTGTCGAGAAGTTCGATGGTTACGGTATCCCCGAAACCGTTCGCCACTTCGTCTACGCTGTTGTCGATGATTTCCCAAAGAATGTGGTGAAGTCCCTTATTCCCCGTCGTACCGATATACATACCGGGGCGTTTTCTTACGGCGTCAAGACCCTCTAAAATCTTGATGTCGCCGGCTTTGTAATTGCTGCTGAGTGCCATCTTTCCGTCCTTTCTCAAAGTCGTCGCCCTTGCGGGCGCAATTATAGTATTTATACAATAATGAAATTATTATAACACAATATGTTGTGGATTTCAAGCGGAACGTCGCCGCTATTTTCAAAAAAAATCGACGCTCCCGTTTTCGAGAGCGTCGGTAATTTTTATAGTTTTTACATTTTCGATATCTAACCGCTTATTTTATCATCTCGTTCAGTCTTGCAAGGAAGTCTTGATACACTTCGGCGTTGTTGATTTCGTTCAAAATCTCGTGACGCGCCTCGGGATAAAGTTTGACGGTGACGTCTTTCACGCCGAGATTCTTGAATTGCTCGTAAAGCGCGGTGACGTACTTGCCTTTCTTTCCGCCGACGGGGTCGTTATCGCCGGAGAAGATGCCGATAGGTCTGTCGAGTTTGACTTTGGCAAGGTTTTCGGGTTTGTAAACTTGTTTCAATCCGTTCAAGAAGAAGTTGAAGAACGCAATGGACATGACGTATCCGCATTGCTCGTCGAATATGTATTTTCTGACGGTTTCTTTATCTCTCGAAAGCCAGGCAAAATCCGTTTTGTCCGCTTTGAAAGGTTTGTTGTAACTGCCGAAACTGAGTTTGTCGAGAAGTGTCGCCGTCTTTTCTCCGCCGTGGAGTTTGTATTGCAATTTGCTGAGAGCCGCACCGCCTGCGAGTATCGCCGCATCCATACGAGCGGAGCCCGACAATATAACGCCCGAAGAAAGGTTGTCGAGTTCGAGATAGCGTTGCGCTATGAAACTGCCGTAACTGTGTCCGAGAAGGATGACGGGCAAGCCGTATTTTTCTTTAAGATACGCGGTGATTGCGACTTCGTCTTGCACGGTGTCGAAATAGATATCTCCTTTGTGATATCCCTTCACCCCTTTGGTGCTTTGTTTGGTCGAGGTCTGACCGTGTGCGCGGTGGTCGTCAGCATAGACGATAAAGCCGTTTTTGTTGAGGAAGTTCGCAAAATTGTCGTATCTGCGCGCGTGTTCCGCCATGCCGTGCGAAATTTGGACTACGCCTTTTGGATTTTTCACGTCGTTCCAAAGATAACATTGAATCACTGTTCCATCAAAACTCTTAAATTTCTCGGGTTTCATATTTTCTCCTCATCGTGCGCAAGCGCACTCGTTTCATACTGAAAGTAATCTTATCACAGTCCGATTCAAAAATCAATACCGAACTTTTTCATCGGACGTTTTTAACGAAATCGCGTTTGAATAGTTTGAAACCTTATCCCGATTTTGCGCATAATATGGAGGATGAAATCAATTATCCTGACGGGCGGAGGCACGGGCGGTCACGTCTATCCCAATATCGCTCTCCTCCCCGACCTAAAAAAAGAATACTCCGTCGTTTACGTCGGCGGCGAGGGGGAAACGCTCGAAAAAAGATTATGCGCGGAAAACGACGTCGATTATCGCGCGCTTCCCACGGTAAAACTCGTCCGCTCGATTTCTCCGTCCGCAACCGCGAACAATCTCTCAATCCCTTTCAAATTATCCCGCGCCGTGACGCAAGCGGAAAAACTCATTGCTGACGTACGCCCCTCTCTCGTATTTTCAAAGGGCGGATACGTCGCGCTCCCCGTCGTGATTGCGGCAAGGAAAGCGGATATCCCCGTCCTGTGTCACGAATCCGATTTGACTTTAGGGCTGTCTAACAAAATCGGAAAATTTCTCGGAGCGAAAATACTCACCGCAAACCCCGACGCAAAATTCGGCGACTGCGTAGGCATGCCGTTAAGGAAAGAATTATTTTCGGGCAAAAACCTACGAAAAACTCTCGGAGTGCCCGACGGATTTCCCGTACTTTTAATCGTTGGCGGGTCAAGCGGCGCAAAGTCCCTCAACGATTTCGTCATTGACAATCTCGACGCCCTTACGAAGAAATATTTCGTTTTGCATATCGCGGGAAAAAATTCAACGCCGAAGACTCGTAAAAACTACTATGCCGTCCCGTACGCGGACGATATCCAAGATTTCTACGAAACGGCGGACGTCGTCGTATCCCGCGCCGGCGCAACCGCTCTTTTCGAACTTTCCGCCTTACGCAAAAAATGCGTATTCGTCCCTCTCCCCAAAGCCGCGTCGAGAGGAGATCAACTTTTGAATGCGGAACTTGCAAAAAAATACGGAGCAAGCGTAGTGGCGCAAGAAAACCTATCTTCCCTTCCTCGCGAAATCGAAATCGCGCTATCCTCCCCGCCTATGCGAAAAATTTCAACCGACACGAACGGAAAAATTCTCGACTTAATCCGTGATAGCATAAGGCGAGGTGACTTATGCTCAAACAAAAAACGGTAGCAAAATGGTTGGCGGTTATTCTACTTTTGACGATAGCGGTTGGGAGTTATCTGCTGTACGACGCCGTGTTCAAAGAAGTGGACGTGCAAGCGGACGCCGACGGAAACGAGGATAATAACACTCCCGACGACGAAACCGACGCCCTACCCGAAACACCGCCGCATATTCCTTTTTACACTTCCCTGCCGAGAGAATCCGAAATTATAGGAAACGCGGTCGTATCTCACGTAGGCGGAGAGGGCGACGACGAATTTTTGTCCGCGGTGGCTTTTGGGGAAAACGAATTCGTGTTTTTCAATTCAAATTCCGAAGAATACGACTTGCGCGAAAAAGGATTGCACCTTGCTCTCTTTCGGAGTGGCAGTCTAAAAAGCGTGGACAAAATTTCTAACGGTGAATTTCTCGATGCAAAACTATGCGCAAAGGGTGTTGCGGTCGCGGTTAAGGAAGAAGAAAACGTAACCCTATATCTCTATTCGACAGACGGCGCTTTGATAGCGAAAACCGCAATCGAAAACGCGGATGATTTCAAGTTTTATCTTGGCGGAGATACACTATGCGCGTTTTACGTAAGCAACGGCTATTTGCGTTTTTTGGAATATCTCGACTGCGTGAAAGAACAACGCTCCCCTTATCTCGTTTCGACGCATGCAACCGAGATAAACGCAGTGCTCTACATAGGCGGCAAATTCCTTGTCGCGACCTCGACAAACGACGGAGTGAAAGGATACACGTTTGAGCAAAACAATGGTTTTATATTGTCGTTTTCGATAGATAATCTTCGTTTTAAGCAAATAGAGTGCGTCGGGGGTGTGGATTCCACAATCCTGTTATTGCTTGAAAACGGCGAAGAATCCGCCCTCGTTTCGCTTAAAGATTTTGGAATCGACAACCGCAAAAGTATTGAAGAAAAAAGCGCGGTCATCGCAAAAAGCGAAGATGGTTTCGACCTTATCGCAAGCGGTAAGACTTATACTTTTTGCAAGCACCTCGACTTGATTTCGTCAAAAGACAACTCCTTTTATTTCGACGAGATTTCAGCCTTTGCTCCTTATAAAAACGGGGTGTATTTCATATCGAAAAAAGACGGTAAAAATTCGCTATGTTCGTCTGCGGACGGAGTGCTTGTTTCTCTCCCCGATTCTCTTATAAATCCCGCCGTATCGCCGAAAGCGGAAAGCGTCGAAATCTACTCTTCGTCCTCCTCGTCCGTCGGCGTAGCAAGAGCAAACTTCGGAGGATACGACGTCTTTTCTTTCACTTATCCGAGATGATTTTTCTTTGGTTGTTGACAATATCCTCTCTTCATATTAAAATAAAGATATGGGCAGAAGAAACAAAGAAATTTCATATCAAACTCAACCTTATTCGGACATGAAAGCGCGTTCGATAGTTTTGTTCGTGGGCTTCGGGCTTACGACAGCGTCTTTCATATTTGCCGCGCTTTGCGTGTTTATGCTCTTCTTCAATATGGAAGGCATGGTTCCCGCGGCGCAAACGACCGCATCCCTTACGAAGATATTCTCTATCGTTGCGCTTGCGACGTCCTTTTCGGGAGTTATTCTCTCTGTTGCAGGCGCAAACACTCATACGGGATTTGCAAAACTCTCATTCTTCTTTGCGATTGTAGGATTTTTCGCAGGACTGGTTATGTTTTTCCTCTCCTCTTTCGCGGTGTTCCTTTTCGGCTAAACTAAATCTAAAACTTTTCTCGTTATAAAAACCGCTTGCAGAGCGCAGGCGGTTATTTATTTTGGCAAATCACAATCGAGCGTAACGCTAAACGCAAATGCAGTTCACAGAATTTACGTAGTATTAGTTTGTTTTCGTCAATCGTTTTCGGCGTCCGAATTTTCATCCGCCGCGCCTGCGTCTTTTTCATCGACTGCGGACGGCTGATTATCGTCAAATTCACCAAACTCCGTCTTATCGTCTAAATCCTCGTCTTCTTCCAATGCGACGTTTTCTTTCGACGGATTGATTTTACGATTCAGTCCTTCCACTGCAAAGTGACACACGATTCCCGTTACGAGCCCAGCAATTCCGCCTGCAAGCAACATATAAGGAAGATAGTAAAACACCGACGTGCCTATAACTATCGTAGCGACGAGAATTTGCACGAAGTTGTGTATCATCCCGCCCGCGACGGATAGTCCGGTCGTCGAAAACAGTTTCGTTTTGTGTAGTAACACCATTACCGTATACGCGACGAGTGCGGAGGGCAAAGACCATATGAGCGTTGAAAAACTGCCCGCATACACTGCGGCAAGCAAACATTTCAAAACGAGGACGATATAACCTTCCCCGACGCCTACGAGCAAGAAACACGCAAGCAACACGACGTTGCATAGCCCTATTTTTGCATAAGGCAGCATAGGGATGATAGGCGGGATATAACTCTCGATAAGGGACACGATGAGCGCAAGTGCAAGCATTATGCCCGAAAGTGCGATTTTCTTTGCGGAGATTTTCACGTTATTGCGTCCACCTCCCTGCCCGAAATTTTGACGACGACTTTATTTGGAAGGCAAACAATCATCCCGCCCGACGAAGTCAATGGAGAGTTATTCACGCACAACTGCTCCACGCAGTCGCTATGCTCGACCCACGCTTTTCCGTCTTTTATCACGACGGTCATCTTGCCGTCGAGCAAGTCGATTTTCATATCCGAATACAGCGACACTTCGTATTTAAGCACGCCGTCCACGTAGATTTGCACGTATTCGTCATCACCGCCGACGGCAAAAATAATCGTTAAAATCACGGCAACGAGCAAAACCGCAAGGAGAATCAAGTCCCCCTTTTTGAAAATGGTTTTGAAACTGCTTTTCAACTCATTCCGCATTTTAACCTACCGAAACGATTATATAAACTTACTTTTTTGCAAAATCGACGCTTCCGACGACTTCGTAATTCATATCAGACGTTATGACGACTGCATTTAGAGATAGGGCACCGAGCAACTCTTTTCCGCGCTCTAAACCAAGCACCATAACCGCCGTTGCGACGGCGTCGCCGAGTGCGCCGTCCGAGGTTATCACGCTCACCGATATCACGCCGCTATCCGACGGTCTGCCCGTAAACGGATTTATGATATGGTGATATCTCACGCCCTCGTAGTCGTAATATCTTTCGTAGTCGCCGCTTGTCGAAATGCACTCTCCCGCATTGAGAGTAAGGCTCCCGAAATACGGCAGGTCGCTTTCTCTCGGATTGCCTATGCCGATAGAATAAGAGTCGTTGCAAGCGACTATGTTTCCGCCGAGGTTTATAAGTGCTTTTACGGCGACGCCGTCCTCCGCAACGTCCACTGCGTATCCCTTTGCAACTCCCCCGAAATCCAATTTTGCTTCGTCGTATCCCACATTTTTGGTGACCGTTTTTTTCTCGTAATCGATAGTGAATGCGTCGTGGAATCCGACGAGTTTTTTTGTTTCTTCGATTTCTTCTTCGGTAGGCGGAGTTTTTGCGATGACGGTCGAATACAAATCGCCGCTGAAATTCCATAGGCGCACGAGAGGATAGACGGACGGGTCGTATGCACCACCCGACAAGGCATACACTTTTTCCGCGACTTCGAGGATTGCCATAACGGTTTCGTTACATTCCACCGCTTCCCCCGCTTTTGCATTGTTAATTTTGTATACGTAACTGCCTTCGACGGTGGGCGAAAGCCATTTTTCAAGGGTGTCGAAATAGGTTTCGATATCGTCGGACGGGTCTTTCACCCCTTCCCAGTCTATCTCGAGAAAAGTCCCGAAAACAAAAGAACGTGTCGTCCGATTGCACGCGCAAAACGAAACGACACATAATATAATCGCTACAAGAGCGAGAACGAATTTTTTCATTATCTCGTGACCGCCGTATAGATTATGCCGACGGTGCCGGGGCCGCAATGCGCGCCGATGACGGGACCAACGGGTTGCACCCAAATTTCCGCGTTAGGCGCAAATTCGACGACCGCTTTTTTGATTTCTTCGACGGCGGCGTCGTTGTTTGCACCGACTATAGTGATAGGTGCGCCGTCTATATCGACGTACTTTTTCTTGAATTCCTGCAACATAAATTGCACTGCTTTTTTGAAACCTTGCTGTTTTGCAAACACTTCGATTTCACCGCTTGCGCCGACGTTCAATATGGGTTTGACCTGCATAAGGTTGCCGAATTTCGCTTTATTAGGGGAAAGACGTCCGCCGCGGGAAAGGTATTTTAGGTCGTCCACGACGAAATATATCGCCGCGTGGTCGGTTATGGATTCGAGATACTCGTACGTTGCGTCAATATCTCCGCCGTTTTCGCGGAATTTTTTCGCGCCGAGGTAGACTTGAAGTCCCGTCCCCATGCAAATGCTCAACGTATCGAATTTTCTGAAACGCACGGACGGATATTTTGCGGACAATTTGTCGACGGCGGCTTGCATAGGCGCAAACGTACCCGACATTTTGGACGAAAACGCTACGTAAAGGATATCTTCGCCCGCCGCGAAATAAGGCTCGAAAATCGAGGTGTAATTATCCTCGTTGAGCCCTGACGTAATTGCGGTCGCGCCCGCTTTCATTCTATCGAAAAATCCGACGAAATCGGTGTTTTCGCCGAGGTCGTACATTCTTTCGACGCCGTCAATGGTATACGGCATGCCGATAACTTTAATATCGAGTTCCCGAGCGGTGGTGTACCACAGTTCGCTGTCGGTGTCGCAAAAATAAACGGACATAGTTCTCCTCACTGTTTTTATCAAAGTTATTTTAATATATGTGCGGATTTTTGTCAATATTTATGAGGCTTACGCGCGCGATTAAAGGATATAACAAAATAATTTTCAATCGATGAACAAAATTTTTATTTTAATTGTACTTTAACTTATCGGCGTGATAATAGGCGTAGAAAAACTTAGAGGTATATTATTTATGGATGATTTTGACAATTTCTTCAACGAGCCTTCGGGCGGAGATAACGGAAGGACTCCCGTTTATCACTCTCCCGACGGACACGATCCGAAACGCTCGCAGATGAATAGGCTGACTATTATCAGCGTATGCGTGGCAATATTCATGTGCCTCGTAGTCATCGTCAACGTGATAGTACTGTCCGCTCTGAAATCCGAAATCGCGGAAAGTTATTCCGCATCCATTGCGGATTCGATGAAAGAGCAATATTACAACGCAATATCCGACTCTTTGAACGATAACGACGTAATCAAAGACGTAACGAACATCGCAAGCGAAAAGGCGGCGGACTTACTATCTAAATCCACTACCGAAATCGTGGCGGATAAGTACGTCAAATACGTTGCCGTCGTCAACTGCTCCACCCCCTCGTCCTCTCAACACGACGCGTCGTCGGGCACTGCGTCGGGATTCGTCATCGGCACGAAAGAAAAACTCTATCTCGTCACCAACGCCCACGTCGTCATGACCGCGTGGACTGTGAACAACGGTCAAAGCCTTGCGGACAGAAATATGCACGAGCACGAAAACATCACCTGCTATTTTGAAGAAAGCGACGATTCGACCGTATATAATCTCAAAGTAGTCGCGGTGGGCACTTATCAAGAAACCTACACCGTCTATTCGGGATTCGGCATGTGGCAATCTCAAGAACAAGTCACCGTGTCTACGGACGTCACCAACCAACCCGACCTTGCAATTTGCGAATTTGTCGGCAGTCAACCCGACTTCACCGCGGACGGCTCGGCGGCAGGGCTCAGCATCGCAACCGCAAACGACGTCAAAATCGGGGACGAAATCGCTATCGTCGGCAATCCTCAAGGTATAGGACTCAGTATGTCTAACGGCATCGTAAGCAAAAACAACTTCAAAATCTCCACTTGGGGCGCGGGCACCTTCATCATGACGGACGGCGCAATCAACGCGGGCAACTCCGGCGGCGCAATGATAAACCGCTACGGCAAAGTGGTCGGCGTAGTCGAATCCAAACTCGTTGCGGACAGCATTGAAAATATGGGCTTCGGCGTGTCCTCGGTTTCTCTCATCGACTTCATCGACTGGTCGAACGAACAAAACGGAACGAATATCGAATATTCGATAATTTGATTCCGACCTAATAATATCCCCCCTTAATTTGTGGAAGAGCGGACGATTCGTCGTCCGCTCTTTCACTTTGTCCTCTAATCGAGGACGTCTTCGATTTTGTTCAGCACGGCTTTTTTTGCCCGTCTGAACGCCTTTTTACCGTTTGGTGCTTGCAACGCTACCGCCGTCATCATTCCGACGACCGCGCCTATCAGTAATTTTTTCATAACTTCCTCCGAAAATATTGTGTGCAAATATCATCGGTCTATCCAAAAAAAACGAAAACTCTTGACAGCAAGAGTGCAAAATCGTATCATATAATTATGAAAAAACGTATTATCGCAACAATTTTGATAATCACCCTTCTCGCCGTTCTCTTCGCGTTTACGGGTTGTATGAAGTACGGAATGACCGAACACAATCTCACCGACCGCCTCAAAGAAAACGGTTACAGAGTGTCTACGGGCAATTCTCTTATCGAATACACCGACCCGTCCTTGAAAGGCGTGCAAGTCACAAACTCTCTCCTCGGCGACAAGACCGAAAACGACGTTTACTATTTCGTCTACGTCTACTACTGCAAGGACGCGTCTTCAGCGGATAAAGTCGAAGAAGTCATGAACGGCGCAATCGACGGAATAAAGGCGGAAAATCCCGACAGAAAATATTCGGTTTATCGCTATGAAAACATGGTGCTTGCGGGTGATTTCGATTCTGTGACCGCAGCAAGAAACTTCTAACGAAAAATCAGATAACGAAAAAGGCTAACGAAACTCTCGTTAGCCTTTTTGATTTTTCAAACGTTAGAGATTATTTGATTTCCCCTCTCGCTTGTTTTGCGCGATAGTCCTCGACTGCGAGTTTAATCGCTTCTTCTGCAAGCACGGAGCAGTGAATTTTTTGAGGAGGAAGACCTTCGAGTGCTTCGATGACGTCCGCGTTTTTGATTTGGAGCGCTTCTTCGACTGTTTTTCCGATAATCATACCCGTTGCGGTCGAACTGGATGCGACTGCCGCCGCACATCCGAAAGTTTTGAATTTCGCGTCCTTTATGATATCGTCCTCGATGAGAAGGGTTATTTGCATAATATCGCCGCAGGTTTCGTTGCCGACCGTGCCGATTGCGTTATAATTTTCCACTTCACCGACGTGTTGCGGATTTTTGAATACTTCTATGACTTTTTCGTTGTACATATATATGCTCCTGAAATTTATTTTATGGTTTTCAAATTTGCGCTCGCCGACGGCTTGTAAAGCGGGGACATCGCGCGAAGTCTTGCCACTATCTCGACGAGTTTTTCAACCGCATAGTCCACGTCTTCGACGGTGTTGTGCTTGCCGAAAGTGAAACGGATGGTGCCGTGCGCCGTCCCTACGGGGACGCCGATTGCAAGCAAAGTCCTGCTCGGTTCCAAACTACCCGACGAACACGCGGAGCCAGACGAGGCGCAAACGCCCGCAAGGTCGAGAGAAAACAGTATGCTCTCACCCTCTATATAGCGGAAACTGAAACTTGCGTTGTTTGGAAGACGCTTGTCGAATTTGTCTTGTTTGGGGCCGTTGAAATAGATTTCGTCCACCGACGCAAGCACTTTTTCAACAAAGCGATTGCGGAGAGAAGAAACGTATTCGTTGTTTTTATCGAGGTCGCGCATTGCGATTTCGAGTGCTTTCGCCATTCCGACGATTGCGGGGACGTTGGACGTGCCCCCTCTGTGACTTCTCTCTTGCTCGCCGCCCGCCATATGCTTGTCGATTTTCACGCCGTTACGGATATAAAGTCCGCCCACGCCCTTGGGCCCGTAGAATTTGTGTCCTGAGAAGGACAGCATATCCACGCCCAAATCTTTCACGTCGTAGCGTACCGCACCCGTCGCTTGTACTGCGTCCGTGTGGAAAAGCACTCCGTGCTTGTGCGCGACCGCCGCAAGTTCTTTGATAGGCTCGACGGTGCCGACTTCGTTGTTTGCAAACATAATGCTGACGAGGATGGTTTTGTCAGTGATTGCGTTTTCGAGTGCCTCGGGAGAAACGAATCCCTCCGAGTCCACGTCGAGATAGGTAACTTCGTATCCGTATCCTTCGAGTTGTTTGCAAGAGGTGTAAATCGCCGAATGTTCGATTTTAGTGGTGATTATATGATTTCCCTTTTCGCGGTGTGCGAACGCTATGCCTTTAATTGCCCAGTTGTCCGCTTCCGTGCCGCAAGAAGTGAAATAAATTTCGTTGGTTTTTGCACCGAGGCATTTCGCCACGGTTTCACGCGCTCTGAAAAGCGCATCCGCGCTATCTCGTCCGTAAGCGTGTTGGCTGTTCGCATTGCCGAAAACGTCCGTAAAATACGGGCGCATAGCCTCGAACGCTTCGTCCGAAAGCGGAGTTGTTGCAGCATAATCGAAATAGATTCTCTTTTCCATATTACTTCCTGACTTCTCCGTGTCCTTTGACAACGTACTTAACCGAAGTCAATTCTTTGAGTGCTATCGGACCTCTGACGTGCAGTTTTTGAGTGGATATACCCATTTCCGCACCCAGTCCGAATTCGAATCCGTCCGTAAAACGAGTGGAAGCGTTGAAGTACACCGCCGCCGCGTCTACGAATTTTGCAAAATAGTTTTGTTTTTCTTCGTCGCGAGAGATGATTGCCTCGGAGTGCGCCGTCCCGTTTCTGTTGATAACGGAAACCGCCTCTTCTATACCGCTCACGACTGCGAAGGATATCTTGTAATCGAGAAATTCCGTTTTGAAATCCTCGTCCGTCGCTATCCCCGCCGACGGATAAATACCACGAGTTTTCTCGTCCCCTATTATTTCCACGTCGAAGGCTTTCAATGCGTCGCACGCAAGGGGAATAAGCGTACTTGCGACTTCTTCGTCCACGAGAATATGTTCAACCGCGTTGCAAGTGGAAGGACGTTGCACCTTTGCGTTGACGATGATATTGACCGCCGCATCGATATCCGCCGTTTTTTCGACGTATATATGGCAATTTCCGCCTGCGGACGCTATGACGGGCATCTTTGCGTGTTCGAGAACAAAACGTTTAAGCCCTTCTCCGCCGCGAGGAATAATCACGTCGATACTGCCCTCTTGCTCGAGCATCGCCGCAGACGCGTCGCGAGATACGTCGTCTATGAATCCCACGCAATCTCCGTTGAGTCCGACGGACTCTATCCCCTCTTTCATGATGAGATAAAGGGTGCGGTTGGAGTTTATCGCGTCCTTGCCCCCTCTCAACACGACGCCGTTGCCCGATTTAAGACAGAGTGCCGCAGCGTCAACAGTGACGTTTGGACGAGCCTCGTAGATTATGCCGATTACGCCCAAAGGCGCGCGCACTTTCGTGATATTTATACCACTCGGCACGACGTAATCTTCGACGACTTCTCCGACGGGGTCGGGAAGAGCGATTATCTGTTTCAGCCCTTCGATCATCGTCGCAATTCGAGCGTCCGTCAAGGTCAAGCGGTCGATAAACGTATCGTTTCTTCCGTTTTCGCGGGCAAAAGCAACGTCGAGCGCATTGGCGTTTTTGAGTGCCGTCACGTTCTTTTCATCCTGTAAGCGCAAGGATATTGCGGTGAGCATTTCGTTTTTCTGCGCTCCGCTGTACCCTGCGATTTCATAGGACGCTTTTTTGGTTGCTTTGCAAATTTCAACTACGTTGACCATATTTCGGGCTTATTATATTCTCTCGGTCGAAATTAGTCAAGAAAATGTGAAAAATATTTCACATTTTCCGACTTTTCAATATTATTCGATAGTGATAATCGCGTTGTGATAAACGTTTTGAACGTCGTCGAGTTCTTCGAGTTTGTCAATCATCTTGAGAAGAGTGGATTGTTGCTCTTCGGTGGGAGTGACTTCAGTATCGGGAATCATGTCCACTTCGGCAGAAAGAATCTTCACGCCGTTTGCGGTGAGGTTTTCACGGACGGATTGAAGGTCGCTCGGTGCGGTGGTGACTTCGTAAACTTCGTCGTCCTCGGAGTCGATATCCTCTGCGCCTGCGTCGAGCGCGAGCATCATGAGGTCGTCTTCTTCGATATCGCTCTTTGCGATGGTGATGACGCCTTTACGTTTGAACATGAAAGAAACGCTGCCGGTAACGCCGAGTGCTCCGCCGAATTTGTCGAACAAGTGGCGGACGTCGCCTGCGGTACGGTTTTTGTTATCGGTAAGGGTTTCGACGATGAAAGCGGTGCCGCCTACGCCGTAACCTTCGTAGTTGTTTTCTTCGTAGTTGATGGAGCCGAGTTCTCCGCTTGCTTTCT
>CAZRHE010000008.1:0-74851 GCA_964599875.1 uncultured Bacteroidaceae bacterium
ATAACGAGGAACGTTACTTAACGCGAAACCGAGTGTTGTCCCCCGCGCAAGCGGTTGGCGTGGGTTCCCCGTAGAGGGGGAACGCCAAGGGGGAAAACACGTGAGGAAAGGGGAAATACGGATTAAAGTACAAGCACTACACTATATTTCGCTTCCGCAAAATTATCGCGTCGTCGCTCTACCTCACCTCAAACACTTCCCGTCCACCGCGGATTGATATATGACCCAATATCCGCGACCGCTCTCGTCGGCGCGGTCAACGGGCAACCAAACGGAAACGTCGAGTAGTTCGTCGGGCGGTGCGGAATAGCGCGAAAACGGGATTCCGTAACAAATGTACGCAACCGCGGAAGAATCGTATATAAGCCCCACGACGTAATAGTCCCCGTCCGCGTCAACGTGCACCCACTTGCTGTCGGGGACGAGGTCGTTGAGTTCTTTTTCGGGAGGATAGCAAACGAATAATTCGTCGAGTTGAGGTTTGACAGCAAGATAAAAATTCGTCCCGTCGTATCTGACACCGTCGTCGAAAACGAACGGATTTCTGCTCTCCGCCGTCGCCCTATTCTTTTCTTTCGTCGAAGTTTCTTCAATGCTTTCTTCATCGCCGACGACGTCGTCTTCTCTCACTTCTTCCGTTTCCGTCGAATTGATTTCGACGCTTAAATCGGATAACGTTTCATCCTTTTCTTCGGGCACGATTTCCACTTCCTCCGCGACGATTTCGTCCGTGATTTCAGGCTCCTCTTCTCTGTCTAATTTCATTTCTTTTTTCGCTTTTTCAATCGACTTTTCATGTGCCGAAATCCGCCTTTCGACGGCACCAGCGGACGGCGTTTTCCCCGTACTTCCTATATAGGTTTCGTCCGCGGTTTTATAAACACACGTAAAATCGTTTTTCGACGAAAACGGCACTTTATATTCGATATTGTCACGATTAACTACCGTTTTTGCGATTTCATCGCCTAACAAATACAACGTGCCTTCGCCCTTATCTACGGCGTTTTTCGCATGGACGATTAGGGAATTTTCTTCCCCTGAATTTCTTGAAAATTTCAGCGCGAACGCTCTCCCGTTTCTCCCCGTCAGCACGACCGTAAATCTTTTATTTTCCATATAAAAACCTCGCACGAATAACTTATGCGAGGTCTGTATTTTTTATGAAAAATCGCAGGCTGTTTCGGGAAATTTCGTCGCCGTCTTCCCGACAAAATCCGCTAAAATTGTCTTGACAAAGCGACGTAATCGTCGAGAGAAAGCGCCTCTCCTCTTATCTTTTCGTCAAGTCCCGCCGCCTTGATTTTCTCCGCCGCGTCCGCTTTCGAAATGCCGAAACTTGCGGACAGGTTGTTAACGAGAGTCTTTCTTCTCATCGCAAACGCACTGCGCACGAGTTTATGTACAAGGGCTTTATTCTCCCCTTCCAATCTTGCGTCGTCTATATCTATTCGCACGACCGCGCTATCGACGTTGGGTGCGGGATAAAACATATTGCGCCCGACTTTTCTCGTTACCGCCGCGTTTCCGCGCATAAGTACGGCAAGCGTAATTGCGGAATAATCCGCGGTATTTGGTTTTGCAACCAGTCTTGCCCCAACCTCTTCTTGCACCATAACCGTCAGTGAGCGCACCGCCAAATCGCTCTCGAGGAATCTCATAATAAGTGGGGTTGTAATGTAATAGGGCAAGTTTGCGACGACCTTAAACTCTCCGTCGCCGACGATAGACTTAAACTCGTCGTCCTTCATTTTGAGAACGTCGCGGAAAATCACTTCGACGTTGTCCACTCCCTGCAAGGAAAGCGCAAGTACGGGTTCGAGATTTTTATCCACTTCGAACGAGTAAACCTTTTTTGCTCTCTCCGCAATTTGACGCGTGAGAGTGCCGGCACCCGTCCCGATTTCGACGACGACGTCGTTTTCGTCGATAAGGCTGTCCGACACGATGCCTTTCAAAAGATTCGTATCCGATATGAAGTTTTGTCCGAGCCCCTTATTGAAGCGGAATCCGCTTGCTTGCAGGAGGTCTTTGAGTTTCATTTCCATAATTTACCGTTTGCGTAAGCGGATAATATTTCCCTATCCGCTCAATCTAATAACGTACCAAGGATAAATCACCGAAGTACAAAAGAAAAAGGGACGACGAATATTTTGACGCCGTTCCTTTTTCGATTATTCTCTGATAGTTTCTCTCACTCTGTATTTCGCGCCGACGGACTCGGTCAGTTTACGACACGCCTCGACCTCTTCTTCACCGATGAAATCCACGACGGACATGGTGGTGTCGATACCCGCAGCGACGCAACCTTTTGCAAATTCAATCATTGCATAGAAAGCGTCCTCTCCGAACTTGCTTCTGCAAATCTCTTGATAAAGTTCGGGAGTGCTTGCATTGAGAGAAATCGAAATGCTGTCGATATAAGGCGCGATAAGTTTGGGGATATCGTCGCGCTTATTGATGAGTGCCGCTTGACCGTTTGTGTTGATTCTCGTCTTAACGCCAAGGCGTTTGAGATAAGGACCGACCTGAGAGAGGACGGGCAACGCGCACGTGGGTTCACCGTATCCGCAGAAGACGACTTCGTCGTATTTCTTGAGATCGAAGAGGGACAAATCCTCTTTGATATCTTCGAAACTCGGTTCTCTCGTCAGCCACAAATCGTCGTTGCCGATGCCGCGCTTAATGTTTCTGACGCAAAATTCACAAGCGTTAGAACACTTGTTGGTGAGGTTGATATAAAGGCTGTCGCCAAATTCATATACAAAGTTTTTCATAGCACAATCAATGGTTTATTTATTCTATTTTATACGCTTAAATAGCGTTTTTGCGTTTTTCGTAGTTTGCTCGACAAGTTTTTCTCTATCCGCTCCAAGCACTTCCGCCGCCTTGTCCGCAACGAGATTTACAAATTTCGGATAGTTTGTTTTGCCCCTAAACGGGACGGGCGTCATATAAGGCGCGTCCGTTTCAAACAGCAGTCTGTCGCGAGGGACGACCTTAAGCGATTCGAGATTATGCACTGCGTTTTTGAAGGTTATCGCACCGCCGAAAGAAAAGTAGGCGTCGTAGCGCGAAAACACTTTCACCATTTCGGCAGAGCCCGAATAGCAATGCAACAGCACCCCGTTTGACAGTTTGGACTTGTTGTTTTCAAGGATTCTTCTCGCATCCTCGTATCCCTCTCTCACGTGCAGAATCACGGGAAGGGACAAGTCGTGCGCCAAAGAGATTTGTTCCTCGAACACCCTTTGTTGCACGTCGCGGGGAGATAGGTCGTAGTAATAGTCCAACCCTATTTCGCCTATTGCGACAGTCTTCTCGTCCTTTGCCATATCCGCAAATTTTTCGTACGTGGCGGGCGTTACAAGACGGCTGTCGTGCGGGTGCATTCCGACTGCGCAATACACGTTGTCGTGACTTACGGCAAGTTTATGCCCGTCCACCGACGACTGCTCGTCGTATCCGACGACGACTATGTTTTCGATGCCGTCCGCGGACAATGACGATATAATATCATCCGCCTCGGGAGCAAGTCTTTCATCCGTCAAATGGCAATGGGTGTCGATGAGCATACTATCTGACCGTTGCGCCCGACGGGACTTTCTTTTCGGGAGATACGAGCACCACTTGATCGTCCGTGCAAGCGCAAAGGAGCATGCCTTGGCTTTCGATTCCGCAGAGTTTCGCGGGTTTCAAATTGCTGACGACGACCACTTGTTTGCCTATCATCTCTTCGGGAGTATAGTATTGAGCGATTCCGCTCACTATCGTGCGGGTTTCATCCCCTATCTTCACCGAGAATTTGAGGAGTTTTTTGGCTTTTTGCACTTTCTCCGCCTCGACGATTTCGCCGACTTTCAGTTGCACCTTGCAAAAATCCTCTATGCCGATTTCGGAGATTTCGACGACGTTTTCAGGTTTATCTTCTTTAGGCTTTCTCGCCTCGTACATCGCTTGCACCTTTTCGTTGATTTCCTTTGCATCCAGTCTATGGAAAAGGATTTCGGGATTTTCGGTGACTTTCGTGCCGTTAGGAAGAAGTCCGAATTTATCCAGAGTGTCGAAGGAGCGAGCGGACGCATTAAATTCCGCATACACTTTCTTCGCGGTTTCAGGAATACAACTTTCAATCAAAGTCGTGCCGATAAGGATTGTTTCGGCAAGGTTATAAAGGACGGTTGCAAGTCTGTCCTTTTTGGTTTCGTCCTTTGCAAGCACCCAAGGCGCGGTTTCGTCTATATACTTATTCGCTCTGCGGAACACACCGATGATTTCGGCAAGTGCGTCCGCGACCTTGTACGCCTCGACTTTTTCGCACACTTTCTTATATGCGGAAGTCGCGACCGCTTTGAGTTCGTCGTCCACGGGCTCCGATACATTCTTGTTTTCAAGGACGCCGCCGAAATATTTGTTGGACATTGCGATAGTGCGATTGACAAGGTTGCCGAACACGTTTGCAAGTTCGCCGTTGACGGTTTCGGTGACGAGGTCCCAATTGATTACGCCGTCGTTTTCAAAAGGCATGACGGACAAGAGGAAGTATCTGACCGCATCCGTACCGTAGAAAGACACGAGGTCGTCCGCGTAGATGACGTTGCCCTTACTCTTCGACATTTTTCCGCCGTCTTGCAAAAGCCAAGGATGACCGAAGACTTGCTCGGGAAGAGGTTCGCCGAGCGCCATAAGGAAGATAGGCCAATAAATCGTATGGAAACGGACGATATCCTTTCCGATAACGTGCACGTCCGCGGGCCAATATTTTTTGTAAAGTTCGTCGTGGTTTCCGTCCACGTCGTACCCAAGACCGGTGATATAGTTGGTGAGAGCGTCGAGCCATACGTAAATGACGTGCTTATCGTCGAAAGTCACGGGGATACCCCACTTGAACGAAGTTCTCGACACGCACAAATCTTGAAGACCGGGCTTCAAGAAATTGTTGACCATTTCGTTCTTACGAGATACGGGAACGATAAAATCGGGGTGTTCATCGTAATATTTGAGCAGTTTATCCGCGTATTTGGACATTTTGAAGAAATACGCCTCTTCTTCCGCCATATGCACTTCGCGACCGCAGTCGGGGCATTTCCCGTCAACGAGTTGGCTGTCGGTGAGGAAGGATTCGCAGGGAGTGCAATACCAACCCTTATACGAGCCTTTATAGATATCGCCTTGTTCGTACAGGCGTTTGAAAATCTTTTGCACTTGTTTTTCGTGATACTCGTCGGTGGTGCGGATAAACTTATCGTAAGAGATATTCATCATATCCCATATGGATTTGATTTGTCCCGCCACTCCGTCCACGAATTGTTTAGGAGTCGTGCCTGCGGCACCCGCTTTAAGTTCGATTTTCTCGCCGTGCTCGTCGGTCCCCGTCTGAAAACGGACGTCGTAGCCTTGCGCGCGTTTAAAACGCGCAAGAAAATCGGACAGCACGATTTCATATACGTTGCCGATATGAGGCTTGCCCGAAGTGTACGCTATTGCGGTAGTAATGTAATATTTTCCCATGTTCACCTCTCGAAAGACGAATGAGCCTTTCATTTAATAGTGTATAAATTATACTACTTATAAAGGCTTTTGTAAACAAAAAGCGCATTATCGTGAAAGCGGCGGCGTAAAATATGGCGTGAATATCGCCTTTACGCTTATTACCGTCCTATCCGTAGTCGTTTTGATTGCGACTTCCCCCGAAAACGCCTTCCCCGCCATGATAAACGGAGTGCAAGGAGCGGTTGCGCTTGCGCTGAAACTCATAGCAGTGTACGCGGTGTGGCTGTCCGTACTCGAAATGGCGGAAAAGTCCGGGCTCAACAGAAAATTATCCCGCGGACTTCGCCCCGTCATAAAGCGGATTTTCAAAAACGAAAAAGACGACGCCTACGACGTTATCTCCGTAAACCTTGCCTCGAATATGCTCGGAATGGGCGGCGCCGCGACGCCTGCGGGGATAAGCGCAATGTCTCTCATGCAAGACGGGAGCGAATATGCGACGGATAATATGATTATGCTTCTCGTTATAAACGCGACCAGCATACAACTAATCCCCGCCACGGTCGTAGCACTCCGCGCGTCTGCAAACAGCGCGGATGCGGGAGATATTATTTTGCCCACGCTGATATCCTCTACCGTCGCGACGGTTTCGGGAATGATTCTTTGCAAGGTATTCGAAAAGAAAAAATGAGCGCGTATCTTCTCCCCGTCGTCATACTTCTCGTAATCTTATACAGCCTTATCAAAAAGGTCAAAGTATACGACTGTTTTTTGGACGGTGCGAAAGAAAGCCTATCCCTTGTAAAAACCGTCTTCCCCTATATCGCCGCCATATTCGTCGCAATCGAACTTTTCAAGGCAAGCGGCTTATCCGAGATAATCGCAAACGCACTTAAAGTCCCGCTGTCCTATATAGGCATTCCGTCCGAAGTCGCGGAGATTTTGCTCCTCGTCCCCATAAGCGGAAACGGCACGACTGCCCTTCTCGAGCGCATAATAAACGACTACGGCGCAGATAGTTACGTGTCGAGATGCGCCGCCGTCATCGCAGGCGGAACGGAAACGATATTCTACATATCGGCAGTTTATCTATCAAAAACGAACGTTAAACATTTGAAACGTGCAATTCCTATTTCTTTGTTCTGTACTCTTCTCGGTGCGGTCGTGGGCTGTGCGTTATGCCGCGTTATGTAAAAATCCAAAGACCTTATTTCTATAAAAAACGATTTATAGCGGGCCGGTTTTCAAAAAAGCACGACGACTAAAAGTGTGTTTCGGCACTAAAAAGCGACCGACTGATTTCAGTCGGTCGCTTGATTTTGACGTCTATTACTCGTTGATTATCGTCAAAAATTTCGCCTCTTTTCCGCCCATTGCAAGTTGTGCGTGAGGAAGAGCGGGATTGAAATAAAGACTGTCCCCCGCCCTCAAGAAGTAGTCGTCGTCGCCGACGATTACCCTCAATTCTCCTTCGAGGACGTAGTTGAATTCTTGTCCGCCGTGCACGACGAGTTCAGGAGAATCCGTAGGAGAAATCGTGACGAGCATGGGATTCATCGTCTTTTGTTTGAAGTCCCACGCCAAAGAAGAAAACGAATAGCCCTCGTAACGTTTCACGGACATTCCGCCCCCTTCGTAGACGACTTGCGCCCTGTCTTTCGAGGGCATTTTGCCCGTCATAACGTAGGCGGGTTCTGTGTCGAGAAGGGACGCAAAACGATATATCACGTTTATGGGCGCCTCGTTTTCCCCGTTCTCGTAAGATACGTATTCTTTTTCGTCCACGCCGAGTTTTTCCGCCATTTCAGCGGTGGAATAGTCCGAAAAAGTGCGCAATTCGACAAGTCGCTTTGCGACTTCGTTGTTAACGCTCATCGTTGCCTCCGATTATTTGCCAATAGTTTCGTTGAGGTCCTTCAAGAGTTTATCGATATCAACGCCGTGTACGACTGCGATATCGCCCACGGTTTCTTGGTGTGCGAACGCACAACCGAGGCAGTGAAGTCCTGCGTCTTGAAGAATTTTTGCGACCATTTCGGGATTTCCGATTTGGATTGCGTCGATGATGAGAGTGTCCTTGGTGATTTGCATATTTACCTCCGTTAGCCTATATAGCCTAAATAAAATAGTATTGCCGTTATTATGCCCGCAAACGCGCCGAGTCCTATCAGAACCGTGCCGAGTATTCGCGGTGCGGATTTCGGATATTTGCCCGTCGATTTGCCCGTGCGGCCGTTGACTATGAAGCGATAAGTCTTGTCTTTATGCTTATAGCCGCAAACCCACAGCGGCAGTAGCGAGTGATTGAACGCGACCGTCGGATATTCGGTTTCGATATTCAGCCGTCCGACCACGTCGTAGTTATATTTTGCGAGGATTTCGCTTTTTATTCTTTCGTCGAGTTGGGATTTGGCGACTGCAAAGCAGTCCTCTATGTCCGTATCGTATCTCTCCGCCGAAAATCCCGCCAGATATTCGGATTGATAACCCTCCGTATTTTCCACGTCGTAAGGAAGGATTTCGTTTAGTTCTTTTTGTTGCAGTTGTCTGCTTGCCTCGACGATGACGTCGGGATAGAATCTTGCGTGCGTACCGCTTATATCGAACCAGCGAGTGCGCATTTCGGTGTGCCTGTTCTTTCCGCTGCCCACGGTCACGTAGTAGTGTTCCCCAAGACGCCCCGAATACGTGCTGAACGTATCAGACGAAAAGGTGAAAGACGGAAAGTACGTGCCGCTGAAGTTGTCAATCGTGAAGTTCTTTTTGACCTTTGACGGTGCGTAGAACTTCTTTTTTATCCACTTCTTCCCCGCCTCGAGCGCCATTTCTTTCGTATAGGTGAAAGGCAATATAGCGTCGGGGCGCAATCCGTGGATTTTATCCCTTTTCACGATGTTGGTCGCGCCGCAGAAAGGGCATTTCGTAGTGGTTGCGAAGTTTTCGAGGACGACTTCTCCGCCGCAATTCGGGCATTTATAAACGTCCTTGACGTCCACGACGTCGCACGTATGCCTTTCCTTATAATAATCGCGTTTGCCGACGGATATCTTCTCTATTCTTCTCGTGGACTCGCAATACGGGCAGTACAACACTCCCTTTTCGGGAGAATAGACCATATCCGCACCGCAACCGCCGCATTTTATAACGCTGACGTCGGACATATTACTTTATTTTTGCTCCACATTCGGGACAGAATTTCGTTCCCGCCTTGACCGTAACGCCGCATTTAGGGCAAACGGCAAACATGGGTTCGCCGCACTCCGTGCAGAATTTCGCGCCTTTTTTGACGGATGCTCCGCATTTTGCGCAAGTCGTAGTGCCCGCCGCGACTATTTTTTCTCCACATTCGGAGCAGAATTTCGCTTTTGCGGAATTGACCGCACCGCATTTGGCGCATTTTACGGTGCTTTCAGAGGGTTTCATCGCCTCGTCTATGTTGGTCGCAAAGCCTGCGCCCACTCTCGCGCCTGCGCCTATTCCGACGCCCATAGCGGCAAACGCGCCGCCCGCACCGGGGTTTTTCGCCGCATCGCGCATCGCGCCGACGGATTCATATTGTGCGTATTCCGTCATTTTGTCCCCGAGGACGCCGAGCGTCGTGCGTTTGTCCATAGCCTTTTCGACCGCTTCGGGAAGTTTGAGATTTTTGATTATGATTTCGTCCACGGCAAGACCGAGTTTGCCGAATTTTTCGCACGCCTTATCCCTTGCGGTGTCGCCGAGTTCGCGATAATTTGCGGCAAGTTCGAGGGCGGGAATTTCGCACTCTCCCATCAAATCCGTGATTTCCATCAAGACGATACTCTTGAGATAACTCGTGATTTTTTCGGTCGTGCAGGAATGAACGGTGCCGAAACACTCTCTCATAAAGGTTGCGGGGTCTGCAACGTGGAAAGAGTATTCGCCGTGACCTGAAATTCTCACCATTCCGAAATCCTTATCGCGCAACATAACGGGGTTTGCAGTGCCCCACTTCATGCCGACGAATTGTTTGAGGCTGACGAAATAGATATCGCACTTTTTGGGCATTTCGAAATCGTACTTCCAAGACGCGAGTTTCGAAAGCACGGGTAGGTTTTTGGTTTCGAGATCCCATCTGCCTGCGGTAAAGACGTCCGCAATTTGCCCTTCGTGCACGAAAATAGCCGCTTGCGACTCTCTCACTATGAGTTGGGAGCCTTGCATTATCTCGTAACGGTCGGGGCATACGAATTTATGCACCATAGTAATGCCGGAATCTTCCGTCCATTCTACGACTTTGAGCAAATTTTTTCTGATGAATCCCATAGATTCCTCCAAAAAAGTTATCCGAGAATTATTATAACATTCCTATGCGATTATTTCAAGAGAGTTGATTACAATTTTATGGACACCAACAACATTAATATGGGTATCGTGATTATTGAAAACAGCGTGGATAGCAATATTGAATTAGCGGCAGTCTTCTGATCCGCCCCGTAAAGTTCGGCAAGATTGAGATTGACGGACGCGGACGGCATTCCGCAAAGTATGACGAGGGTTGCGAAAAGCAAGGGTTCGAGATCGAAAGGATAAAGCACCGCAAACACCAAAATCGGGAAAATCAAGGTTTTGATGAGAGTGGATACGTAAATCTTCCAATCCGTGAACAACTCGTGAATGGGCGCGACCGCAAAACGCATTCCGAGCACTATCATACATAACGGCGTCGTCATATCCGCAAGGTAGCCTATGACCCTGACCACGACGTCGGGAAGGTCGCCGAGCGTCACTCCGCAAAAATACAGCGGCAACGCGACGACGAGAGTGAGCACGGGCGGATTGAGCACCGCCTTTTTCAAGGACATATACTTCCTGTCCCCCGTGAGCACGTACGCACCGACAGACCAGCACATAACGTTCATCGTAACGATCATGATTGCGGAATAAATGACCGCTTCGGGATGATCGGGGAACAAAAATTGCAAAATGGGCACGCCGAAAAAGCCTACGTTGCCAAAGGTGGACACGCAAACCATAACGCGATATGCCCTGCCCCTTTTCGTGGACGCAATTTGAAGTTTCAGTCCTTCGTCCGTGGTGTAAGTGCCGCCGTCGAGAAGACCTTCTTCCTGCAAATGCGCAGTAATTGCAGGCTCGTCGAATTTCTTGTTGAGGATGAGCCACAACACGCCGAAAATCAATCCCTGCGCTATCGTGGAAAATCCGAAGACTATCCCTATATTTGCGAGCATATCGCTCGAATATTGCACTTTTAGGAAAGATTGCAGGGATAGAAACGGTTGGCTGACGTATAGCAAAACGGCAGAAAAAAACGCCATGGCAGTCGGTTTGACGAGTTTGACTTTCATCAAAATAAACCCGGGGATTGCCATTGCGACGAGAAGTAATACGTTTATAGCCGTTGTTGCAAAATTCATATCGCCGTAAATTATCTTACGTTATAGACAAGTGAAGACGCGCGAGCGTCTTCACTTGTTTATTCAGTTGTTTTTCATCAACCGTTGATGGTGATGGTGTACAAGCCTTTGACCGCTTGTCCGACGGGGATTTCTTGTCCCGCGCTTACCGCGTAAATCGTTTCTCCGTTCACGGTCAAGCCCGTCGATCCGCTGTTGGCGGTTGCGACCGTGGTGTCGCCCACTCTGGACACGCTGTCAACGGACGCGCCGACGCATGCGTACAAGTAGTAGACGACCTTTCTGCCGCTGGGTGCGGAGAGGACGTATTCACCCGTATCGGATGCAAGCATTACGGAGTGGTGCGAGAGAGGGGTGCCGCCGATGCCGTAGGATACCGCGACGCCGTACCAAACGACGGGCACTCCGCCGACTTTGGTGTTGAGTTTATTGCCGCTGTACGAAGGCGTTTGACCGCTGACGTCCTTTCCGGTGACGGTGAACGGAATTGTAATACGTTCGCCGTTGCCGAGTTGGATAGTTGCGTTCTTCGCATCGCTCATGCCGTTCTTGAGGATGTCCGCAGTGAGGGAGAATCCGCCGGGCATGGAGAGCATCACGTAAGTGAATATCTTGGTGTCGTGCGTGCTGCCGGTCTTGTGGCTATCCCACTTCGTACCTTCGGTGGTGGTCGTCCAACCCGTCACCTTGCCGTTGGTCACGACGGGGTTCGAGATGTCGAACGTCACTTTGTACGCTTGAGGAATCGCGTAACTTGCGGTGTTGCCTGCGTCGATCGTGTAGGCGGACGCCGTATGGTTGGATACCGTCGCAGTGTACGGTGCGGAAGAGTAACGCGCGCTCGTAATCGTGCCGTTCGCCACTCTTTCTTCGTCGAGTTTGAACACGGTGGTGATGGACTTCGCGTACATTCTCTGGACGAGGAACGGAATCTCGAATTCTTGTGCGGTTCCGTCAGGACCGGTGAGGACTGCGATGAGGTAAATCATGCCGCCTTCATAGGTCGGGTTGAACTTGCTGAAGTTCCATGCAAGGGTGTAACCGTCGCTATTTCCGAAGGTCTTGACCTCGGTATCCGTCGAGCCGTTGCCCTTCGTCACGTTGACGTTGAGGGTATCGGGAAGCACGACGTCCTTGGAGAGGTATTCGTACGGGTTGATATAGGTTTGATTGCTTGCGCCGTAGAAACCGGTGTTCTTGGTCAAATCATCGTTTCCGCTTGCAAGGCCGGTGACCGTTCTGGGATTGACGACGAGGTTTGCGACCACGACTTGATCCTTGACGCCGTCGCCCTTGACGGTCGCTCTGATGAGGAAGGTGCCGCCTTCGTAGGTGACCTTGCTTGCGCCGAAGTTCCAAGTGACTTCCTTATTGACTCTGGTTCCGTTTTCGGTGACGATAGTCATGGAGTTCGGGAAGTACTTGTAGCCGATAGGTGCATAGAGCGTTCCGCTGTATTCGACGCGTTCCTTATCCGAGAGTTCGACGTACTTGCCGTCTTTGAGTGCATATCTACCCTCGTTGTTCGCCTCGAAGATTTGTTCGAAGACGTCGGGAGTGGTGTACGGATCGAAGGTGAACACATACGTGTCGCCGTTCTTGCTCATATGCGACTTATCCGCACCCGCGACGAAGTCGCTGTCCGCGATGCTGACGGAGTTGACGATTGCACTGTTGACTTCGATAGGTACGCGTACGGTTGCGTTTGCGTTGTTGACGACGCCCGCGGTAATGGTGACGGGGCTGGACAAGACCGCTTCGACGTAGGACGTTCCGCCGTTTACGCTGACGGTGGTATCTTTGGTGACCCACTCTGCGTTCAAGGTTTGACGTACCGTGAAGACGAAGACGTAAGTGCTTGCGCTATCGATGAAGTCGTCGTCGGAAAGGACGGTGTAAGTTCTGCCCTTCGCGTTGTAGTGATAGTAGTACGGAGTTCCGACGCGTGCGCCGTCCTTGAGTGCTACTTCGCCGTTTGCCGCGACGGTGCCGTTGCCGAGGACCTTATAGATGTACTTGGAGGAATCGCCGAGCCACTTGACGTTTTCATAACCGTTCGCGTTCCATTCGTCGACGGTGATGAACTTGCCGTCGGGATAGAAGGTGACGGTATTGCTGTAATTTGCCGTGTTGTACGCGCTCTTTGCATCCGTATCCTTGGTGTAGACTTCGAATCCGGTGTAGTTGAGGTTGTCGGTGGAGAGTTTGGAGGACGCGACGTCACTGTTGAATCTGGTTACGTCGGTCTTCTTAATCGTGACCTTGACCTCGAGTGCGGACTTGCCGTTGAGGAAGATTTCGAATTCCTTCGCCTCGGTGGGATAGACGTGGAGTTTGACTTTGTGAGTGGTATTCTCGGTCACGTCGACTTTGCCGAAGAATTGTTCGAAGCCCTCGGTTTCGAGATAGTAGCGTCTTACTTCGCCCGCGCCGTTGAACTTGACGTCGAGATATTTCGGGAGCGAAGGATTGCCGAAGGAGTATGCGTTGTAGAAGACGACTTCTTCGGGAAGGTTGGTATCGCTGTCGTAGACGACGTCGATGACGTTGCCGAGATTTGCGTCCTTGCTACCGTAGGTAATCGCGTAAGACGAGTAGCTATACTTGAGGTTTTCGGATTGTTTTTCGAATCCGTCGAAGACGAAGTTCGCTTCCTCTGCCGCTCTGGTGAGGACGGTGAGAGGTACGGTTACGTATTGCGACGCGCCCATGGAGTAGCGGCTGCCGCTGTATCCGCCCTCGATATCCGCTATCTTGACGTAGCGAGGATTATCGATTCCGTCGTCGGTGATATCCGCGATGCCGTATTCGCCGTCTGCGGATTCATAGTAGAACGTGAACTTAACCTTGTTGTTTGCGTTGAAGTAACCCTTGCTCGTAATGATGCTGTCGTCGGGCCATTCGGGTACGAAGTCGTACACGGTGCCGTCCTTGAGGGTTGCTTTGACGGTGAGAGGCAGGTTGAGTCCGCCTTCTCTGAAGGTGTCGTTGAAGAACGGATCGAGGATAATCGAGCGATATGCAGGATTGGTTATCTTCTTGATCGTTCTGTCGAGGATTTCGACGGAGATGGTTTGTTTCTCACTGCCGCCCGGATAGGTGAGGGTGACTTCGAGGTCGATAGTCTTGCCGAAGTACGCCGCGGTGTTGGTGTAGTAGTCTGCGGGCAGTTCGTACGTACCGATTACGGTTGCCGTACCGCCGGAGGCGGTTTCGATGGTGATTTCATCACCCGAGGCAAACAAAGTGGTATATACGTTGAACGGGTCGAGGAGCGAGCCGTTCAGCATCACCGAGGTGATGCTGTCGCCCTCTACCGCGAGTTTGACGGCGACGTCCGCTATCTTCTCATCATGTAGTCTTATCTCGACGTTGACCGTTCCGTCTTCGTTGAGACCGCTCGTGATATTGCCGTTCTTGTCGTACGTAACTTTCCAGTTGAGGGATACGTCGTATCTGTTCGTACCTTCGGTTCCTACGACTGCGACTGCCTTGGTGGGCAGACCTTCGTAGAACTTATCCGCGGTGAGCACGTATCCGTCGGTCACGAGGTTTTCGATTTCGCCGACTTCGAGTCTGTAGTTGGTGTACACGACGAAGGTTACGTTGATTTCGCCGAGGTCGGAGCCGATATACGCCGTACGGACGAAGGAGCCTGCCGCGATTTCCGCATCGGTGGGTTTAGCATAACTGTTCCACACAACGGGCACTTCCATTGCGGGAGTATTGTCCTTGAAGGTTACGGTTGCAGTATTGTACTTGCCTGCGAGATCCCAGTTGCCGAACGGCGAGTAGTAGTGCGTTTCGTCCTTGTTGAAGTTCGTTATCGTGCACTTGCTGACGTTCGCTTTGAGGTCTGCGACGGGTCTGTTATCTCCGACGAGATAAATCTTCGTTCTGAACGTGCCGTTGGTGGGATACGCAAATCCATCCACGTTGTAGAGCGTGAATTCACGATACACGTAAGTGCCGTTTTCGTCCGTGCGATAGACTTTGTTGCCTTCCGCGTCGGTGACGAAGTCGGAGTCGAGTTCACCGGGTGCGCTGTAGTCCGCCCACGTAATCGCGCCGACTGCGGACACGGAGTTGATTCCGAGTGCGTTGCCGAGGGTTGCGTAGATAGGCAATCTCCATGCGTCTTTGACGTTGTATTCGAACGAGTGCGAAATCATTTCGCCGTTTTGGAACTTGATATCGGATGCAGAAACTTGTCCGCCGACGAATCTCAAGGTGCCGCCGTTTGCGTTGTTAAGGTCGAGGTCGATCTTGTTGACCGCGGTGGTGGGTACGTTGAGGGTGACGGTTTGTTTTTGATTACCGACTTTGAGGGTTACGTTTCTCTTTCCGCCTTGTGCGGTGAACGCGAGTGCGCTGACGTCCCATTCGTTGACGAACGCGATTTCGCTGAAGGATTCTCCGCCGACGGTGTAAGTAATCTTAACCGCGGTGCCGTTTCTGTAATCGCCCCACGCGCCGACCTTGAAGTATGCGGAAGGATCGGTCACGTATGCGTAAGGCATGACGTTGTATTCAAC
This sequence comes from uncultured Bacteroidaceae bacterium, assembly GCA_964599875.1. Classification (GTDB taxonomy): domain Bacteria; phylum Bacillota; class Clostridia; order Christensenellales; family CAG-917; genus RGIG4097. The sequence goes on from CAZRHE010000008.1 coordinate 15,425, forward strand.
GGTTCCGTTGCCGTCCGCCGCAGGAACGATGGTTTGTGCCGCGTAGCCGTCCGCAACGTACTTGCTGATATCTTTGAGTGCGGATTCGCTCATCGTATTGATAAGTCCGCTGCCGTAGATATCCTTGCCGTTTTGGATGCTCTCGTCGTAGAAGAACTTGACTTCGGAAATCTTCTTGACGGGTACGGAGAGTTTGAGGCGGATGGTTTGCGCGACGCTCTTGCCGTTTTCGTCGACGTAGTTGCCGATAGGATCGCCGTTTGCATCTCTACATTCCGCTTCAACGGTTGCATAGTACGTTCCGCCGTCGAAGATATTGTCTACCGCTTTGGTGTAAGTGGAGTTTGCGTAGTACTTAATCGTGCTCCAATCGGGGTACATGGTCTTGTCGACGGTGTTCTTCTCGCTGAATCTGACGTTGAGTGCGGTGTATGCATCCTCGTTGTACCATTCAGGATTGAAGACGTCTTCTCTTGCAACCTTAACCGCTGTTTGAATTGCGGTCATGGAAGTCATGTTAATCTTGACGTAGACGGTTTGCGTGCCGCTGACGGAGTTGCCCAAAGTGAACTTGCCGTAGAGGTCTTTGCCGTCGTAACCCTTGTAGGAGTACGCAGTGTGTACGAGGTCGGTCGCCTTGACGTAATTATCGCCGTCCTTGTAGTAAGGCACGTCGAGGGACAAGAGGTTGCCGTCGAGTTGTACGTTGACTGCTTTGTCAACGCCCTTGAACTTGACCTTGAACGCGTTGCCGAAGACGGTGTTGTCGATTTCGTCGTTTGCGTAGACGTCGAAGGTGAGTTCTTTCTCAAGACCTTCGAATTCACGACCCGTGATTGCGATTCTGACGGGCACCGCTTGCGCGATATAGCCTGCGGACGCAAACTTATCCGAAGTCGAGCCGCTGCCGACGAAGCCGTAATTTGCATTGCCTTCATCGTCGTAACCGGTGACGTACTTGAATTCGTTGCCGCCGACGTATGCGGTGACGGTGACGTCTATGCCCTTATAGTAATCGTAGCCGGTGATATTGCCGTTTTCATCCGTGACTGCGATTTCTTTGAGTCTTGCTTCGAGTGCGGAGAGATCCCACTTGACCGAGAAGTCTTTGAAGCTCGAAGAACTGCTGCCCGCGGTGTACTTGCCGTTGACCTTGGTGAAGCCCTTGACGTACTCTGCGATGCTGTAGCCGTTGCCTTCGTTCAAGAAGGAATCGAGGCTGAACGCGTCGAGAGTGGTAAGAGTCTTCGTGGTGTGGCCGTTATCGCGAGTGAATGCGGTGAGCGAACTGATTTCGTTACCCGCGAGGGTGACGGAAACGGTGTCTTCGATTTCGTTCGAATAACCCCATTGATAGGTGAATCCGACGTCGATCGTACCGCTGGACCAGTTGTAAGTGAAGTCGCTCGTATCCCAGGTTATCCAGCCTGCGGGGAACGCCTTGCCCTTGGGCAGATTGTTGTAGTTGAGTTTGACGTAAGTCGTTTGGGTATCGCCGGAAGAAACGGTTTCGGTCTTGACCTTATAGTAGGTGACTTTGCCGTCCGTACTTGCGTTGCCGCTGACTTTAACGTATCTGTCGCCGTCCTTGGTGAAGAGCGGGAATACGCCCGTTGCGGAGTTGTATTCGTTGATATCCGCAGTGGATGCGACTTCGTAATCCACGCCCGCCAGGTATGCGGGGATGAGTTTGTAGTTGTTGCCGTCACTGTTGGTGATTGCTTCGCCCGCGCTGTTGTTGCCGAGAGTCACTCTGTTGTTTCCGCTGTAAGAGATTGCGTAGAGCATATCTCCGTTCTTATCGGTGAGAGGTACGCCGAAGGTGAGATTGCCGTTGACGAAACTGAGTCGAGCAAGGTCGGGAAGATCCACGTTTTGCTTCTTCTTGGAGTCCGTCATATCGATGGAGAGCGCCTTATTGCTGAAGGAGCCGTCGCTGTTCTTGACGTATCCCTTGACGTCGGTGAGTGCGTATCCCGAAGTGACGTAGACGGGGATTGCATAGAGCACTACGTTGAGCGCGTAGCCGTATACGTAACCCGCAAGATATCTGCCGTCGCTTTCAAGGGTTGCCGCGGTGAAATCGACCGAACTTGCGTCCCAAGTGATGAACGTACCGCCGAGGTAGTCTTTGTCGCCGGTGTCGGTGACGCCTGCCGTGGAAGTGGTGCCGTTGAGCGTCCAAGTGACGTCCGCCTTTTGCGGGAAGATATTCTTATTCTCGAGGTAGGTTTCGTTGAGAATAATGTTGTGGTTGCCCGCCGTACCCTCTCTGGTTGCAGGGTCGGTGATGATGATTTCGGTAGGCGCTTCCACTTCTCCGTCCATAACGGTTGCGGTTTCGCCTTCGAGGAATCCGAGCATACCCGTCTTGGTCGAGGACTTCGAGTTGGAGAGCGGCGTTATGCGGAGCACCGTCCAATCCCAACCGCCGAGCACGTTATCTCCGCTGACGTTGCCGAGAGCGTCGGTCATAGTGTTGGTGCCGGTAGAGGTTTGTCCGTAAACTTGACCGGTCTTGACTCCGTCCGTGTTTCTGTTGTAAGTTCTGACGGTAGAGCCTGCGCCGACCTTATCCGCGTTGACGTAGAGTTCGATTGCTTGGATGCCTCTGAACATCGTGACGTCGTTGCCGAGGTTGTAATCCGCATTCTTCGGCGCAAGGTCGATATAGATATTCGCGGTAGGATCGCTTGCGAATTCGTTCACGAAAGGCAACGGCAATATCGTTGCGATCAAGTGGCCGATATTTTCAAGCGTATCCAGTGCCATTGCAAGACCCGCGAGGGTGTTGATGTTATCGACGCCGAGGTCGGGAATGATATCCTTTATGAGCCATTGATAGAGATAGACGGGGATACTACGCGCATAAGGTTCGATGAGCGCTACTCTCTTCACGGTCTTCTCGTGTGCGGAAATGTTTTCTTTTCCTATCGCTTCGAGTTGCTTGAAGAGTTCGATAAGCATGTTTTGACCGTTACCGCCGATGTTGTAATTGTCCATCGATTGTCCTCTGTCGTGGTTCAAGCCGAGTTTATTGATATCCGCGAAGTAGTATGCCTCGTGCTTGTTGGCGTCGATGACGTCTTGGAACAAGGTGAGGACGAGGACGTTGATCATGACCATCAATTCATTGAAGGCGTCTTTGCCGAAGGTGATCTTGATGGAGATATATCTCGTGTCGTCGGATGCGGACGGATTGAGGTCGGTCATGCCCGAATAGTACGGGATATATCCGTTGCTGTTGAAGAGGTTGACCTCGAGTTTTTGGATGAGACCGGTGAGGTCTGCGGAGTACGAGTAATCTGCGTAGTTAATTTCGCCCGAGGATGCCGCTTCGCTTGCAGGATATGCGTAAGTGCCGTTGTCGCCGTCTTCATGGCTGGTGAAGCTTGCGAACGCGCCGTAGGGGTTATCGTCGGACACACTGCCTGCGACTGCGATACCACCGACGGTGTCGTTGATGATTCCGTTCAAGAAGTCGGAAGACAAGTCGACGTCTTTGATGATGATGCTGAGGTTGTTTTGGAGGGTCGCGCCTGCAATGAGGTTCGTTCCGCTACCTGCGTTCTTCTTCGGGTGATCGACGTCTATATAGAGATAGAGTTTGTACGGGTCGTTACCACTGCCCCAGGTCTTGATTTCTCTGCTGAGATCGAGTTCCGCGTGGGTGGTGGTGAAATACGACATAAGTTTGGTGCCGTCGCCGTTGAAGATGGTGTTATTGCTAAATCCGGTATCCGCCGTCCACACTTTCTTATCGATATCGATACGGAGTGCGGGATTGAGGTTGTCGAATATGTTGTTGATGAGCGAACTGAGACCCGCGGTCGTCGAGTAGGTGATGCCCGCGTAGCCGTAACTGACTTCGCCTATCTTATCCGCGACGTTGATCTTGTTGTTGCCGATTTCGATGCTGAGGTCCTTGATTTCGAGAGCGAGCATGGTGCCGACGCTGTCGAGGATTGCGGTGACGCCCAGTTTTTCAAGACCGGTCAAGAAGTCGTAGAGCAATTCGACGGATGCAGATTGCAAAGGCATTTCGTCGAGGCTGATGCCGAGGGACGAGAGGTCGAGCCCGAGCAAGCCGATAACCGAGTTGATGAAGTTGGTGTCGATATTGAGTGCAATACGACCTTCTTCGATATCAACGTTGAGTGCGAGTTTATTGCTCGCGCTTGCACTGCTTTCCGCCTCTGTGGAGAGTGCCTCGTTTGCGGACTTCGCATAGTTGGTCACGTAGTTCTCCGCGTATTTTTGTTTTGCGCCGAGGATACCTGCGAAGCCTTGGAACTTAATCTTGCCGAGACCGAGACCGCTTGCGTCGATATAGAGCGCGTCGTTGATTGCGGTGCCGACCATTTCGGTAGTCAGTTCGTAAATGGAGCCCGTGTTCTTAAGTCTGGACGAGCCGAGATAGTAGACGGACAAGAATTTTTCGGACATCAATTCGCCGATGGTGATATCGAGTGCGATATCGCTATACAGGATACCCGAGATACCGTACGTGAGGATTGCGCCGAGGTTGATATCCGCGGTGAGCGCGATATCGATCGTGATAGGACGTTTCGGGAAGTTGAGTTCGATATCCGCGACTACGAACTTGAACTCGCCGTTGTCGTCCGCCTTGTATTCGCCGTCCACGTAGGAGTATTTTTGTCCGTCGTAGCCCGCTTCCGCTTTTTGGAAGGTGCCGAACATTCCCGTGCCTTCGAAGAGTCCGCCGAGCAAGTCGATGACCCATGCGACGAAGGAGTTTTCATATCCTGCATCCTCCTTCATAAGTCCCGCGGAGGTTATCGTAAGGCTGATAGTCGTGCTGAGGCTGACGGTGGAAAGACCGATTTCGCCGGTTTCGACGTTATACGCCTCTGCGTAAGGAATATAGTACTTGCCGTTAAGTGCTTCTTCGAAGTGTTCTTCAACGTACTTGTACGCGCCGTTTTCAGCGGTGACGTAAGTGCCGTCCGCACGTTTTGCATAGCGTTGTCCGTCGTAATCGGATTCGGTGATTTCGACGTATGCGCCACTTATCTTGTTGTATCTCTTCGCGTCTTCCGCAGAACTGACGTATTCTTCGAAGAGGTTGTCGACAGAGTATCCTTTGACTTTGTGGCGGTCAAGACCGAGTTCCACTATGTCGAGGGATGCGTAGAATCCTTCGGTGAACTTCGCGGACAAACTCATGACGAAATCTCTGCTATCAGAATGATAGTAGGTCTTGCCGTCTTCGAGTTTCGTGCCGTTGAACACGGTGTAAGTGTCGCCGTTCTTCACGTAGACGGTGCCCGAGAACTTGCCTTCTGCGAAGAGTTGTCTGTCGTTCGCGCTCATCACCGCGTAGGTGTTGGGCACGTAACCGTAACTCTCGATGAGGATATCGCCGAGGTTCGGGATGAGGTCGCCGAGTTCTTTGCCTTGACGTTCGTAAATCTTGTTCGCGACTGCGTTGATGACTGCGAAGGACAAGCCTATCGAGAAGTATTGAGGATGTATCAACGCTTCGAGATATGCATAGTCGTGGAGATCCATTCCGCCCGCGGTTTGCGCGTTCGCCGCCATTGCTTCGGAACCGCTTTCCGCAGTGTCGTCGCCAAAGAGTCCGCCGAGTGCGCCTTCGATGAGTTCGGTCAAGCCGAGTCCGCTGAGGGAGAGTTTCGCAGTGCTGCCGAGCAAGTGGCTTGCATCGATATACACGCTGTCGTTGTAGAGATAGACTGCAAGGATAGGATCGGTGTTGAGATATCCGTTTTCGTCGTATTGCAAGATTTCGAGCATCACTTGCATCGCGCCGAAGTCGGTGAAGTCGATGAATGCGCTCAAATTGATTCTTGCAGACGGATAATCTCTGCTGCCGAGGTCGTTGGTTATGTTGATATTGAAGTCGGAGCCTGCGAGGTCGCTTTCGGGATTGATGAGTCCGAGGATGAGGTCGAGGAGTTCGCCGAGTTCGACGACGTTCTTCGTGCCGTCCGCAAGCGTTGCACCGCCGTAGTAAGAGAGGTCGATGCCGATGCTTAGGTTCATCGAGGACTTCTTAATATCCGCGTAGTCGGTTATCGCCATTCCGTCTTCGTCAAGGTAGGTGTAAGAGCCGTCCGCGTTGTATTGGACTTTGTCCGCGCCCACTTGCATGGTGTCTTGGTTTGCCCAAAGTCCGAGTCCGTGGAGTTTGATTTGGAGACCGAGGTCGCCGATTGCGATATAGTCACCCGCCGTCTTGACGTCGTAGGTGTTGTTCGCAGTCGCGGTGAACGCCGTTGCTCCGAGTCTGTTGTAGGTGGAAATCAATACGTATTCGGTGCCCGCGCTGTCTTTGACGATTGCGTCGTTTGCGCTGAGTTTCGCATATGCGCCGTCGCTATTCGTGATGACCATAAACTTGCCGAGGCCGTATGCGTTCTTTGCAAAGACGTTCTTTTGCGTCGCGTAGTCGAACACTTTCGTGAACTTGAAGTTGCCGTCCGCGTCGAATCCGTCGAAGTTGTAACGGTCGCCCGTCCAAGAACTAATCCATTCGCCTTCGGTGTAATCGTCGTGTACGGGGGTGCTTGCGGATGCGTACGCATAGTTTGCGAGCACGTATTCTTCGGTTTGGAGCAACACGTAGTTGCCGTTTGCCGCCTTCGTGTAAGTGCCGTCCGCGTTCTTATTGTACTTCGGCAAATTGTCCGCGTTGACTGCGTGTTCGTCACGGAGTACGTCGAGGGTTACCCAAGATTCCATACCTGCGACGAAGCCGAGGTTGACGAGGATGCTGGGTGCGCCGCCGCCGAGGTCGATAACAAGACCGCTTGTGTTGATATCAGAAGTTTGAACGAGTCTGGGCAGATATTCGGTGACGTCCGCGAGATCCGCTACGAGCATTCCGACGAGGTCGCCGATGAGGCTTTCGTTAAGTCCGACAGCGACGATATCGTTTGCCACGAGGATTTGTCCGAGGAGCATTCCGATGATATTCCAGACGTCCGCGCCGAGCAAGTCGCCGACAAGACCCATATTCGCTTCTTCGTCCGCGCTTGCTTTCGCACCTGCCGCTTCGTATGCGGAACTATCCGCACCGAGGAGACCGCTGACGTCGAGTCCTTCGAGTTTGAGTTTGCCGAAGAAGTCGCCCATGCCGACGATATCGTTCATATCTTCGAGGTTGAGATAGAGATTGATCTTGCCGTCGACGATTTGCGCCCAAAGTTCCGCAACCGCAGTGTTGAATTCACCGCTTGCGTCCGCACCGTGGAAGTTGGTGTCGTATTCGATTCTGATATACGCTTCGAGGCCGTTGAGTGCGTCGAACAATTCTCCGCCGTTGACTATGTAATCAACGAGGTTCTTGATATTAAGACGTGCTTTGATATCGATACCCGCGCCGATAGTGCTTTCGAAGTCGCTGTTTCTCCACTTCATGGAGGAGAGGATGAATTCGAAGTAATCGTAGAGGTCGGTGGAGATGAACTTGGTCATCTGCTCGGTCCAGTTGATGATATCGTTGAGTTTGAGGCTGAGGTCGAGGCTGAGGTCGATTTCCGCGCTTTCGAGGTCACCGAGGAGAGATTCGATATCGAGGTCCGCTCCGCCGAGCAAGTCGCCGAGGTTGAGGGACATGATCTTCGAATAGTTGGTGAAGTCGGAAACGGGTTTGTAGTATACTCCGCCTTCTTCGACGTCCGCGCCGTTTACGAGCACGAGGTCTTTGATATCCGCAAATTGTCCTGCGGGTTCGGTGCCGACGTACTTGTAGAGGTCGCCCTTGACGGTGCTATCCCAAACGTTGCCGTCTTCGTCGTAGAGTTTTTCGTCAAGCACGCGCACGAACTTGGTTTCGCAACGCTTGTACACCCACACGCCCATCGCGACTGCGTTGTTGAACGCCGCCTCGTTTGCGTATACGGTGGTTGCCTTGACGTAGTACTTATCGTCTACCTTGACGACGTCGATGCCGTTTTCGGACTTCGCGTTGCCCACTTTGACGTATGCGTCTTCATATGGCGTCTTGTCGTCGCGAGTGAAGTTTGCATAGTAGAAGTGATAGTTGTCCGCCGTGTCGGGATCGGTGTCGTAGGAGTTTTGATAGGTGTTGTTGCGCTTATTGAAGTCTTCGATCGTACCGAAGTCGATGACTGAACTGTCTTCGGTGCCGTTGAAGAGTTGCAGTTTGACGAGCATGTCGAGAACGCCCTTTTCGCCGTCTTTGTCGAAGAGTGCGAGGTCGATGCCGATAGAGTACGGGCTGAGTTTGAGGTCAACGCCGACGGTGAAGTTCGGGAGGATATCTTCGTCGATATCGACTCCGAGCATGCCGAGGAGCAGGCTGACGAAGCCCTTCGTCACTTTGAGTGCGAGAGTACGAGTGTAGAGGTTGACGTACAAGCCTGCGAGAGTAGGATCCGCATACTTGCTTGCAACTCTGCCCTGTGCGCGTCCTTCGTCCGCCGCGAGTGCGTCGCTTTCGGATTCGCCGAAGGAGAGAGAGCCGTCGAGGAGGCTTGCAAGGAGTTCTTCAACCGAGTAATCGCTGAGGTCGATTGCGAGTTTCGCGCCTTCGCCGAGGAGCCATTCGAGATCGACGTTAAGTCCTGCAAGACCGGTGTCTTCGTCGCGGTTGTAGTACAAACCGAGCATATGGGTGAGAGTGCCGTCCGCACCGTTTGCCGCATCGTTTTCACGACGCCACACGTCGATTGCGAGATCGAGATCGAAGACGTTCATCTTGAATTCGGGCACGAAGTCCATTCTGAAGGACAAACCGATCTTGATTTCGAAGAGCACTTCTCCGCTGAAGTCTTCAAGGACTTGGAGTGCGATTCCGTCGAGGTCGCCGAGCAATCCGCCGAGGACTTCCGCTACGTTGGTTTCAACGCCCGTGGAGTAAAGCACGTAGTCGTTTTCTTGGAGATCCGCGCCGTCTGCGAGTTGTTTATATCCGCCTTGATACATGGTGTATCTGTCTTCGGGTTTGACGTACACGGAAGAGGACGGATTGTTGATATCCGCCAGCGTGTAGGATGCGCCCGTCGCGTTGAGAAGGTCGAGATAGTCGCTTACGGATACGTAATCGTAATATCCGGTGACGTAGATGCCTCCGCGAATGGTGAGGGAGATATAGAACATATCGTCGGTGTCGACGTAGTTGATTTCATTGCCGCCGTCGTAGAGGGACATCGCGACGACTTCCGCTCTCGTTGCGTCGAAATCGTTGGTCCAATCGTCGGAATCGTAGTTGCTTGCAAGATATTCCGCAAGTTTAACGTACGTTCTGTTCCATTCGTCGTACACGTAGTATTCGATTTGTTCCGCAGTGTAACGAGGCATATTCGCAAGGTTTGCAGCCGCACCCGACGCCTTGACGAATTGATTGTTCGAGTAATCCCAAACGTAATCGCCGGTGCCGTCGTTTTGAGTGGTCACGTATGCGTTGCTTGCTTTTTCGATAATGTTCTTGCCCGTCGCGCGAACGTAGAGTTCGTCGTCGGTGAGTTCGCCAAGACCGTATTTCTCGCGATTTTCCGCGGTATTTCTGACGTAAACGTCGCGATATTTCTCTTGTTTGTAGAGGGTGTCCGCAGTGAGTTTGATACGAGGATAGTATCCGAGGTCTTGGAGTTTGATTTGCAGATAGAAGTTGTATTCCGCCGCCGCTCTTCCGAATTCGTTGCCCGAAGTGAAGTCGATCATTTGACCCGCTTCGAAATCGACGGTCGTGAAGAAGTCTTTGACTGCAACGTATCTGCCCTCTGCGTAGACGTAGAGGTTTTCTGCGACGATGGGATAATATTCGCCGTGATAGTACATGTAGCGGACGTTATCCGTGTAATTGTCGTAGATATCGATATCGTGGTCGGTGGTGCCGTTGGGCGTGCCTTCGATCCACTTATCCGAACTGTTCATATCGCCGACGAAGGTGTAGAGATAATCGTCGATCTTGAAGTATTTCGCGCCTGCGGGTGCCGCTTCGCCGTATTGTGCTTCGTATTGGTCGGGAGTTATGTACTCTTGTTCTCTTGCGCCGAATTCGGGGAATCCGATATTAAGACCGACTTCGTATTCCCACAGATAGAGCATGAGGGACACGAGAGGCTTTCTGACGCCTTCTTCCTTGACGGAAACGAGCATATCGTCGTATGCGATTTGAGTGAATTCGTAATACTTATCCACAGGAGAATCGGGAGTTACTCTCTCGTATTGACCGTCGCCGACGTGATAGTACACGTTGGTTGCGGAAGTTGCTTCCTGTCTTTCGAAGTATCTGTAATCTCCGGTTGCTCCGTCTCTTTCGGCGTTCTCTTTCTCGAAAGGAGTCGCCTTGGTGAGGAGTTGATAATAATCCGAACCGCTGTTGACTATCTTGATATACGCTTCATAGGTGGAGAGCGTGTAGTAATGCTTGGTGCCTGCCGCTACGCCCGCCTCGTAATTTGCGACTTCTTCTTCGGAGAGTCTGCTTGCCATTTCCGTTCTGAGATAGTAAGTAGTCTTGCCGTTGGATTCAACCGCATAGTAGGTGCCGCCGATATCGTCGATTTCGTATGCAAAGCGGAAGTCGGATTGTCTTCTCTCGTCCGCGTCGGTGCCTGCGTAATCTTTGTACAGATACGTGGAGCGGTCGGTATTGATTTGCAAGTACGGTTGCTTGGTGAAGTTGTAATCGAAGTGCAAACCGTCCTCACCGAGAAGGAGTTCGAGGAGCGCGTTGATATAATCCGCTTGTACTATCGCGCGGATATAAGTGCTGGTGATTCTGAGTCCCCACACGAACGCGGTGACGTATGCCGCGATATCGTCGCCGAGGAGCGGGAGTTCCGCCGCGGATGCCGCAGTGGTGGTTTCATCGGATGCGAGTGCTTCGTCGCTTTCGTTAGCGCCGCCGAAAACGCCGGGAAGGAGGTTGCTTGCGATGTCGCGGAGCGAGTAAGAATTGATATACACGCTGGGAATCGAGAAGTAACTGAGGTCGACGTAAAGACCGCCCTTCACGCGTTTGTAGGTGCCGTTATCGTTTTGATAGAAGTACGTGGAGTCGTAACTGTATCTCTTGTTGCCGTAGAGCATCAAATCTGTGGTTACAGTCACGAGTTTGTATTCGCCGTCCGCGGAGTCGTAATAGTAATCTCCGTTCTTGGACTCGAAATAATGGCTGTATCTGTCTTCGGGTGCTACGTAATCGTCCTTTGCGGGATTGATTTCGTTTGCGGTGAGTTTTTCGAATTCGCCGCTAATCATGTAGATGCCGAGGAGAGTACGGGTTTCGCTCTTCGCAATAGAGGAATCGTGATCCTGTTTGTCCATTGCGGTAGAGTTGAGTATGACGGACGCATTGATGAAACTGAGCAAGTCGCCGATGCTGAGTTCTTTGCTCGTGAATGCGTTCTTGATGATATTGAAGAGGTCGATTATCGACAAGTCTTCGTCGAGGTCGCCGACGTTGATATTGACTTCGTATTGACGGAAGTAGTTGACGAGTGCCGCGAACTTGATTTCGACGTTGATGATGAGTTCCATCTTTCTGTCGAGGTCGCCGTTCATATCCGAAATTGCCGAGATTTCCGCTTTAAGTTTGTCGGGATCCGCGTCGGGGAAGAGCATTTCGAGGACTGCGCTCAAATCTATATCCGCATCCTTCTTGAAGGAAGTCGTGATATCGATAACTTCGGTGAGAGTGATACGATCGAGTTCGGTGATTTCTTGATATTCGGAGAGTTCTTCCGCCGAGAGAGTGTATTCGTGCTCGGTGGTGAATTCAAGGGACACGTTGCGGACGCCGACGAGGAGGCTGAGTTCCGCATCGTAGCCGTTGCCGTTTGCGGGATAGCCCGCTTGACGACGATAAACTATCGTGCCGTCTTCTCTTGCCGCGGTGTAATCCTTTCTTTCGTATCTTCTTTCTTCGGAAACGCTGTCGTTGGGCGCAAGTTCACGGAAGGAACCGTCGTCAAGACGATAGTAGTTGCCGTTGTTGTTTTGAGTGAAGACGTAATCTCCTTCGATTCCTTCTTCTTCGTCCTTAACTGCGGGGACTTCTCCGTCCGCGAGTTGTACGTAGCGGTCGCCTTGGATGGATACGGTCGCTCCGATTTCCACGTTGACGCCGTCGTTGATATCGAGGTCAACGTCCGCACCGAAGATGAGGTCGTCGGGAATATAATCCGCAAGGTCGAGTCCGTCGACGAGCATTTCGATAATCGTGCGGAGGAACTTGTTCGCGATATTGATAGAGAGTGCGCGTCTGTTGAGGAGCAACAACACGTCGATATCGTCCGCGCCTACTTCGCCCGCCGCAAGTGCGTCGCTGGATGCATCGCTGTCGGGAAGTACGTTATCCGAGTACGAGCCGTTGAAGATTTCGCCGAGATATTTCTCGATGAATCCCGCGACTACGCTGGAGGTGATGCTGAGTTTGGGAAGATTGAGGAACGGCACGTCGATATAGAAGACGTTTTGCACGTAATATGCACCGAGCCAGAGATTTTCCGCACCCGTTTCGGAAATGTTGATGAGTTCGACTTTGATTTCCGAATTGAGGATTTGCGAGAAGTCGAGCATGACGCCCGCGTCAAGACGGAAGTGTGCCGAAGAGTAACCCTTTGCAGTGGAAGGAATGTCAATCTTGACGCCTTCGAGGTTGCCGAGGAGTTTTTCGAAAATCATACCGAAGTCGATTTCACCTTCGGTGATGCCGAGTTCGAGTTCAACCGAGAGGTTGAGGGACACGCTGGATTCATAGAACGGGCTGAGTGCAACGTAATCCTTTCCGTCCCTGCTCGTTTCGTTGAGTATGTAGGAAGGAATGAGTGCGTCGCTTGCGCCGAATCCGAGGTCGAGGCCGTTGAGTTTAAGACCGATATCGATTGCGTTTGCAGTGATATTAAGACCGATCGCGAATTGTTTGAATTGCGTGTAGTAGTCGGGTTGTCTAAAGTAGGTGCCCTCTTTTTCTTGGACGTAACCGAAGTATCTGTCCATGAAGGTATCCACCGCGACGTAACCGCCTGCGAAGATATAGTAAGTTTCGTTTTGGTCGTAACCATTCTTCGCGATTTCGACGGTGTCCGCTTGTTCATAGTTGACGCCTTCTCTGACGTAGAGCGTGTAACGCTCGGTGTCGAAGTGCTCGTCTCCGTTTGCGGTCGCTACGGTTGCGTATCTGCCGCTTTCCTTATTCTCTTTCCAAACGATTTCGTCATAGTATGCGTATCTTTCGTCGGTGGGAAGGATGAGGATGAAGCAATCCGCGTTCGCGCCGTCCGCGATATAGGTATCGCGTCTGTAATACGCGCGTTTCCAATCGTCTGCGGAAGTGGTTTCGTCCGCTTTTGCGAAGGTCACGTCGTATCTGGTCGCGCCTGCGGGGATTTCTTCGTCTGTTTCCGCGAAGATATAGTAATTTCTGTTGTTTTCCGCGTTTCCGCCGAGGTTGATGCTTTCAAGATAATATCTGCCCGCCTCGTTTTCGGTCGCGGATTCGACGTAATATGCGTCGCCGTCGTTGAGTTCTTTAATCGCCGCTACGGTGTCCGCCGCGAAATCCGTATAGGTATACTTGCCCGTTTCCATTCCGAGAGAAACTTCGAGTTTGTCGAAGACTTCTTCAAAGGAACCGAGGTCGGGAAGAAGTGCGCTCACAAGAAGGGAGATGACGGATTTGGTGATGACGATTTGAGTTGCGACGTCGGAGTGGATGAGGCTGATGATTGCGTTTCTTTCAACGTCGTAATCGGTTGCCGCAGAATCCACGTCCGCAGTGTCGATATCTTCTTCCGCCGCCGCAAGTGCGTCCCCTTGTCCCGCCGCATTGGTGCTGTCGTCGCCGCCGATGAGGCCTGCGAGCAAGTCGACGAAGTTGGGCACGTAGGAGTACACGTCCGCAACGTCGAAGATTTCAACGCCGTTGAGATAGAGATTGCCGTTATAGAGATAGATTCCGCCCTTTGCAAGGTAGTTGCCGTTGCCGTCGGTGAGAACGTTTCCGTCGTCGTCCGTTTCGAGGATTTCGAGTGCGACTTCGAGGGTGTTGAGGTCGCTGTTTTCGAGGAATGCGTTCATATTTCCGCCGATGAGAGATGCAAGGTCGAGTGCGTTGAGGTCGAGTTTAAGACCCACTCTGATTGCAAGGCCGTCGTGGAAGGTGGAGCCGGTCTTCGCGGTGAGAACCATATCTCTGATATAGTTTTCGAGCAGTCCGCCGAGTTCGAGAGATTCGATGTCGTTGCTGTCGAAATACAGGCTCAAATTGAGTCCGAGATAAATGCTTTGCGTTCCGCTTTGTTCGGAAGAGGGAGTGCCGTTAATCATTCCCATTATGTTCTCGACGTAGTCGGTTATGTCGACGAAGTCCGCTTTTTCGAGTTCGGACAAAGGCGTGACGTAATCTCTATCCGCGAGAGTAATATCGAATCCAAGACCGAGTTTGACCGCGATATTCACGCCCGAAATCGTGTTGAGTCTGATTCCGAGAGAGAGTTTGTCGTCGAGGTCAGCGTCTTTCCAAGTGAGGAACACGCCGCTTTCCACTTCGTCGAGGTTGAGCATGTCGAGGTCGAGATCTTGACCCGTCAACGCTCCGACAAGACCGGTGATGAACGTGGAGTTGAACAAGATATCCAGTCTATCCCAGTTGTTGTACCAGTATTCGCCGTTTCTGTAAATTGCGGAGCATCTGAAGACGATACGTTTGACGACCATGTTGATATAGTCGATGATGCCGAGTTCGCCGTCTTCCGCCGCAAGCGCCGCGCTTTCGCTCGTTCCGCCGATGAGTCCGATGATATAGTCGAGACCGACGGTAAGTCTGGGTCCGCCGAGGTCGCCGAGATCGACGTAGAGGTCGCCGTCGATGAGATAAATGCTAATCTTCGCTTCGTTCTTCTCGCCTTGATTCATAACGAGTTGCACGCCGACTTGGAGTGCGGACAAGATTGTGTCGAGGTCGAAGTTGAAGTTGTCGAAGTCTGCGTCGAGAATGGAATCGAATCCGAGTTTTTCGAGGTCGATTGCGCCGAATATCTTGAGGACGATATCGTCGTCGAGAGGATCGTTCAAGTAAATATTGAGTCCCAATCTTTCGATGAGTGCGGTGATTATGTCTTTGACCGTACCCGCTTCCATTCCGCTGATTGCGTTCTTAATCGCATCGATGCTGAGGATTGCGTCGATGAGATCGTTGAGATCGATAGGATCTTTGATATACAAGCCGTTGGGATCTTGTACGTATCTGCCGTCCGAAGTGCGTTTGGAGTAGCGTTCATCGTCGGGATAAAGCCCCGCAACTTCGCTGCCGACGAGAGTAAAGGTCGGGTTCAAACTGTATTCGAGGACGAGTTCGAGGGAGAAGGACACGATTTTGTTTTCGCGATACTTGTTGAAACGACCGATTCCTTCTTCGCCCGTGTATCTGTAATAAGTGGTGCCTTCGACGTAAGTGCCTTCCGCGTTAATCGCGTACGCGCCATCCTTATATATATACGCGTGCGCGGGGTCGAGGTACGCTTCGTTGCCTTCGGTCATCTCCTCTGCCGTCAACGCGACGTAGTTTGCCGCCACTTGATATTGATACAAGGCGTTTTGGATTCTTTCGCCGACGGAGTCGAACGCTTTACCCGCAGTGATGCAAGGTTGTTTGACGTAAACACCGAGATTGAGGAGAGTGCTTTCGAGGTCGAGTGCGAGTTCGACGTTTTCGAAGTCGATATCGAGTCCGAGTTCGAGTCCGAGGTCGGGCAAACGATCGAGGGATTCGCCGATATCACCCGTGGTGCCTTCTTCGGAAACAAGGTCGACGACGAGTGCGATTATCGTGAGAATGACTTTTTGGCTGACGACCAAGGAAATATGTTCGCTTGCGATTCCGAGAACGATTTCGAGCGCTTCTTCCGCACTGACCTTTCTTTCTTCAGCGGACATTGCTTCGCTTTCGTCGCCGTTTTCTTCACCGAGCAATCCTTTGATTGCTTCGACGAGTTTGTCGATGAGGAGAGTGTCTTCGATGAGGACGTCTTCATCGGACAAAATGCCCATATCGATCATGATGACGCCGTCGTAGAGATAGACACCGAGAATGTTTTCGTTCTTGACGAGGTTTCTGATTTCGAGAACGATTTCGGTTTCGGACGAGTTTTCAAGATTGAGGTTTGCACCGAGATAAAGTTCCGCATCGAGGACGATATCCTTTTCGATTTCGATACCCGCGGAGAGCAGGAAGTCTGCTATGAACGCGGAAACGAGGTCGTTGACGGGAAGTTCTTTATTCGTTCTGTCTTGAGTGTCGAGCAATTCGAGTTTGAGTTCAAGAGCAAGTTCGACCGCGATGGTGTCGAAGTTGTCCTTGCCGACGTAATTGTCGGGCTCGATGGGATAATATTTGTTTTCAACGGTGTTCGCATCCGAGAATCCGATCTTGATTCCGCTGAGGGTAAGACCGACCGCAAACGGATCGATACCGACCATCAAATCGAGTTTGTAAGGATTGAATCCCAAACGGAGATAACTGTTGTCCGTATTGAGAGAGATAAAGTCGGTGGAAAGTCCCGATGAGCCGTAGTTGCCCGTCATGCTTTCGACGTAAGACGTGGATTCGTCATCCGCCACTTTCTTTTCAAAGCGAGTGCCGGTGTAAGTGCCTCTTTCTTCACCCGTCAACTTCTTGTATTCGACGTTCTTGAAGTACGCACCGTCTTCTCTTTCGACGTATTGACCGTCTACGTATGCGTATCTGACGCCGTCGAAGTCTACCGCCGCTTCTTTGTAGGTCACTTCGGGTTTGTATTCGCCCGTGGTGGAGAGATAATATTTGCCGTTTATCTTCTCGTATCTTTCGCCCGTGTAAGTACCGAGTTCCTCTGCGGTGAGTTCACGATACGCCATATCGGGGCTGATGAGTTCGATGACGGTTGCGATGAGCGTGCTTGCAAGATAGACGGTGATGCTTTCACTACTTGCGTTAAGTCCGCCGATAAGGCCGCCGACGAGTCCGACGATAGTGTCGATGATGCTGTCTTCTTCCTCTTCCGCCGTTTCGTCCGCAGACGCAAGTGCCTCGGAATCCGCACCGGATTCATCAGAAGAACCGCCGATGAGTGCGCCGAGGTTGAGGTCCGCTATCGCGATATGTACGTCTTTGAGGAGATCGATTTCACTGTCGATATAAAGGGTTCCGGTCGCAACGCCTGTGGGTTGAGAAGGATCTTCGCAAAGAAGAGTTATTGCAAGAGATCTCTTCGTCGCACCGTTTGCGATTGCGTTTTCGTCGTACTCTCCGTCGAATATCTCTATAGATATATCAGAATGAGAGAGTATATAATTAATATCCGCTATATTATCCGCGTTGAATCTCAACTTCGCGGAGATACGGAATCCGAGGGGTTGAGATACGTCGTACGGGATATCGAACGCGAGCATGAGTCTTTCGAGAAGTCCCGACACGCTTTCGTTGACGGAGCCTTCGGAAAGGAACATGGAAATCCAGTCGCCGACGGGCCAGTTATCCGCGTTGCTGAACGCGTCGAGGTGAATGGTGCCCGTGAGTTCGAGGAATACTTGGTCGATGCTGATGGTCATATCACCGTTTTCATCTTTGCCGAGGAGGCTGATGAGGGTGTATGCGTCGTCCCCGGAAGTCGTAAGACCCGCAAGAGGATCTTCCGCGTTCGCACCGAAAGGTTCAACCGCTTTTACGGTCTTGCTGATTGCGAGTTCGGGGTGTTTGAGAGAAAGGCTCAAACTGCCGGTTACGTTGTTGTTGGAATCTTTGATTGCGCCTTCGATGGAAAGAAGGTTATCGCTTGCGAGTTTGCTCCACGCAAGTTCGAGTGCGACGTCCATCATAGGCACGTTGATGCCGACGGTGCTCCAAAGGAGTTCCGCAAGACCTTGCAAGAGGTCGACGCGGAGTGCGCCGTCCGAAATCTTGAGTGCGATAAGAAGCGCTATATCGAACTTGGAAGAATCGTAAACCATATCTTCCGCCGCAGATTGTGCCGCAGAATCGTCGTCGCCGCCTGCGATGAGATCCATGATAAGTCCGAACAAGTCGATATCGACCGCGACTTTTTCAATGCCGAAGTTCTTCGCGTCGAGATATACTTTGCCGCCCACGTAGTAGACGCCGAGGATAAGTCTGTCTTCTTCGTTCTTATACGCACCGTTCTTGACGAGTTCGATAAGGATTTGAGATTCGTTGCCTTCGGTGGAAATCTCTTTCGCGCCGAGCAAGTAATCCATGAGAGGTTTAAGGTCGAGGGACGCTTGGATATTGAGGGTGTAATCCATCAAAATCTGCTCTTCGAACACGACGTTGCCGCCGTTGCCGAGAGGAGTGCTACCCGCGTTCATCGTGGATTGAAGTCCGAGTTCAAGACCGAGATACACGTTGGGAGTTTCGAACAAATTGACCCACAAATCGTCGTATTCGGAGGGAGGAGTAAGTCTGGACGCCGTGTCGGGAACTTCGTTGAATCCGAGGGTAAGTTCACCGAGCGACAAGGACAATTCGACGTCGTTGCCTACGCCGAGATACAAGAGGAGTTCGAGTTCGGAGAGGTTCAAACCATCCGCAAGGGTGATACGAACGCCGCCGTAAGTGCTTTCGTCGATAAGGTTGCTGGAGATATTCGTTCCGACGAGTTTATAATACTTGTCGCCTGCGGAAAGTTGCGCGCCGTTGAATACGCTCACTACCCCGTTTTCGTCCGCAACGTACACGGTTTCACCGAAGTTGCCGTTGTTGTACGCGGCGATTTCATCGGAATCGAGTTCCACGAAGTTTTCGAGGTCGGTGGTGACGCCGAGGAGTTCGAACACTTTCGCGATGAGGTTGTTGACGAGTGCGACTTCGAGATAGTTGTCGCCGAGGGTTACGCCGGTGATAAGTCCCGCGATGACGGAGATGATTTGACTGGTATCTCCGCTCTCTTCGGAACCTTCGGTCTCGTCGGACGCAAGTGCTTCGGAATCTCCGTCGCCGCCCGAAATGAGTCCGATAATGGTGTCTGCGGGTATTGCGATATTAAGTCCGCCGAGAACGTCCTCTCTGGTGTGGAGATAAATCGTGCCGCCCGAGAGCCATATATCTATTCCGTTTTCACTCTTGCCCGTGTCGCCGAGCCCGATATGGAAATCGGATTTGAGGATTCCGAGAATATCGAATTCGCCGTTTTCGTCGAGCAAGTCCGCCATATTGAGCCCGATATTCGCTTCGATGACGAGTTTGCTGGTTTCGTCGAAGGTCTTTGCAAACGCAACGAACGCTTGAACGAGCACGTTGCTTCCGCTTGCCACTTCGAGATTGCCGAGTTCGCCTTCGAGCGCATAGAGGTTAATAGTCGTGGTCAAGGACACGTAAACGGTGTCGAGTGCCGCGAGAAGTGCGTCTACAAGTGCGCCGCCGACGTCGTCCGTGCCGGATATGATTTCGCTGATATCGAAGTTGATATAGTCGGATTTAGACGCGCTGATTGCGCTCAATTTCGCGTCGTACGCCGCTCTGTTGGAGATGGAGCCGAACTTGAGGTCAAGACCGACTTTGACGCCGACTACGGTTTCGTTGTTCGTGCCGAGGCCGAGGGTTATGTCGAGATTCTTGTTATCCGCAAAGCCTTCGTTGAAATATTCGACCTTCGCAACGGTTACGGGGACTTTTCCTCCGTTGTAATTGCCGTTATCATCCTTGAAAATCATCGTCCAGAGATAGTCGAGGATTGCTTGGGTGATTTCGACGTTGATATTGGTGATATTGAATATCGTGCCGTTCTTTACGAGAGTGGTGTTGTCGATGATTGCGCCGACAAGTCCCAAAACATCGGTGATGTCGCCGTCGTCCGCCGCGGAAGGTGCGGTCGTGAACATGATTTCACCGCTTGCGAGTTTGTCGCGGACTTCGTACATTGCCGCCGCAAATTCGGGGTCCGCCATCGCTTCGCTGACGGATTCGTCCGAAGTCGAATTGAACAGACTGCTTATAAGACCGCTGAGAAGTTCGTTGAGATTGATATTCGGAACGACGATTTTGCCTGCGCCGAGCAAACCGTTGAGGTCGACGTACAACGCCTCGTCGCTGCCGATATAGTACGCGCCCAGGCGGACTTTGTTGTTTTCGCCGAGCAATTCGATTGCCGCGGAAGTTTCAGCCGCGTCGCGCGTGTTAATGTCCGCTTGAACGTGCAAGTACAGCGGATAATTATTGTTTCCGTCGAGATTTATCGCAAGGTCCCACAAGGGGCTGTCTTCGTCGATCATGCTCGAAAGAAGACCCGAAAGCAAAGTGCCGAAGGAATCCGAAATTCCGCCGAGGGTCATGGTTTTGTCTTTGGTGTTCAGAAGAAGATTAAGAGTAATGTCAAAGTTGAGGAGGGAATATTCCGCCGCTTTGTCGACGTCTATTCCGCGTTCGAGAAGTCTTGCTTTCGCATCGAGTTCGTTCTTGGTGTAGCCGTTTCTGAGGCCGAATTGCTTGACGCCGAGAGAAATTTCGACTTCGTTTCTGATTTGACCGAATTCGTCGTCGACGTTTTCGGTGGAGTCGAAATCGACGTCGATATCAAACGTAACACCCGTCAATTCCTTGTCTTTAATATTGGCGACAAGGTTGATTTTGAGGTCGTCGAGAATTCTCAATTTATCGAGGTTAAGTCCGGTCGCCTTGTTGACGAGGTCGAAGATTTTATTGAGGTCGATATCGAGATTAATCCCGAACGTGCCGAGCATGTCGAGAAGTTGCGCGGGATCGCGAAGCGCGGGAACGAACGTGCCGATATTGAAAGGAATCGTAAGTTGTTGTTCGCCGTTGCCGAGGTCAACCAAAGTATTCGTATTGCCGATAATCAAACTCATGACCGTCGACATGATGTCGCTACCGAGCAAACCGGAAATCGTAGAACCGAGAGATTCGTCGCCGAGCGCACCCGTTATCAAATTTATCAACGCATCCGCAACCGCGGTCATGTTGAGGTCGCTCGTCTTGACGACGTAACTGCCCGCCTTGAGTCCGGTCACGTCGAACACGATGGTTTCGTCGAAATAATAAAAGCCCATCAGGCAGGTCGAAACGTCGCTGTCTTTGGGCTTCTTGTTAAGTTCGATTATAAGTTCGGAGTCCTTGTCCTCTTCGCCGATAAAGCCGGCAAGTCTGATTTCGAAATCGTTGCCGGTGTTATCCTTGATATAGTTCAAGTCGATGACGAGGTCGAAGTCGGCAATGGGTCTGATTCCGTTGCCGGCAGCGATAGCCGCATTCATGAACATTTCCAAGGCACTATCACCCGATATCTTTCCCGTCGTCACCTCGGTCATTTCACCGGGGTTGTCGTCCGGCGTAACGTCGACGTTGGTACTGTCCGACGGAGTAATTACGGGAGCGTCGTTTCCGCCTTGATTGCACGCAAAGAAACATGCCGTCAAGCAAACGACGAGAACCATAAGTAGTGCGATTTTGAGCTTCTTCATAATCTTCCTCCAGGCTACGCGTACGTAATGCGCACGCAAGCATAGAATAATATACATTAAGATTGTAATGTGTTACGAGGTAAATGTCAATAGTATTTTGAAAAAATCGACGGCTGTAAAATTTTGTCAGCGCGATTCCGATTTCAAAAATTAGCAACTTTGTTGCTAAAATTTAAGGCGCACCGCAGTATATTGGGGTGTCGGGACGACCCTGAACACAATATAAACCGCCCGCGAAAAATCGATTTTCTAAAAAAATTTTTTGTTTTGGCGGCGAAAATTTTCGGTTTTTATCGAAGAAAAAAAGAAAAACGACGCCGCTCTCAAAAGGGAGAGGGCGCCGCGTCACACTGTCTATCGCTTTACTTAATCGAAAGTTTCGGGAGTGTCTATGATTTCGAATTTTTGAATCAAGGTCATATCGTTTTTCCCGTCGTTACTCTCCCCGAGCCACTCCACTTCGAGGATATGTTCGTTGGTGTACGTTTCGAAATTGCACCCGAAATCGCTGTATCTACCGTCCTCGGACGGAGGGGTGACGGTCCACTTCAAAGTCTTATCGCCGACGGTATAATACGCCCTACCTTTCTTTGAATACACGCCCAATTTCAACGCCTCTTTCCTGCTCGTTTGACGGACTTCGAGGAGGTCGTGAGTGAGTTTTACTCTCTCGTCATGAAGGTCGTTATAAGGCCAAATTACGACGTTTTGAGAGGGATTCAAGTCGTCCACAAGGTCGTTGAGCGGGACGTGCAAAACGCCGTTTTTTGCGACGACGGTCAACGCCCAAACGAAGAATTTTTGACCATTAAAGCGACTTGAAACGTCGTTTTTGACGGATAAACCCCCGTTTTCGTCCATTTTGACGGTTAATGCATACGAGAATTTTTTAGACGCCTCTGAGTGGAAAATTCCGCCGAATCCGTCCTCGTCTATCTCGTGCGGGACGGGATAGTTGTCGGGAGTATAAGTCGCCATATCTTCGGGAGATTTCCAAACGCGGTGTCCACCGTAGAGATACCATTTTTCACCCGGCTTATATTCCTCGTCGAAGAACGCACCGCCCTTGTTTACGTTGCGGTCGAGGTCCTCGTTCATAAAGTTGAAATCGGGTGTTCCGTAATAGATGATGCGCGGGCCTATATCCACCGTCACGAGAGCGATAAGCCCTCCTCTTTCGAACTTCGCGCATTTGCCGTAATTTTTGTAATCTACGTATTGCATAATACCACCTTTCGTCGCGGATGCGACGCGTAAAATTCTTGATTATCAAACCGAAAAAGGCGCACCCTTGCGGTAGCAATTTAACTTTTTCGACCTAATTGAGTTTTCTGCCCTTCTGTGCTTTCTTTGCGTTTATCGCGGAACTTATCGCGACGACGTCGAGAGCGTTAAGTCCGAACTTTATCGTACCTATCGCGCCCTTGAAAAGGTTAGGATTGCTCTCTTTGAGTTCCGCAAAACTCTTATCGTCCGCCTGCATGATTCCGAGGACGTTAAGCAGTCTTTCTTCGAAGTCCGCGTAGTCTTTTTCACCGTCGTACCAACCGCTTTCCGCAACCGCTATCACGCGGGGAAACGCCTGAAAATACAACTTCTCTTTCGTAGGCACGTATTCAGTCCAAAGAGGACATTCGACGCCCACTATATTTCGTTTGGATTCGTCGTCGAAAAGTTCGGCGGGGTTATACTTGTAAGTGTCCTTGACCGAGGTCATGCCGTAGGGATAATCGAGATAATACGGCAGGCATTTACTGACTATGACTTTGCGTCCGCCTCTTGCCGCTTTGACCACTCTCTCCGCCCTCTTTCCGTCCGACCAATATTGGCACGTCGCGGCGTCGTCGAGAGTGCCGGAATAGATTGCCTCGTTCCACACAATCGGGGTTTTACCGTGCGATTTTAGTATGTTAATCACGCGATTTGTGAAATATCCTTGCAGTTCCTCAAAATTTTTCAAACATTCGGATTTCAGTTTTTCTTTGCATTTTTCGCAGTTTTCCCAGTGCGTTTTCGGCACCTCGTCGCCACCCAAATGGAAGTATTTCGACGGGAATAATTCAACGACTTCGGACAGTAATTTTTCAAGAAATTCATAGTTTTCTTCTCTGCCCGCGCACATAATTCTGTCGTCTATTCCGAAGCGTTCGGCGACCTCGTACTGTTCCCCCGTACAGCCGAGTTCGGGCATTGCGGACAGGAGTGCGAGAGTATGCCCCGGGAGGTCGATTTCGGGTATGATTTCGATATATCTTTCGGCGGCGTATCGCACGATTTCTTTCACGTCGTCCTGCGAGAAATATCCGCCTACGGGGACGCCGTCCCCTCTCGTGCTTTTGCGCATATTTCCCTTTTCGTTAAGGACGGGAAACGCCTTGCTTTCAAGCCTATATCCCTGATTGTCGCTGAGGTGCAAATGGAACTTATTTATTTTGATAAGCGCCAAAGAATCTATAAGTCCCAAAATCACGTCTTTCGGGAAGAAATGGCGGACGACGTCGAGCATAAATCCTCTATACTCGAATCTCGGCTTATCCTTAATCGCACAATTGTCGATATAGGACTTGCCGTCTTTGTAGCCGTCGAAAATAAGTTGTTTCAAGGTCATCGCGCCGTGGAACAATCCCTCCTCTGTCGACGAAATAACTTTGACGTTGCCGTCCGCTACGAGTTCGTAATCGTATTCCGTGTCGGCGATTTCAAACGCGACGAAGTTTTCCTCTCCGTTTTCGAAATCGAGGAACGCGAGTTCTTTTTTGATAAGGTCGCTACTCTCGATTTTAGTGGAAGCGGAAATAACCGTCCGTCCCGCAGATTTCAAAATCGAATATGGTTTAGGTACAATTTTCATAATCTTTCTCCTGTTTAGATTTTATCAAAAACGCGGATATAAGTCAATATGCGCCTTTTAACTTTTGCACGCGCGTGCGAAAATTGACAAGGGCTCCGTTTCGTGTTATTCTTTAGGAATGAAAGCGAGCGGATTTCTTCTCGGCAGCACCGCAACAGCCGTCCTCGGGGCGGTCTGGAAAGGCATCAAATTTCTCGCAGAGCAAGCGGGAAAGGCGATTTACTATTTCGGTTTATACTATCCGCTCCTATACGTAATCTACGGCGTCGTACTCTATCTCGTCTTCGGGCTCAACCCCTTCGACCTCACGACGGACGGAAGACTGTATATTTTCGGATTCGCGCTGTCCGCTATCGCGTGCGTGATACAGGCGGTGAAGAATCTGATAGTGAAACCCTATCGCAAATATTTCAAGAAGACGGATATCGTCGAATACGGCAAGGACGGCAAGTTGTCAAAGCACGCGCCCGAAGCGCCTAAAATTTACAAGAGCAAAGTCTATCCCGACTTAATCGTGTACGAATACGAAAACCGCTACGACCTGTATGAAGAAACAGAGGACGGCGTGAGATATTCGTCTACCGAATACAAACCGGGAGTGAAGAGGAAAAGATGGTGACGAAAACCGAAAAAGAAAATATCCTCTCGGAAGAAATCGAAAACGCTCCCGCGACTGAAACGGAGGACGATAATATCCCAACCGTCGAATCCGAAACGGACGTCGTTCTCACGGAAGAAATCGAAACGGAAGGGATTTTAGCCTATCTCAAAACTCCCAAAACGAAAAAACGCATTTGGGAAATCGATTTCTTGCGCGGTTTTTGCATATTCCTCATGCTTTTCGACCACGCCGCGCTGATGTTAAGCAGTTATTTCGGTCCGTCTTGGTACGGCGGATATGCGGCGATGCGCTCCTCTTCCCTTTTCGGCGCGAAACTCTGCACCCTTTGCGAACAATATTACTTTTATAGCGACCTACGCGCGATAGGACACCCGATAGTGCTGTTCATATTTTTCTCGATTTCGGGAATATCCTGCGCATTCTCTCGTTCGAACTTAAAACGCGGAATACAACTTGCAATCGTATCCGCCCTGTACACTCTCGTGACGTATATTTTGGACGAAACCATGTCGCTTGGTTGCTATACGACTTTCGGCGTGTTGCACTTCTATGCGTTTTGCATAATCTTTTGGGCGGTCGTATCCAAACTCTGCAACGACAACGTCATCGCAAAAACCATGATAAGCGGATTTATGGTCATACTTGTCGCAGTGCTATATTATTGTTACAAAGCGCCCGCGGATACACCCGAATGGTTATTCTTCGTGTTCAGTCCAAAAAACGCGGACGGCACCCCCTCGTTCTATTCTCAAAGCGCGGTTTCCCCGGGAGATTTATTTCCCCTTATTCCGTGGTCGGCGTTCTTCTTTGCGGGCACGTTTTTGCAACCCTTCCTGTACTCGAAAAAGCGCAGTCTTCTCCCCGTCCTCGACGGCAAATGGAACAAGCCTATGTGTTTCATCGGAAGACACGCTTTGCTGTTTTATATTTTGCACGTCGTCGTAATCGCTGTCGTGCTTATGCTTGTCAGTCAAATTTTCTTCGGCACTTGGGGACTTATATAAAAGGACTTCCCCCATGCTAAAACGAGATAAATTCGGCGTGTATTTCGCCGATTTTATTTTCGCTAAAATCACTTCAAAATAACAAAAACGCCGTTTTATGCGGCGTTTTTGATTTGTTTAACTTTTGTTTTTGCGATTTTCTCGGCTTTTAGATTTGCGGACTGCGGTGCTTTCTTCCGCCCGCGGGAGCCAGTTGAATCATAAAGTTTTTTGCGGCGTCAGACTCTCTTCTTGCGACCTGACGAGTGAGGCATTGAACGAATCTGTTAGGTTGCGTTATGCCCTTTATGACGATAGGATCGGATGCGTCCGTGTAAATTATTACGGTGCCGTATCTGAAAATTCTTTCTACGAATTTTTGGGTGTATTTCACGGTTTTGATTTGTTCGAGAGGCATCTGCGCTTCGAACACTCCGAAACGTTTATTAAGCATCCTCACCGCAAATTTTTTATCCGTAACGATTGCCTCTTTTTCATATCTGAAAACAGCCTCGAAACAGAATATAACAAACACCAACGCCCCCGCGCCTATCATAGCGAATTTGAGGACGGCTTCAGTGAAAATCGTCGAGCCCAAAAAGCCGTTTATTTCGTCCGAGAAAATCCAAAGCACGGCGATTATCCCGCCGAGAATCGCGGCAATCAAAATTTCGCGCCAGAAAATCCAGCAACTGAATTTTGCCTTTGCTACTATGCGTTCTGCTTTGGAATAAGTTCTTTCTAACGTTCTCATACTTTTATTCTAAATCTTAACTTTTGGATTGTCAACCTTTGTAGCAAGGCGGGAAGTGGCACATTCTTATATTCGTGCACCCGAAAGGCACGAAAGTGCGCTCTATGCTCTCTTCCGAGAAAGAGGGCTTATGCGGTATTCCGCAATTTCCCGACACGTCGAAATCCCAATTCACGACGTTTTTGCATCTCACCTTGATTTCAAACGGCGGATTGTCGTGGTCGTAAGGTATCCCTCTTATTTCGTTGACAAAGGTCTGCTCGTCGTCGTAAAGGCGTCTGACGCCGTTTGTCGAGCGCTTTGCCACGACGGGAGCGTAATTCCACCTCTTTGCGAAATTCAAGCGATATACGTGTCTGTCCGTGCTTACTCTTGCCTCGCTTGCGATTTTGGATGCAAGCAGGACGTTGCCCTTATACATGGAAAGAGTGCCGTCCCTGTTTTCGAGTACGGAAAGCGGAATGTCGAGTTTGAGCATAAACGTACTTCCGGTTTTGAGCACGCACTTAACGGAAATGACGTCGTCACCGCTTGCGACGACCTGTCCGCCGGATATCAGTTGCATTGTCGTATGGCTGGGCACTCTGAAATTAATTTTGATTTCGGGGTCGCCGTCCGCCTGCTCCACCTTGAATACTATCGCGTTACGGAAAGGATAAGACGTTTCTTCTTTTATGCGGATTTTGTTGCCCGCGACGACGGTATCTATCGTGCAAGGCGCATACGTGAGGAAATCGAGTTCTTTTTCCCTCGTCATGCACACGGATTTTATGAAAAGCGGATATGCGGATATGAACGCTATCGCACCTCTCGACAGCAATCCGCCGAAATAAGCGTTGCCGTATTCACATTCTTTGAGGCTTTCTTTCATCTCGACGGACGCCTCGAGTTGATTGGGCACCGCTATATCCTGCACCGCTCTCACGTCGTCGAATGCGGCGGAAGGAATGAGGTTGAAAGTTATTTTTTCAATCAAATCAGCAACCGCGAAATCTCCCGTTTCGGACAGGACTTCAACGAGTGATTCTATGGTTTCCACAGCGGACTCGACGTCTATTCCGCGCGTTGGCGACGTGCCTGCAAGGCGGAAATCCGAAGAAAACGCTCCAGTTGCGTTGCCGTGATACTTTTCAAGCGCGGAAATCATTTTGAGAGAGAGGTTTTTGAGTTCGGAGTCCCCTATAAATCTTCCGTAAGTGCAGGGGTATTTTATTGCTTTCGCCACGCTGACGCCGCTCGTTTCGACCGCCGTCCTATGCGCGCGCTTTTTCCACTCCGAATTAGCCTTATCCACGGTCAAAGGTTTCGAGGCGTCGAGGTTTTCGTACTCCTCGATTTTTTTGCGGAGTTTTTTGAGGTGCAAAGTGTTGAGATATCTGCCCGACGGGTGCTTATATTTAAAATTCGTCGCAAGTTTGAACCAATCGTTGCTTGCGTCGCGAAGTTTTTCGCCAAGGTCGTGCAGCCATTCGCTGTCCGTTTCCTTGAAAACCGCCTCTATCGCGGGGATTTCCTCAAGGAGTCTTGCCCTCGACTGGAACCAACAAGGCGTAACCGAAAAGGTGTTGAATTGGCTCTTGAAAAATTTCCGTAGGAAATTGAACGCGCCCTCGTCCCCCGTGAGTTCGTAATATGAGAGCACTGCTTTGACCGCCTCGATTTTCGGGGATATGAATTTGCCTTCGGGGCCGAAGTTTCCACCCTCCGTCGCGCTTGCAAATATCGGAGAAAGATAACTCTCCGCCTTTTCGAGCAATGCTTTATCCCCCGTCACGCCCGCGAGCAAAATAAGCCCTCTGACGTAACGCGGAAAGGCTTCGCCCGTCTTCCAAGCGCCGTCGGTGAGCAATCCGTCCGTGCCGCCGAGGCGTTTTTGCAAGTCGTTTGCAAGGCGCAGTTGACTGTATAGCCAACCGTCGGGCCTTATCGCCCCTATGGGAAGGATATTCATTTTTTTTACGTCGTTTTTCGCCAATTTTTAACCTCGCGCGGCGGTACGCGTATCCGCGCCCGTAGTATAATAAATCTATCACATAAAATTGACAAATGCAAGAGTATGACTTAAACTTTACACTAACTAACGGAGGTAAGTATGAAATACGTACTGATACTGGGCGAC
The DNA here is from genome assembly GCA_964599875.1 of uncultured Bacteroidaceae bacterium. Classification (GTDB taxonomy): domain Bacteria; phylum Bacillota; class Clostridia; order Christensenellales; family CAG-917; genus RGIG4097. The sequence continues at coordinate 44,183 of CAZRHE010000008.1, forward strand.
GGAATGGCGGATTATCCCATAGACGCCCTCGGCGGAAAAACCCCTATGGCGGTCGCGAATAAGCCTTATATGAACGCGCTGGCAAAACTCGGCAAAGTCGGCATGGTCAAGACCGTCCCCGACGGAATGAAACCGGGGAGCGACGTTGCAAACCTCGGCGCGCTCGGATACGACGCAAGAAAATGCTATACGGGAAGAAGTCCCCTCGAGGCGTTGTCCATGAGAATAGACCTATCGGAAGACGACGTTGCCGTCCGCACCAATCTCGTCACCCTCTCGGACGACGAACCGTTTGAGAACAAAATTATGCTCGACTATTCGGCAGGAGAAATCTCCACCGAAGAAAGCACCGAACTCATAAATTATATCGAGCAAGAACTCGGTTCCGACACCTTCAAATTCTATGCGGGAGTGAGTTATCGTCACTGCCTTATTTTGTCGGGCACGGACCCCGCAAAATCAAACGAAACTATCTTCACACCTCCCCACGACATAAGCGGGAAACGGATAGGAGAATATCTGCCGAAAGGATATATGAGCGCGGAATTTTTGGTGCTGATGAAGATATCCAACGAACTGCTCAAAAAACATCCAATCAACCAAAAACGGGTTTTATCCGGTAAAAAACCAGCAAACAACCTCTGGTTTTGGGGACAAGGCACAAAACCCGCCCTTGACAATTTCAAAGAAAAATACGGTCTTGACGGTGGTATGATTTCAGCAGTTGACCTGCTCAAAGGCATAGCAATTGGAGCGGGCATGACGAGCGTCGACGTCGAAGATGCGACCGGCACTCTGAACTCGAATTTCGACGGCAAAGCGGCAAGCGCAATATCCCTTTTGAACAGCGGAAAGGACTTTGTTTTCATCCACCTCGAAGCCCCCGACGAATGCGGTCATCAAGGAGATATAGAGGGCAAGATCAAGGCAATCGAAATCATCGACGAAAAGATTTTGAAGCCCGTCTACGAGCATTTGAAATCGAGCGGCGAGGACTTCGCAATCCTCGTAATGCCCGACCACCGCACGCCGATTGCGCTCAAAACACACTCCTCCGAGCCCGTCCCCTATCTCCTCTATTCCTCGAAAACATCCCTCGACGGCGCCGACGGCTTCGACGAATTCACCGCCGAAAACGGCGACTACTATCCCTCCCCCGACCTCCTCGTCCGCGACTTCTTCTCGCTGTAAATAGCACACTGCGAATAGAACGTATATCGCACGCTCGCTTGTCATTCAGAGGAGCATCGCGACGAAGAATCTCACGAAAGCGCACCTTATAATATAGCCCGACAGGTCATCCCGTCGGGCTATATTCATTCATCTTTATTTCAACTCATACGATTATTAAGTTTTATGCAATCGTTCCGTCGGTACAATATACGATATATCCACCGGAATCCGTGTCACTACCGCATCCCGAATCCCAGTTTTCACCTTTTACAATTGCTCTCCATTGCGCTTTTGTGCCTTCAAAATGAATTTCAGAAAGATAACTACATGCCAATGCATATTCGCCTATGCTCGTTACACTGTCTGGAATCGTTATGCTTGTTACGTTAAAATATTGCAAAGCCATATGATTGATTTCAGTTATCCCGTCAGGCAAAGTCAATCTTTCATCTAAAAGATTATAATCGACACCAATAAAAATCTTATCTTTGCCGTCGGTATAAATGATATATCCGTTTGCATCCGTTGAAACCTTACTCGTATATGGTGCAGTATACACAGCTTTTGCATACAATCCTACAAATCCGTTATCCCCACTGCCTGCCGTGATTGCCAAAGAAGATTTATCGTAGACCTCTACAAGTCTATTACACTCAAAGAAAGCAAATTCACCTATTTCCGTCGCACCTTTGCCAATCGTTACGTTGGTAAGGCTCAAACAGAAGTAAAAAGCATAATCATCAATGCTCGTCACGTTATCGGGAATAGTTACGCTTTTGAGATTAACACAATAAATGAATGCACCCGCGCCTATTTCCGTCACTCCGTCACCTATCGTAACGTTTGATAGATTTGCGCAAGTACTAAACGCAAAATTACCTATTCTTGTCACACTGTCGGGAATATTAACGCTTGTTAGGTCCGCACAGCCGCAAAATGCATAATCCGGAATTTCCGTCACTCCGTCGGGGATAGACAAATGGCCTTCTACTTTATTTCCTCCAACATGTAGCGTAATTGAATTTGACACGTATATTCCGTTTCTTGAAATAGCCGTGACGTTTTCGAGTCCACTTATTCCACACCATCCTGCGACGTCGCCCGTATAATAGATATCCGTGAGATTTGAACAACCATCAAAGGCTCTCTCCTCTATGCACGTTACGCCTTTGCCTATCGTCACACTTGTGAGCCCAGTGCAATCCATGAACGCCCCAAGTGCTATAACCGTTACACTATCGGGAATTTCTACGCTTTCCAACCACGAACAGTTATTAAAAGCACCATTATCTATTCTTGCAACTCCGTCAGGTACCTTTACGTTACTGCTCGAGCCATTATATTGATAAATAGTTATACTGCCGTCTTTTTCGACGTAAGCTCTAAATTCTGTATTAAGCGATTGTTCTTTGAACGAAATTTTACACGATACTTCAACGTCACGAGCAGGCATACGAGTGTTTTCGTCCACCAAAACTCCCTCTAAATAATACTTGTAGTCATACAAATCGTTTGAAGATTTCTCCAATCTGTCAAACAGTTTTTCACCCTCCGCAAGATAAAGTTCATAACTGGTGTTGCCGTGAACTGAAACCCTATATTCTTGTCCATTCCACCAATTTGCATAGTAAGTTGCGTCTTCCCAAAGTCTTACTTCCTTGTCATAACGTTTGGAATCGCGATTTAGGTATCCGAAAGGCTCGTCGTACCAACCTTGAAAAACGTAGCCCTCTCTCGCCGTTTTCGGTGCCTCTCCGCCAATTTGTCCCAACGTCACGTTCATCTGTGAACAAGCGGTTCCGCCGTTTGAGTCGAAAGTTATAGCTACCGTCTTCTTTGACTTCGGATTGTATTTCGTCACTTGGACGCGCTTAAACAAGGACGTGTCGTCCTTTTCGTCGCCTATGAATATTTCCTTATTGCTCTTTTTGGAAAAATAATATTCGTCCGTCTGCTTGCCGAAAAAGTCGTCTTTGTAGGACAGATATATTTTGCCGTCTTTCGTCTTCCAAGTGCCCTCGGTGACGTACTCTATCCCGTCTAAATCGCCGTAATAAGTGTAATGCGTCGCAGTGAAACTGATAAACTCATTGGGATTGTCTACGTTGTAGTACACGCCGCGCACGCCTATGAAGCAAACCATAAGCGTTATTGCGGTTATTAGAACGAGCACGCAGGGTAAACAAACTTTAAGTCCCCACTTTTTGAGCCATTGCCCCACTTTGGACTCCGCAAATTTCGTGAAAGCCTGCTTTATATCCGCTCCGCCGCGGTTATTGCCCGCCGCTTGCTTTTTCTCCATTTCGGCGATACGCGCTTTCAACGCCTCGATTTCGTCGTTTTTGTCGTTCGTCGCAGGCTTTTGAACGGGAGCCTCTTCCAGTTTAACGTTCAAAAATTCGTCTTCCTCGTTTTTCACGGGAGCAACCACGGGCGCAACCGCTCTGTTTACGGGCGGAGAGCCTACGTGCGGTGGCGTTCCGTTCTTTATAGGCGCCGTATCCGAAGTCTTTCTTCTAAAAACCGCTTTGCAATTCTCGCAAACGAATTGGCTTTCGTATGCTACAAGGTTTCCGCCACATTTCGGGCATTTCATAATTTTCCCCTCCTAAAAAACGTAGAGCGCAGAGTTTTAACAATCCAGAGCAATATCCTCTCGTTTTGCAATCGAAAAAACCGATAGCAGTTGGAGATTTTTGCCTCTTGATTTTGTCTTTACTCTCCGTTTATTCGATGAACAAATTGCATAGCAAAACGTGCATCGATTATAGTATTCGATGCACAAAATACGTGATTTTGTTCATAAATCAACCTGCACGATGCACAAAATGGCGCGAAAAAATCGATTTGTATTGACAATAAATATTTATTAACTTAAAATAAATGCATCGAATACTATATTAGGTGCACAAAATTACACGGCGGTTTGCCGTGTTTTTTATTGTCAATAGCCATCATTTTTCACTTTTACTTCTTACTTAAAAACACAGCCCGCATAGGCTGTGTTTTTGTGATTTTGTCGATTCTTTTACTCACGTTCTTTTTCTTCTGCGGTTTCTTGTTTCTTTTCAGGGTGCGAATCGGCGGTTTCCGTACTGTAAATCTTGGATAGCACTTTTCCGCGGAATTTGTCGTTTTTGCTCTTGCCGTTGACGAATGTGACCGCCTGCACGACCATGTTTTTGCCCCTATGCTTCATAACCGCTTTCATCACGATTAGCGCGATTTGCACCGCAAGTTGCACGACGGTTATGATGAGATATACGACCACTATCGCGATTTGTTTCGCCTCTTCAAGTCCGCCGTTTTTCGCAATACCCGCCATCGACACAATCGTTATGACGAGGAATAAGATTCCTACAAGGTATTTGAATATCTTAATACTCTTTTTATATATACCGAGAGCCTTCTTCCCGCCTTTTGCGTCCTTGTTGTCGATTGCGATGCCGATGATGACGACGAATGCCACCACCCAGGCGACGAGCAATATAACAAGTGCAATGCTGAATTCGGACGGCACCCATTTGCGAGATATGAAATATATCACCATGACTATGGTGTATATGACGCTTATTATAGACCATACGAAAGAGAAAGTTTCCGTCGCCTTATGCGACTTATACACTTTCGTGACTTCGAGTGCGTCGTCTGCGGTTGTCTTATCTCGTTTTTTCATACTCAATCAACTCGTCGATATTTCTTTCAAGCATATCGAAAAACTTGTTTATTACAATATCGTCGTCCGCGTTTCCGCATATCGCTATCGAAAACGTGACCGCGTTTTCAAACGTAATCAAGGCAAGTTGCATATAAGGCTTGCTCTTTATCGCACCAGTATACCAGCCGTCGTAAGGGAGCGCGTCCCCCATGCGGTATTGTTCGGGTATTATCGAGCCTATGTTGCTCATGCCTATATACGGATTCGTGTAGCCGATTTTTATAGCCGCCTCGCTCATGAAATGAGGCAATATCGTATATGCGAGGTTAAGAAGGGGTATGCCGTAAAGCCCCAAAAACTTATCAGACTTATTCCCTTTCATCGCCTCCGCAACTCTTTCAAGGGTTTCTTCGACGTTTCCGCCCACGCCGTGCAGAGTGCAGGACATAAATCCCGTATGATTGGTGAGCCCGGTTTCCGCTCCGCCTTCCTTCAAATGCCGACGAAGGTCAACCATACTTTGTACGGTGAGGTCGTCATTTTCGCCGAGTCCGATGATTTCAAACAGCGCGCGGAAATAGACCGCAAGCATGACGTCGTTGAGGGTGTATCCCATCCGCTTTCCCGCAAGTCTTAACGCACCGAATTTCTCCCCGTTCAACTTTCGCCTTACGACGCGATTGACGTCTTCTTTTCTCGGCTCGGTAAGCGGGAAAAGATGTTTGCATTTCACTGCGCTTACGTTCTTGTATAGCCCTCTCGCGACCTTTTCGTCCTCTTCGTTCATAGACGAATATATCATGCTATAATCGCGAGAACCGTGTTTTATCTGCATGTTTTGGTTGCCTAAAGTCAGTTTTGTGTAGTTTGCGCACAATGTCGTCACAAAATATTTAAAGTCCCCGCCGTCGAAACACATGTGGTTGGACACCATAATAAAAGCCGTCTTATCTCCGTGATAAAACAACGCGATTTGCACTTGCACGTTTTTGTCTATGGGGATTCTTTGGGTGACGAATTCGTCCACTTCCTCATCCAAATCATCAACCTCTTTTGCGGTAATCACGTCCCATACGTCGTAATCCTCGACCGTCCAATAAGGCTTTATCGGGTCGTTGTGGTACGTGCTGTGCAATACGGGCACGTTGTCCATTTGAAAGCGCAAGGCCTTTGCAAACAAGTCCTTGTCTATGCGCCCGTCGAAATACAGCACGCAATGCATCATTCTGTCGTAATAGTTGCGGAAGAGATATTGCGTCTTATCCCAAAGTTCCGCCTTAAGCCTTTCTTTCATATACACTTGATTTCCTTATAAAAATTCTATCACGCCGCTCCCGATATTGCAAACAAAAATCACAATCGCGGATAGATAAAGAAACGCGCCCTCGCAAGGGGGACGCGATTCTTTTAATATGGGGGGGGTTATTATTCTGAAATTTTGCTTTCGTTGAGGACGATGAAGTCGTCGACGTTTTTGAGAAGGATATCGAAAAATTCGTTGACTTTTTCTTCGTCCGCGTCGTTGCCTCTGATTGCGACCGTCATGGTGACTTCGCCGTAAAGCGTCGTGAGTGCAAGTTGCATGTAGGGTTTATATTTGACCGCACCCGTCATGAAGCCGTCCTCGATATTGCAATCTCCCATTTTGAGCGCTCTGTCGTCGAGAAGCCCGATATTGCTCATGCCGATAAGCGGATTGAGATAACCGATTTTGATTGCGGTTTCGCTGATGATATAGGGGAAGACCGCGTATGCAAGTTTCAAAAGGGGTAGGCTGTACAGTCCCATATACGGGTCTTTTTTGGACTTGCGCACCGAGCGGAGCACTTCGACGAGGGTATCGTTTATGGTTTCGCCTTTTTTGTCGGTGGAGCATTGCATGAATCCCGTATGATTGGTAAGTCCCGTTTCAGCACCGCCCTCGACTATATGACGACGAAGGTCGACCATACAAGGAATGGTGAGTTTTTCATCGTCCGCAAACATTCCGATTTCATAGAGGGAGCGAATGTAGAACGCAAGCATCATATCGTTGACGGTGACGTCGAGAGCCTTGCCGATTTTTCTGACTTTGGCAAACTTATCTCTCGTTATCTTGCGACGCACGATTCTCGTCACGTCCTCGTCGGAGGGCTTGGAGAGCGGGAAGTAATGCTCGTCCTTGACTTGGCTTATGTTCTTGTACAACTTCTTTGCGGTTTCGAGTTCTTCGCCGGAGAGTTTGGAATAAACCGCGTCGTAACTGCGACTGCCCGTTTTTATGGATAAACTTCTATCCCCTGCAAGCATCTTATTGTAGTTTTCGGCAAGTTTCTTCATGAAGTATTTGAGGTCGCCGCCGTCGCAACACATATGGTTGATTATGATTGCGATTGCGTCCTTGCCGTCGTGGTGGAAGACCGCGAAACGAAGTTGCACGTTGCTGTCGACGGGAATACTTTGGCAGATGAACGCGTTTATATCTTTCTCGACGTCCTCGCTATCCTTTTCAAGATAGAAATCCGAAAGGACGTAGTCCTCGACGGTCCAGTAAGGTTCAACTGCGTTGCCGTGAAACGCGCTGTGCAAAACGGGTTCTTTTTCAAGCGTCCAGATAAGGACTTGTTTCAATATCGAAACGTTCAACTTGCCGTCGTAATATTGCACGCAGTGCACCATTCTGTCGTAGTAATTGCGGAATAGATATTGCATCTTATCCCAAAGTTCCGCTTTCAATATTTTTTCCATAACACACCTTTATCGCTACGATTTGCGTTTGTAAACCGTCGTTTACGTCGATTTTCTATTGATTAGTCTTTCCAAGTCGTGTAGTAGGATTCGTCCTCTTTCACGTGCTTTTTGTTGATTTTTTCGTTTTCTTTTTCTTCGTTCTTCTTGTTGCGGATTGCGACGAACGCGATGAGTTCGCCGATTGCAAACAACACGCCGACGAGGCAAAGGAGCCAAGTGGGATGCCATGCGTGCGTAACTATTCCGAGAATGACGTAGAGCATCACGAAGAAGATTTCGACGAAGATAGGAAGTTCGATGAATTTGAATTTATTCATGGTCACGAACGCTATCGCGGTGTCCACTCCGAAGAGAAGCGCAACCATTGCAAGGAAGGTCATCCAAGAGCCGGCAAGTCCTACGACGAGTTGCAGAACGAGATACACGAACACGGCGACTAAAACTTCGGTCACCGCCGCCATGGCGCGAAGGATTATATATTTTTTGTTTTTGACGAGTTTGGGAACGACGAAGCCCATTGCGGTGATTATGCCTGCGAATACGCCGCCGACCATGATGAGCCAAGTGGGATGCCATACGTTCGCCGCAAAACCTACGATGAGATAAGTGAGGGTAAGCACTGCCGCAACCGCAACCGCGATGACTGCGCCGAGGCTGACTTTTCTCTTGACGGAATCCGTCTTGACTTCTCTTTCGTCGAATTCTTTAAGGGTCGCTTGGAAGTCGCCGAGTTCGTCTATGCAAGTGAGATAAACGAGTTCTTCGTCGTCAATGCCCTTTATTTTGAGTTCTTGCGCTCTGTCCATAAGGTTTTGCAAGGTTTCTTCTCTAAATTGCATTGCCGCATAAGTCGGGCGGATGCTTCTGAATTGTTCTTCAAGATACTTTTTGAATTTCTCTTTCATGGTTTTTCATTCCTTTTCGTTGATTTCACTCTAAAAACGAATAAAGCGGATTTCGGTTACACAATTTTTCAAACTTTTTTCATAGAATGTGTTGGAAAGCGTTTTCACCCTCCTTCAGACCACCGCCGTACATATAAAAGGAGGAATGATATGAGTTGCAATTTCTTTAATTTCAGACCCAATTGTGCTTGCACGAATAATTGCCCGTATAGGCTGATTCCCGGTCCGAGAGGTCCTATGGGGCCCGCAGGGCCTATGGGAGCGCAAGGCGCGACCGGAGCGACGGGAGCGACGGGAGCAACGGGAGCAACGGGTGCGGCGGCAGGATTCGGCACTCCGACCGCAACCGCGACCGCATTGTCCGCAGGCTCTACTCCCACCGTCAGCGTAACCGCAAGCGGTCCAGATACTGCGAAGGTGTTTTCATTCGAATTCGGAATCCCCGCCGCCGCGACTACTTTCGACGCATTATATGCAAACGGGAACAGTCAGACGGTTGCCGCGGGCGGAATTATCCCCTTGACTCTTTCTGCCGCCACCGACGGCACTACTATGACGGTTTCTGACAACGCTATTACCCTTGCGGACGCGGGAATCTACGCGATAAGTTTCGGTGCGACGGGGACTTTAAGCAACACTACGGCGGGAAATTTCTCTATCCGTCTTTACTCTAACGGCACAGGGCTCGACGACGAAATAATTTCAAACGACAGCACGTCCACCGCGACTGCGAACGTGTCGAAAACCATACTGTTCAGCGCAACTGCGGGCAACACGATTTCGATATATAGCGCGTCTGCGGACGAGATTACGATTGCTTCCGCATATATCACCGTCGTCAAGTTGTTCTGACCGCTCTAAACCGCAAATATGATAAAGGGAACGCATTACGTCTGCGTTCCCTTGATTTCGTCTTATCGCCACCTAATATGCTTTATGCCATTTCTACGTCGACGATTTTAATTTCTCCCGTACGCGAATCGATTTCTATTTCGATTTCGTATCCGCCGGGTTGTTTCACCTCTATTTCGTACTTATAGTACGAATGAGCAAGATTGCTCGTATATTCGAGTTCCTTTTCAAAGTCGGTTACTATGACCTTGTCAAGACCGCTTGCCGTGTAGAAATTGTTTCTGTAATAATTAATCGCAAGTTCCTTTGCTTGCGCCTCGCCGTAGTTAACGCCCTTTTTTGCAGAGCCGACCGCGGTGCCGAATACGCCGTTTGTGCTATCTTTATTTAATAATCCACCCATTCCATTTGTCGTTCCGCCTCTAAAAAGGTTTTGCCTCTAAACAACTTTGTTTCAAGGAAAACGTTGACACATTTTTCGGGAGTCGATGCAGAGTGTTCCCAAACATATCCGTCGACCGTAGGAGCCCATTGTTGTAAGCCAAGCCAATATTGCTTATCGCTCCACCATCCTTGTATCATATATTTGTGGTCTTCATATACAAAAATGTTTTCTGTTCCATAATACAAATCGTCAATGAATTGTTTTACGTCCCCGTTTATCATCTTTTTGGCACTCCTATAAAGTATTTATTGTATCTAGCGTACTCTTCATTATTTTAGTACGCCATATTTAACCATTTGATTGTATACAAATATCATGTCATGATTCTTTTTTCTTGTAAATGATTTTCTCATTTTTTGGGTTAAAAATTTTTAAGTGAATTTTCCAAGTAAAAATGGTCAAAATCGTTTGACATTGTCTGCGCGAATGATTATTATATATTCGTTTCCAAAGACAGCAAGTGGACTTTGTCCGTAAGCGTGGCGCTTGCCGAGGATGAACTGAATACGTACTTGTATCGTGTGTCATTCCGTCTTTGGAGTGGCATTTTTAATATCCGACGCGGTCGGAAATAAATAGGAGGTAAAAATGGCATCCAAAGAAATTCTTGAACAAAAGGCTCAACACGTTGAAGAAATCAAAAGCAAGATTTCCGCGGCAAAAGGTCTTGTGGTCATCGACTATATGGGACTCACCGTCGCAGAAGACACCGCTTTCCGTAAGGATTTGAGAACCGCAGGCGTGCACTATCAAGTTCTCAAAAACCGCCTCGTCCAACGCGCATTCAACGAACTCGGTTACAACCAATTCGACGAAGCACTCAACGGACCTACGGCAATCGCATTCTCTGACACCGATGCGACCGTCCCTGCGAAAGTTATCTTCGACAACATCAAAAAGTTCAACAAGATGAAGGCGAAATGCGGTATGGTCGAAGGCGAATACCTCGACGATAAAGGCATCAAAGAAATCGCATCCATCCCGTCCAGAGAAATCCTTCTCTCCAAGATGCTCGGAAGCATGCAGGCACCCATCAGCGGACTCGCTCGCGTCCTCAGCAGAATTGCGGAAGCGCAAGAACAACAAGCACAAGGCTAATAAGCCACTCAAAAATCGGGCATACGCCCACAATAATTATTTAATAAGGAGTATATAACAATGGCAGATATCCAAAAACTTATGGAAGAAATCAAAAGCATGACCGTTCTCGAACTCAACAACTTCGTGAAAGCACTTGAAGAAGAATTCGGCGTCAGCGCAGCAGCACCCGTAGCAGTCGTCGCAGGAGCAGCAGAAGCAGCACCCGCAGAAGAAGAAAAGACCGAATTTGACGTCGTCCTCAAAGAAATCGGCGCAAACAAAGTCCAAGTCATCAAAGTCGTCAAAGAAGCAACCGGACTCGGCCTCGTCGAAGCAAAAGCAGTCGTCGACGGAGCACCCAAGACCGTCAAAGAACAACTCCCCAAAGCGGATGCAGAAGCACTCGTCGAGAAGTTCAAAGCAGCAGGCGCAGTCGCAGAACTCAAGTAATTCAACCCTACAAAACCCAACAAAAAACCTCGCATCCCTGCGAGGTTTTTTGTTGCTCGTTTTCTTTGTATTGCTCTCTTTTTTATAGAAAAAATCCCGACGGTGAGGTCGGGATTTTTGTTTGGGTGCGGTTATTAGCCGATTTTGCAGTTGATTTTGATGGAGGGACCCATGGTGGAGGCAATGTAGACGGACTTGAAGTAAGTGCCTTTTGCCGCTGCGGGTTTCGCCTTCAAAAGTGCGTCCATAACGGTGTTGTAGTTTTCCGCGAGTTTTTCGGGGCCGAAAGACTTCTTGCCGATGGGGACGTGCACGATGGATTGTTTGTCGAGTCTGTATTCGACTTTACCTGCTTTGATGTCGTGGACTGCTTTTGCGACGTCCATGGTGACGGTACCGGACTTGGGGTTAGGCATCAAGCCTTTAGGTCCGAGGACTCTTGCGATACGACCGACGATACTCATGACGTCGGGGGTTGCGACGACTGCGTCGAATTCAAGCCAGTTTTCGGTTTGGATCTTTTGGATCATATCTTCTGCACCGACGTAATCTGCGCCTGCCGCGAGTGCTTGGTCTGCTTTCTCGCCCTTTGCGATGACGAGGACGCGGACGGTTTTACCGGTTCCGTTGGGGAGGACGCATACGCCACGGACTTGTTGGTCCGCTTTACGACCGTCGACACCGAGTTTGCAGTGAAGTTCTATAGTTTCATCGAATTTGGATTTTGCAGTTTGGATTGCGAGTTCGATTGCTTCGTTGCTGTCGTACGCCTTGTTTTCGATGAGTTTTTTGCTATCTACGTAATTTTTACCGCGTTTCATATCTGCCTCCTTATTCTTCGACGAGGATACCCATGCTACGTGCGGTACCTGCGATCATGCTCATTGCAGATTCGACGTTTGCAGCATTAAGGTCTGCCATTTTGAGTTCCGCGATTTCTTTGCATTGTGCTTTGGTAAGGGTTGCGACTTTGTCCTTGTTGGGACGACCGGACGCAGTTTCGATACCGCAAGCCTTCTTGATAAGAACGGGCGCGGGAGGGGTCTTCATAATGAAGGTGAAGGAACGATCCTGATAGATGGTGATGACTACAGGAATGATAAGGCCTGCTTGTTTTGCGGTCTTTTCATTGAATTCCTTGGTGAATGCGGGAATATTGATGCCGTGAGGACCGAGGGAAGAACCTACGGGAGGTCCCGGAGTCGCTTTGCCGGCAGGAAGTTGCAGTTTGACAACTGCGGTGATTTTTTTAGCCATATATCCTCCTGACTAACGTGGTTTGACGGAAACGGATTGGGATTTGTTTCCTCCCACTTTGACCGAATGGTCTTTCGTCTTATGCGGGAATCCGCAACTCACAATTTTTCGATTTGCGAGGGGTCAAGTTCGATGGGGGTAGAACGCCCGAACATCTCGACGATGACTTTGACCTTTTGTTTTTCTGCGCTGATTGAGTCGACGACACCGCTGAAATTTTCAAGTGCGCCGTCAATGATTTTCACGTAGTCGCCCACTTCGATATCGATTTCGCTCGTGGTAACGACTTCGAGTTTGTTGCGTCTGACTTCGTCGTCCGTAATAGGAAGAGGTCTGCCTTTAGGGCCGCAAAAACCGGTTACGCCTTCGGTGCTGGTGACGAATTGCCACACTTCGTCCGAATAAATCATTTTGATGAACACGTAGTTCGGCATTTTTTTGCGTTGAACGACTTTTCTCTTTCCGTCCTTTTCGACGACTTCGTCTTCATAAAGGATGATGGGAGCGCCAAAGATATAATCCTTGAATTTGGGATTGCGGTCAAGTTTATTCGTCATATCGCGCACGACGCTTGCTTCGCAACCGGATTTGGTATGAAGAACGTACCAATAAGGCTTTTTATCATTTTTTATTTCATCACGGTTTTCATCCATAATGCGCTCTCCTATTTAATAAACATATACGTCCATTCACCGGAAACGATAAGGCCGAAAATACCCGACAATACGTAGTCGATGATGAGTAGCACCAAGAAGAATGCGACGACGACGGTCAAAACAACCGCGGTATTTTTGACGACGTCCTTTCCACCCGGCCAAGTAACCTTTTTGAGTTCGGACCAAACGCCTTTTATACCCTTCCACATTCTTTTGAAAATATTGGGTTTATCGGATTTTGATTTTGCCGTTTTCTTGGACTTCTTTTGAGGGGCTGCTTTATCATCCGCCGAAATGACCGGAACTTCCAGTTCGGAGTTCATTTTTTTAGAAGTATTCGCTTCATTTTTGGGCGTTTTCTTTGCCATGTTGCCTCCTGCCTTACTTCGTTTCTCTGTGCAAGGTGTGTTTTTTGCAGAATCTGCAGTATTTCATAAGCTCCATCCTATCGGGATGTTTTTGCTTATTTTTTTTGAGATTGTAGTTACGTTGTTTGCACTCGGTGCAAGCAAGGGTAACTCTGACTCTTGCGTCTTTTTGAGCCATAATAGCCTCCTTGTTGATGCATTCTTTTCATAGGCATACCCTACACGGCTATTCGCCGTGCAGGATATATCGCTATTTGGAAAGAACAATTATTCGATGATTTTTGCCACAACGCCGGAACCAACGGTTCTGCCACCTTCACGGATTGCGAAACGAAGTCCTTCTTCGATTGCGATCGGGGTGATGAGTTTGATTTCCATGTCGATGTGGTCGCCAGGCATGACCATTTCAGTTCCTGCAGGAAGAGTGATGGTGCCGGTAACGTCGGTTGTACGGAAGTAGAATTGAGGACGATAGCCGTTGAAGAAAGGAGTGTGACGGCCGCCTTCATCTTTCGTAAGGACGTAAACTTGGCTGGTGAAGTGGGTGTGAGGATGAATGGAGCCCGGTTTTGCGAGAACTTGACCTCTTTCGATGTCGGTTCTTTGGACGCCACGGAGAAGAACACCGATGTTGTCGCCGCCTTCTGCGTAGTCGAGAAGTTTACGGAACATTTCGATACCGGTGACGGTAGTTTCTCTCTTTTCATCGCTGAGGCCGACGATTTCGACCTTGTCGCCCATTCTGAGAACGCCACGTTCAACTCTGCCGGTTGCGACGGTGCCGCGTCCGGTGATGGTGAAGACGTCTTCAACAGGCATAAGGAAGGGTTTGTCGGTATCTCTTTCGGGATCGGGGATATAGCTGTCGACTGCGTCAAGGAGTTCTTGGATGCAGTTGGTTGCGGAATCACCCCAGTTTCCTGCGAGGCCTGCTTCCATTGCTTTCAATGCAGAACCGCGGATGATAGGAGTGTCGTCGCCAGGGAAGTCGTATTCGTTGAGGAGTTCACGAACTTCCATTTCAACGAGTTCAAGAAGTTCTTCGTCGTCGACTTGGTCGCACTTGTTGAGGAAGACGATGATGTAAGGAACGCCAACCTGACGTGCGAGAAGGATGTGCTCACGAGTTTGAGGCATAGGACCGTCGGATGCTGCGACGACGAGGATTGCGCCGTCCATTTGTGCCGCGCCGGTGATCATGTTCTTGACGTAGTCAGCGTGTCCGGGGCAGTCAACGTGTGCATAGTGACGTTTTTCGGTCTCGTATTCAACGTGTGCGGTGTTGATCGTGATTCCTCTTGCTTTTTCTTCCGGTGCCTTGTCGATTTCGTCATATTTCATGACTGCCGCTTGGCCCTTGGATGCGCAATACATGGTGATTGCTGCGGTAAGAGTGGTTTTGCCGTGGTCAACGTGGCCGATAGTACCGATGTTGACATGGGGTTTTGTTCTTTCAAACTTAGCTTTTGCCATATTTGTTTCCTCCAAATATATTGTTGTTTTTGGCTTTTAGATTTATTTCGGAAAGATATATTATCCTCTATATATTAATTATTATATATAAGATTCAATATTATCTTCTTCCCGTGACTTTGTCCGCGATGCTCTTCGGCACTTCTGCAAAGTGGTCGAACAACATCGTGAAGTTTCCTCTCCCTTGAGTGATGCTACGGAGAGTGGTCGCATATCCGAACATTTCGGACAAAGGCGCGGTGCAATCGATGGATTGTACGCTCCCCTTCGGCTCGATGCCCTGCACGTTTCCTCTTCTGGAGTTAATATTGCTGAGCACGTCCCCGAGGTATTCGTCCGGAACGAGGACTTCGACCTTCATAATGGGTTCGAGAAGGACGGGCGAGGCTTTTTCTGCGGCTTCTCTGAATGCGAGAGTGCCCGCAATCTTGAACGCCATTTCGCTCGAGTCGACTTCGTGCATACTGCCGTCGACGAGTCTTGCCTTGAAGTCTACGCATTCGTATCCTGCAAGGACGCCTGCTTTCGCCGCTTCTTTCACGCCTTCGCAAACCGCGTTTGCAAATTCTTTGGTGACCACGCCGCCGACCGTTTCGTTGGTGAACTCGAATCCGCCTTCGGGATTGGGTTCGAGAATAATCGTACAATCGCCGTATTGTCCGTGACCGCCCGTCTGTCTGACGAATTTGCCTTGCGCTTTTGCGGTTTTGGTGATGGTTTCGCGATAACTGACTTGGGGTTTGCCGACGTTTGCCTCGACCTTGAATTCACGGAACATTCTGTCCACGATGATTTCGAGGTGAAGTTCGCCCATTCCCGCGATGAGGATTTGTCCCGTATCTGCGTCCGTGTACGCCTTGAAAGTGGGGTCTTCTTCTTGCAACTTAACGATTGCGTTCGTAAGTCTTTCTTGGCTGGCTTTGGACTTGGGCTCGATTGCCATCTTGATGACGGGCTCGGGAAATTCCATGTTTTCGAGGACGATCTGATGTCCCTTGTCACAAAGAGTATCTCCCGTCGTGCTTGCCTTCATGCCTACGAGAGCGACTATATCTCCCGCATACGCCTCGGTCATATCCTCTCTTTCGTCCGCGTTCATGCGAAGGATTCTTCCTATGCGTTCGTTGGTGTTCTTAATTGAATTGTACACCATCATTCCCGTCTTTATGGAACCCGAATAGATTCTGATGAATTCGAGTTTTCCGACGAAAGGATCGGTGAGAATCTTGAACACGAGCGCGCTGAACGGTTCGTCGTCGCCGGGGTGTCTGGTTTCTTCTCTATCGACTCTGGGATTGGTGCCCGTGATAGAGTCGACGTCGACGGGGCTCGGCAAAAAGTCGATTATCGCATCGAGAAGTTTTTGGATGCCCTTGTTGCGGTAAGAACTGCCGCAAAGCACGGGGGTCATCTTCATCTCGATAGTCCCCTTGCGAATCGCTTGTTTCAATTCGTCGAGGGTGATAGAGTCCATTTCGTCCGAAATGCATTTTTCGAAAATGGAATCGCTGAAATCCGAAACTACGTCGAGCAATCTTTGTCTTGCTTCTTCATACTCGGATTGCATATTCGCGGGGATATCGTCCTCACGAGCGTTCAGCCCGTTGTCGGCGTCGTCGTAATAAAACGCTCTGCCGGTGAGCACGTCCACTATTCCGCGGAATTCGTTTTCACTTCCGATAGGCAATTCGATGGGGACGGCGTTGGTGTGAAGTCTTTCGTGCATCATCTTGATGACGTTGCCGAAATTCGCGCCGTTGATGTCCATCTTATTGACGAATGCGATACGAGGGACTCTATAAGTATCCGCTTGTCGCCATACGTTTTCGGACTGAGGTTCGACTCCGCCCTTTGCGCAGAAAACGGCGACCGCGCCGTCGAGTACGCGAAGACTGCGTTCGACTTCAACGGTGAAGTCTACGTGTCCCGGCGTATCGATAATGTTGATTTGATGGCCTTTCCACGTGGTCGTAGTCGCGGCGGACGTAATGGTTATACCGCGCTCGCGCTCCTGCGCCATGTAATCCATAAAAGCAGAACCGTCGTGCACTTCACCGACTTTACGTATCATTCCGGTATAGAAAAGCATACGCTCGGTCGTCGTAGTCTTGCCGGCGTCTATGTGTGCCATTACGCCGATATTTCTAACGTTTTTAAGTGCATAAGTTCTTGCCATTTTATACTACCATCTATAGTGTGCAAACGCTTTGTTTGCTTCTGCCATACGGTGCATTTCGTCCTTCCTCTTGACTGCGCCGCCGGTGCCGTTGAATGCGTCCATGAGTTCGCCTGCAAGACGTTCTTTCATGGTCTTTTCACTGCGCTTACGTGCAAAGTCGACTATCCATCTGATTGCGAGGGTTTGTCTTCTTTCGGGACGGATTTCCATAGGAACTTGATAGGTGCTGCCGCCGACTCTTCTTGCTTTGACTTCGAGTTGGGGTTTTGCGTTTTCAAGTGCTTTGTCGAAAACTTCGATTGCTTCGACATTGAGTTTTTTCGCTGCTATTTCGAGTGCCTCGTAAACGATGGTTTGCGCGGTTCCCTTCTTGCCGTCGAGCATAACTTGGTTGATAAGTTTTGCAAGCACGACGCTACCGTATACGGGATCGGGCAATACGTCTCTTTTGGGCACGCCACTTCTTCTAGGCATAATAAACCTCCTGGGTAATTAATTTACATTCGAATTTGTTATTTGGGGCGTTTTGCACCATACTTGGATCTTGCCTGATTGCGTTTTGCAACGCCTGCAGTATCAAGAGCACCACGAATGATGTGATAACGCACACCGGGCAGGTCCTTGACACGTCCGCCTCTGATAAGAACGACACTGTGTTCTTGCAGATTGTGGCCGATGCCGGGGATGTAGACAGTACCTTCCATACCGTTCACAAGACGTACTCTTGCGATTTTACGGAGAGCGGAGTTAGGCTTCTTAGGGGAAGTCGTGGTAACGCTCAGGCAAATACCTCTCTTTTGAGGGCATTGCTCCATGATAGGGGTCATAGATTTCTTGACCTGTCTTTCTCTGCCTTTTCTAATCAACTGATTAATGGTTGGCATTATTGTTCCTCCTATTTGATTTTTCGAATGTACCCGCAACCCTACAGGTGCAATTCAAGACTATCCCTCCGACTTCTCTTCCGCGTTGGAATTTACGCTTCGGATACGTCTTCGGCGCCCTCCGGTTAAGTCACACACCTGACCGCCCCTTCGGACAAGCCCTCGGATTCCCGCCTGCAACCGGCAGTCCTCTTCAGACTTTTGAGCATGTTCGTCGTTTTCAACCCGCGAAAATTTTCACAAGTTAAAAACTGCTTGCGGATTTTGCAAGCGAGTTAAGTTTAGCAATTATTTGAAATCGTGTCAAACGAATTGACGGTAAATACAAAAAAATTTTTTATCTTTATATATATAACTATATATAGCGCACAAGGCGGCTCGTCGGACACAACGCCACCCCTACAAAAAGGGGAAAATCATATTTCCGCCGCCTATTTTATTTCAAAGGCACGGTCGCTTTTGCGTCTATATCGAGATTCTCGTTTGGCAAAATTCCGCCTTTTACGAGGTTATACGCCTCCGCGCCTATCATGCACGCGTTATCCGTGCAGTAGCGAAGAGAGGGATAATGCACTTCGAATCCGTCCTTTTTGAGGTCGTCTATTCTTTCGCGCAGGTATGCGTTCGCGGATACGCCGCCCGCTATCGCGACTTTCTTTATTCCCGTCCTTTCGGACGCAAGCGTCAACACTCCGATAAGTTGCTCGACCGCATAATGCTGAAAACTCGCCGCAACGTCCGCGCGATTTATTTCCATACCCTTTTGCTCCGCGTTGTGCACGAGATTTATGACGAAAGTTTTTAGTCCGCTGTAACTGAAATACGGCTCTTCCCCACCTTTGAAACGGGGGATGGGCATCTCTATGGACGGCTTGCCCTCTTTTGCAAGTCTTTCTATTTCGGGCCCGCCGGGATAAGGAAGTCCCAACACGCGCGCCACTTTGTCAAACGCCTCTCCCGCCGCGTCGTCGCGAGATTCCGCAATCAAATTGAAGTTGAGATAATCCTTGACTTCCAGCACCGCGGTATGTCCTCCGCTTGCAAGCAAGCAAAGATAAGGCGGTTCGAGGTCGGAATCTATGTAATTCGCCGAAATATGTCCTTTGATATGCGAAACCGCAAACAACGGCTTGTTCCACGCATATGCGAGTCCTTTTGCAAAATTCACGCCGACGAGCAACGCGCCGAGAAGTCCTGCGCCGTAAGTCACCGCGATCGCGTCTATATCGTCGCGGGTAACTTTCGCCTTTTCAAGCGCCTCTTTCACGACGTTTTCGATTGCGAGAGTATGATTTCTCGACGCTATTTCGGGAACGACTCCGCCGAATCTGCGGTGTATCTCTATCTGCGACGCAACGGATGAGCCGAGCACCGTCCTGCCGTCTTTGACCACCGCCGCCGCGGTTTCGTCGCAACTGGATTCTATTGCAAGTATTACGTGAATTTCTTTTTCCATATCTAAATTATAGCACGTCGACGCGCTTTTGCAAACACAATCCGCCTATTATCCGCTTAAAATTGCCGATTCGAACTCGATTATTCAAATTCCGAATTCAAATTCCAAAACCGCAATCGGTCGATTTCTTTTCCGCACGCGAATAAAAATCCGCACTTTAAGCAATAATCTAAAAAACTTGAAAGGAGAATAATATGGCTTACAATCCCTTTGAACAAAAAACCAAACCCGTCGAAGAAACTCTCGAAAATTGGAAACAAATCTTCGTCCCGCATTACGACAAGGACGAAACAGACCCTTATACCAAACTCCGTATCATTTTGATGAACGGAACGGAATTCGAAGCGAATTGGTTTTCTCATCAATTCTCGCGCCACTGCCCCGACAATGACGTAAGACGTAAAATCGCCCTCGTCAGAAGAGTGGAACAACAGCAACAGAAAAAGATATCCTCGCTGAAACCTACCGATGAAAATATTCTCGAAACCACGATAGGATACGAACAACTTGCGGTTGAACTCACCGCCAACCTCGCCCGCAGAGAAAAGGACGAATACGTGAGAGAAACTCTCAATTTTGCGCTTCTCGAAGATTTCGACCACCTTTATCGGTTTTCTAACCTGCTCAAAATGGAATACGGCGTCGACGCCGCAGACCTCGTCGCACGCAGAACGGAAATCATTCCCGGACGCCCCACAGTGTCCGAACACCGCTTCCCCTACGACGACGTGCGCAAGCATATAGACGCAAAAACCGCAAGCCCGATAACCCGCTTAAACGCTTGCATAATCACGGCGGCGGAACAACAAACCATGAACTTCTATATGAACGTGGGCAACACCTATCCCACCGAAATCGGCAGAAAAACGTACGGCGAAATCGCAATGATCGAAGAACAACACGTCACCGAATACGGTTGCCTTAACGACGTCAATCGCACTTGGTTTGCAAGTTTCCTCGAGCACGAATACGCCGAGTGTTATCTCTATTGGTCTTGCGTAGGCGACGAAAAAGACGAGCGCATAAGAAGGATATGGCAAACTTGCCTCGACCAAGAACTCGCACATCTAAAAGTCGCCGCCGAACTCCTCGAAAAATACGAGGGCAAAAAATATACCGACGTGTTCCCCGAACCCGAATTTCCCGAACCAGTCACCTTTGGGCAAGACAATATCGACTACGTCCGCACGATTCTCAAAAAGACCGCCTATTACACCGCGGTCGAAGAAGGCTACGCCGACGTCAGAGATCTCGACGAAAACTACGAGTTTTTCAAATGGCAGGAAAAATTGAACGGCGACGGCGAAAACAACCCCACCCACAAAGTCATAGAAACCTATATCGGCAAATACGGCGAAGACTACCGCTACGAAACGGCGAAACACCCCGTCAAAGAACTCCAATCCCGCACCTCCGACAACCTCACCGTCGGCAGAACCACCGCCCATTCCCACTAATCCATTCCTCAATACAAATAAAGCCTTGTTTCGCACAAAACAAGGCTTTATTTACTGTTTTTGATATTTTATGTCCGTTTTCAGGTAGAAAACTTATTGGACGGACATTTTGAGGTATTCGTCGATGAAGGCGTCGAGGTCGCCGTCCATGACTGCTTGGACGTTGCCGGTTTCGAAACCGGTGCGGTGGTCTTTCACCATGGTGTAAGGGCAAAATACGTAACTGCGGATTTGACTGCCCCATTCGATTTTTTTGAGTTTGCCCGAGATTGCCGCCGCTTCTTCTTCGCGCTCGCGCTCTTTCTTTTCGATGAGTTTACTGCGGAGCATTTGCATGGCGACTTCGCGGTTTTGGATTTGGCTGCGCTCGTTTTGGCAAGCAACTATAATGCCCGTAGGGATATGCGTTATGCGGATTGCGGATTCGGTTTTATTGACGTGTTGTCCGCCCGCGCCCGAACTTCTGTAAGTATCCACTTTGAGGTCTTCGGGACGAATCTCGATTTCGCCGTCGTCAATGATTTCGGGCATAACTTCGAGAGACGCAAAGGAGGTGTGGCGTCTTGCGTTGGCGTCGAAAGGAGATATGCGTACTAGACGATGAACGCCTTTTTCCGCTTTGAGATAACCGTATGCGTTGTCCCCTTCCACTCTGAATGTTACGCTCTTTATACCTGCCTCGTCACCTGCGAGATAGTCGAGTTCGACTGCTTTCCAGCCCGAACGCTCGACGTAACGCGTATACATACGATAAAGCATATCGCACCAGTCTTGCGCTTCGGTGCCGCCTGCGCCCGCATGCAAAGTAAGGATTGCGTTGAGTCCGTCGTACTTGCCCGAAAGCAAGGTTTCGAGAGTCAACTTTTCGGTTTTTTCCTTGAGCGTATCGACGAGCGTTTGGAGGTTGTTATCCTCTTCCTCGCTTTCTTCGAGTTCGACTATATCGACGATTTCCGTCGCGTCGTCGAGTTCGGACAACAGTTTTTCAAAGCGTTCGAGTTTGGCCTTGATTTGGCTTATTTCCTTCGACACTTTTTGTGCGTTCGCGACGTCGTTCCAAAACCCGTCGCCGTTTTGCACGGCTTCGAGTTCCGCGACTCTTCCGCGCAGTTTTTCGGGGTTTATCCCGTCATATGCGCACTTTAAGTCCGTTTTCAGCGATTTGAGTTCTTGTTTCTTTGCAAAATAATCCATAGTTTTATTTATTCTTTCCGCAACAGTTTTTATACTTTTTGCCACTTCCGCAAGGGCACGGATCGTTTCTGCCGACCTTATCCGTAGAGCGCGCTTGCGACTTTTCCGTCGCTATTTGTTTGCTCATTTGAGTTTCGCCGTTTTCGCGTTTTTTGACTTCAACCTTGAGAAGCAAGGACGCAGTTTCGCTATGGATTCTGTCCACCATGTCTTCAAACATAGCCCAACCCTCTTCGCGATATGCGATGACGGGGTCGCGTTGTCCGTATCCGCGCAAGCCTATACCCTTTCGCAATACGTCCATAGCGTCGATATGGTCCATCCATTTTGCGTCGACGGTCTTCAAGAGGAACACTCTTTCGAGATCCCTGAAATCGAATCCGTCTTCTTTGAGGACGGCAATCTTGTTTTCGTAGTTTTCGAGAGCGATTTTGAGGACGGCATCTTTGAGTTTGTACACGTCGTAGCAAGAGCAAAGTTCGGGTGTCATCAAATTCGTCCCCCTCGGCAACATTTTTTGTTCGAGAGAATTGTTGAAAGCGACGTAATCCCAAGTATTGTAATCCGTCTTGTAGTCCGCATAGTAGCCGATGATTTCTTCCGCAAGGTCCCCTATCATATCCACGATTTGGTCGTGAATATCCAGTCCGTCGAGGACTTTTCCTCTTTCCTTATAGATGATTTCGCGCTGCGCGTTCATGACGTCGTCGTAGGACAAAACTTGTTTTCTTATCGAGTAGTTTCTGCCCTCGACAAGGCGTTGCGCGCGTTCGATTTGTTTGCTTATGACGCCGTTTGCGATAGGCTCGTCGTCAGGGAATTTCATGGTTTCGGCAATGGATTTGAGTTTATCCCCACCGAAAATTCTTGCGACGTCGTCTTCCATAGAGATATAGAATACCGTGCTGCCGGGGTCGCCTTGACGTCCCGCACGACCTCTCAACTGGTTGTCTATACGGCGGCTTTCGTGGCGTTCGGTGCCTATAATGCGAAGTCCTCCGAGTGCGATGACTTTTGCTTTTTCCTCGTCGCATTTTTTCTTGAACGCCTCGTAATGGTGCAAATAAACCTCTTTTGCCTCCGCGACTTTTTCATCGTCGTAGACGTGAGGAGAGGTTGCCATTTCGATTATATCGAGAGGATAGCCGTCCTTTTCCATTTTTTGTTTCGCTTGGAAATCCGCATTTCCGCCGAGCATGATATCCGTGCCGCGGCCCGCCATATTCGTTGCGATTGTGACCGCACCGAGTTTGCCCGCTTGCGCGATTATTTCCGCTTCTTGCTTGTGGAATTTCGCGTTGAGGACGTTATGTCTTATTCCCTTACGTTTGAGAATTTCGGACAATTCTTCGGACTTTTCGACGCTGACCGTGCCGACGAGGACGGGTTGTTCTTTTTTATAACGCTCCTCTATATCCGCAACGATTGCGTTGAGTTTTCCTGCGACTTTCGTATAAATTTGGTCGTGTTCGTCCTTTCTTTGGGAGGGTTTATTCGGCGGAATTTGCACGACGTCGAGATAATAAATGCCTTCGAATTCGTCCTCTTCCGTCTTTGCCGTACCCGTCATGCCGCTGAGTTTGGAGTACATACGGAAGAAATTTTGAAAAGTAATCGTCGCAAGCGTCTTGTTTTCGCTTCTGATGACGACGTGTTCTTTCGCCTCGATTGCTTGGTGCAGACCTTCGTTGTATCTACGCCCTATCATGATACGACCCGTAAATTCGTCGACGATAAGGACTTCGCCGTCGTTGACGATATAATCGCGGTCGCGTTTCATCATATTGTGCGCTTTGAGCGCTTGTTGGATATGATGATAAAGTTCGGTATTATCTATGTCGGTGAGGTTGGATACGTGGAAATATCTTTCCGCTTTCGCCACGCCGTCGTCGGTGAGCATAATGGTTTTCTCTTTTTCTTCGATTGTGAAATCGTCGCCCTCGTGTAAAGTGCGCGCGAATGCGTCCGCTATTTTGTAAGTTTCACTGGATTTTCCGCCTCTACCCGAAATGATGAGCGGGGTGCGCGCTTCGTCTATCAAAATGGAGTCGACTTCGTCGACGATTGCAAAGTTGAGTCCGCGTTGAACTTTATCCCTCTTTGCGACGACCATATTGTCGCGCAGGAAATCGAATCCGAGTTCGTTGTTGGTGCAGTAGCAAATATCCGAATTATAAGCGGCTTTCTTGTCTTCGTTGCTCATTCCCGGGACGACGACGCCGACGGTAAGTCCCAAAAAGCGGTGGACTTTACCCATCCACGCAGCGTCGCGGGTTGCAAGATAATCGTTGACCGTGACGACGTGTACGCCCTTGCCCGTCAATGCGTTGAGATAACCGGGGAGAGTTGCGACGAGGGTCTTGCCTTCGCCCGTGCCCATCTCTGCGATTCTGCCTTGATGAAGAGCGATGCCGCCCATGAGTTGGACGAAATACGGACGCATGCCGAGCACTCTTTCCGCCGCCTCTCTGACGGTAGCGAATGCCTCGGGCAAAATCGAATCCAAACTTTCGCCCTTTTCGATACGGGACTTGAACTCTGCGGTTTTTGCTTGCAGAGCCTCGTCGGACAACGACTTATATTCTGGCGCTAACGCCTCGATTTTGTTCGCTATCTTTTTGATTTTTCTTACTTTTCTTTCGTTTTCGTTGAAAATCGATGCCATGTTTTCCTCATATATGCGCTCGCACGCACGACGGCGCGCGTACCGCTATTCGATATAATAAACTATTTATCGAGATTTTGCAACCCGTATGCGCGCTCGCGCGCCCGTTTAAGCAAAATTTAAGTCAATCCTCGTCCGCGATAGGCGTCGCACTCTCGGACGGAAGTTTCCTTTTCGTCACGGCGGCAGTCAGTACGTACACTTCTTTCGCCTTACCTTTGAGCAAAACTTTTGCACATTCGTTTGCGGTTGCGCCCGTTGTAAAAACATCGTCTATCAGCAATATGATTCTATCCTTGACCTGCGGATATTTCAGTAGAAATGCACCTTCGAGATTTTTCGCTCTGTCCTTTCCGCCTAACTGCTTTTGCTCGGACGTGCTTCTAATCTTTTCGAGCGCGGGCAGGACGGGGATATTAAGTCTTTCCCCGACGTCGAGTGCAAGAAGTTCGGATTGATTGAATCCTCTTTTCTCTTCCTCGTCCTTCGTCATAGGGACGAAGACAATGATTTCGCCCTTCATTTTGTTTGAGATGAACGCGTCCGACATCATCGCGCCGAGAGTGTGCGCTATATATTTCTTCCCGCCGAATTTCATCTTGTGAACGAGCAACTTCGCCTCACCGTCGTACACGAGTGGTGACCTGTTGCAAGCGAATTTGAAGTTCTCGGATTGACAGCGGATGCAATAATCCGCCTCGTTAGCCATAGGAATTCCGCAATCGAGACAAACTTTGCCGCGAATTGGATTTAGTTTTTCTATGCAAGACGAGCACAACCGATAACGCGTATCCGCCACGAGTTCCGCTCCGCAAATATCGCAAGTGACGTCCTCGGGGAAAACGGCGTCGATAATCCCTTTCTTGATCTTATCCCACAACTCGGCTAACTTCATATCAATACGAAAGACTTGCAAATTCGTCGTTGACGAGATTGACGAGCAAAGAGTATCTTCTTGCGGTTTGATTGTTTTTCACCATACGCGCAAGCGTCTTTTTCGTCCCTGCGATGACGACGATTTTCTTTGCGCGCGTAACTGCGGTATAAAGCAAATTTCGCGACTGCAACATATAGTTTGCGTCGAGTGCGATAACGACCGCATCGAACTCGCAACCTTGCGATTTATGTATGGTGACGGCATATGCAAGCGTCAGTTGTTCGGCATCGTCAAATTTATAAACAGCCACTTTATCATCGTCAAATCGTATGATAAACTGCATAATCTGCAAATTTATGCTTTCTATCGTGCCTATATCGCCGTTGTAAACGCCGCACCCTCTTTCGATTTTCGCGCCTACGCACTGCGTCCATTCCTGCTGATAATTGTTCTGCGTTTGCATAACCTTATCGCCCTCTCTGAACAGAGTTTCGCCGTGGTGAAATTCTTTCTTTTCGCGGGAAGGCGGATTGATTACCGCTTGCAGTCTTTGATTTAGTCCTACAACCCCCGCACTTCCTCTTTTCATCGGGCAAAGCACTTGCACGTCCCTTGCGTCCACGCCGAGATACTTCGTTAGGCGTTTTGTCACAAGGTCTATCGTCGTGCGCGCGATATTCTCTGCATTCTCCCTTTCCTCAAAGAAAAAGTCCTTGCTCTTGTTGTCGAGAATAGGCATTTCGCCGTGGTTGATTTTGTGTGCGTTGGTTATGATTTTACTGTCTTCGGATTGACGATAAATCTGCGTGAGATAACTGACCTTGAATTTTCCGCAAGCAATCAAGTCGCCGAGGACGTTGCCCGCGCCGACGGACGCGAGTTGGTCTTTATCCCCGACGAGCACGAGCCTTGCGCCGAGTTTGACCGCTCTGACAAGGGCGCTGAACACGTATTCGTCCACCATACTCATTTCGTCCACGATTACGACGTCGCTTGACAGTTTCGTTTCGTCGTCGTATTTAAAACGTCCCGTCCCGTCTTTGTAGTCGAGTTCGAGAAGTCTATGGATAGTCCTTGCCTCTTCTCCCGTCGCTTCGGACATTCGTTTTGCGGCGCGTCCCGTGGGTGCGCAAAGTGAAACGTTTTGTCCTAAATCCTTATAAATATGAAGAATACATTTAACGATAGTGGTCTTTCCCGTGCCCGGTCCGCCCGTCACGATATGCACGCCGTTTTCTATGGACGCTTTGACCGCTTCCACTTGATTGGGGTGAAGTTTGAATCCCGCCTCGTTTTCGAAAATTCGGATTTCTTCGTCGACGGGAATCTTGTATTCCGCACTGCATCCCGAGAGTATGGCAAGACGGCGGGCTATGCTTTCTTCGATATTGAAATATTGCTTCAAAGATATCGCCGCATGCTCTCCCGTATCGTAACGAATGAGGTCGCCGAACATAATCATATCTTCGACATTTTCACGCACTCTTTCTTCGGGTTCGTCACAATCAAGCCTTAAAAGTTCCAAAGCGGCGCCGAGAAGTTCGTTTTCGGGCAAATAGGTATGCCCGCTACGAGTCGCCGCCTTTTTCAAAACGTACTTAATCCCCGCGGTAATTCTGTAATCGCTGTTCCTGCTTATTCCCAAACTTTCGGCAATTCTGTCCGCCGACGCAAAGCCTATTCCGCCCACGTCGTCGATAAGCGTATAAGGATTTTTCCTTATGACTTCTTCGGTTTTTCCACCGTACACGCCGTATATTTTGAGGGCAAGATTTATGCTGACGCCGAGTTCTTGCAAGAAAATCATAGCGTCCTGCATCTTGATTAAATTCGTATATTCGAGCCCGAATTCGGTAGCGCGTTTTAAAGATATCCCCTTGACCTTTGCAAGTTCAAACGGATATTTCATTTTTTCAAGCGAATCCACCCCGAATTTTGCAACGATAGCCTCTGCGGTGACGGGACCTAATCCCCTTATAAGTCCGCTGCCTAAAAACTTGCGGATGCCGTCCAAGCGCGACGGTGCGCTGACATACACGTTTTCCGCAAAAAACTGCTTCCCGTATAACGTTTTGGTCTGAAAACTTCCTTCCACTCTGATATTCTGACCTTCGCTTACAGGAGGAAAGGTGCCTACGACGGTGTGCACGCCCACTTCGGTTTTGACGTCGAGCACCGTGTAGCCCGTATCTTCGCTTCTGAAGATTACGCTTTTGATTTCTCCTCTGAGTTCTGCCATTTATATCTTTCCCCTTTCGATATAGACGAAGGATAAATCCTCCTCCGTCGGTTTCTTTGTTTTTTCATAGTTGCGCGCACACGCAACTATGAAAAAACAAGGAATAACCCTTGTTTTCTCTTTCGTTATTGTCAAAGCGTTTCGAGCGCGCGTTTGATTTCTTCCACCTTGTCCGTTTGTTCCCACGGGAACACGCTCTTTCCGAGGTGTCCGTAGTTCGACGTGGCGCGGTAGATAGGCCGATCGAGTTTTAGATTTTTAATGATCGCAAGCGGTCTTAAATCAAACGTTTTGTTCACGATTTCCGCTATCTTTTCGTCGGAGACTATGCCGGTGCCGTAACTGTCCACGTAGACTGCAACGGGGTGCGACATTCCGATTGCGTACGCGATTTCGATTTCCACGCGTTTCGCAACGCCTGCCGCGACGAGGTTTTTGCAGATATAGCGCGCCATATACAGTCCGCTTCTATCCACTTTGCTGGGGTCTTTGCCCGACAACGCTCCGCCACCGTGACGGCAGAATCCGCCGTAGGTGTCGACGATAATTTTTCTTCCCGTAAGACCGCTGTCCCCAACGGGTCCGCCGACGACGAATCTTCCCGTCGGATTGACGTAAATCTTCGTGTCTTCGTCCAAATATTTTTCGGGGATTGCTTTCTTGATGACCTTTTCGATGATATCTCTTTCGAGAGTTTCCATATCGACGGAATCCGAATGTTGCGTGGAAACGACGACGGTATCCACTCTGACGGGGACGTCGTCCATGTATTCGACGGTGACTTGCGACTTTCCGTCGGGACGGAGATAATCGATTTCTTGGTTCTTTCTCGCCTCGGTCAAACGATAAGTGAGCGCATGCGCGAGCATGACGGGAAGAGGCATAAGTTCTTCGGTTTCGTCGGTTGCATAACCGAACATCATACCTTGGTCGCCTGCACCCTGTTTTTCGAATTCGTCCACGTCGCTTTCGCTGTCGGTTGCGGAATCGACGCCGAGCGCGATGTCGGGAGATTGCTTGTCGAGTGACGTAAGCACCGCACACGTCTTATAGTCGAATCCGAGAGAACTGTCGTTGTATCCGATATCTTTGATGACTCCGCGGACTATGCCGGGGATATCCGAGTGGTGTTTGGTCGTGACTTCGCCGAACACCACCACCATGCCGGTGGTGGCGCACACTTCAACGGCAACTCTTGCGGAAGGGTCTTCCGCATAGATGTCGTCGAGTATGGCGTCTGCGATTTGGTCGCAGACCTTATCGGGATGTCCTTCGGTTACGCTTTCGGACGTAAATAATCTTTTTTCCATAACAGTAACAGTAGTTTATCAGTCGATTATCGCATCGTTAACCGCGTCTTCGGGGATTGCAGGAACGGTAGTGATATTCTTGTATATCTTCATTCCGGTACCTGCGGGAATCAGTTTGCCGATGATGACGTTTTCTTTAAGACCGATGAGCGGGTCGACTTTGTTCTTGATTGCCGCGTCCGCAAGCACTCTGGTGGTTTCTTGGAAGGATGCCGCAGAGAGGAAGGACTCGGTTGCAAGTGCCGCTTTGGTGATGCCGAGCAACGTACGTTTTGCGGTTGCGGGTGCGCCGCCGCTTTCAAGCGCTTTTTCGTTTTCGTCTTCGTAAGTGAAGATATCGACGAGGGTGCCGGGGAGCATATTCGTATCGCCTTGGTCTTCGATGCGAACCTTGCGGAGCATTTGACGGACGATGACTTCGATATGTTTATCGTTGATTTCGACACCGGAAATACGATACGTTCTTTGAACTTCTTTCGCAAGATATTCTTGAACGCCGTTGACGCCTTTTGCACGGAGCATTGCTTGAGGATCGATAGGACCGCTGGTGAGCGGGTCGCCTGCGGAGATGGTTTCGCCCTCTTCGACGCGGAGTCTTGCGCCGTAAGGAATTGCGTAGGATTTGGATTCGTCCGCACCCGTTACGGTGATTTCGCGGTTGTTCTCGGAGATATGCACCACACCGTTGTTTTCGGTGATGATTGCCTGTCCCTTAGGCTTACGCGCTTCGAAGATTTCTTCAACACGAGGCAAACCTTGAGTGATGTCGTCGCCGGTTGCAACGCCGCCGGTGTGGAAGGTTCTCATGGTCAACTGAGTACCGGGTTCACCGATGGATTGTGCCGCGATTATGCCGACCGCTTCACCGAGTTTGACGGTGTTGCCGCTTGCCATATTCTTGCCGTAGCACTTCGCGCAGACGCCGTTTCTCGTCTTGCAGGTGAGGACGGAACGAATACGCACACCGGGAAGACGATGCACGTCGGAGCCTTCCGCTTCCCATTGTTTGGTGAGCGCTTTGTCGATTGCTTTTGCTTGTTCGTTAGAGATGAGCGTGTCTTTTTCCGCAAGGATTTCGCCCGTTGCGGGATCGACGACGTCTTCCATGGTGTATCTACCCGCGATTCTGTCTTCGAGAGGTTCGATTGCACTCTTGTCGTCCTTGTAAATTGCGGTGACCAAAGAACCTTTGGTGTCGCCGCAGTCTTGTTCGCGGACGATAACGGAGTGAGATACGTCGACAAGACGTCTGGTAAGGTAACCGGAGTCTGCCGTTTTAAGTGCGGTATCCGCAAGACCTTTACGGCCGCCGTGCGAAGAGATGAAGTATTCGAGAACGGAAAGTCCTTCACGGAAGTTTG
>CAZRHE010000009.1:0-66259 GCA_964599875.1 uncultured Bacteroidaceae bacterium
CATCGATTGTGATAATCGGTGCACATTTTTATTGCTATTATTTTCAATTCAATTTTGCTAAAACAACTGAAAAGCAAAACCAAGCGAGGTTATGAGGTCGCTTGGTTTGAGGGTGGTTTGTACGCGGCGTTGCTGCGTTATTCTTCGGGGTTGACGTAGAATTTGTCAGCGGGGAATGAGTCGAGGTTTGCTTGCCAGTTTTCGGGGGCGATTTCTTCGATTGTGACGGACACGAATTTCGGGTCTACGTTCAAAGTTTTTTCAACACATTCCGCGATGTTTTCGGCAAGACCTTTTTTGATTTCTTCACTTCTTCCGGGGTACATTGTGATTGCGATATGGGGCATAATATTTTCTCCTTTTTGGGTTTAATCTATCGGTTTTGCGTTTTTAAGTGCCTTTTCGTACGGCATAAGCATACCGTCCGACATCATATTAGGCATCTTTTTGTTAAGACTCTTCAGCCCTAAAAGTTTGCCGAGGAACTTCATCAAAATCATCTGTCCTCTCTTCTTTTGAGGGAAATCGAGCAAGCCGTTTTTCTTGTAGAAATCGTAATCCGCTTTCATGAGTCCGCGCATAATCCAAATCATATCGCGGAAGATTTTCATGCCGCCGACCTCGTAAAAATTATGTTCGGGTTGAGAGGCGTTTTCAAGCGCGTAGGCAAGTTTTGCAGACAGCGATTCTATATCGTCAGCCGTATTCGCTTCATCGCAAACGACGCCGCAATTATAGTTTCCTCCAACGGCGGATTTTGCGTCGATATACTCTTTCAGCACGTCTTCGACGGACAAGTTGCCCGACACGATATATCCCGTGGGTTTGCCTGCGGTGACGGGACGATGCCCGTTGACGAATTGACGGTCGAAAAAGGTTTTATATAGGGACGACAAGGCGTGATTTTTGATTTCGAAAGCGGTGACGACCGCGTCCGCCTCGTTGACTTTTCCGTTCAGCACGTCACTAAATCCGTCGTTGACAGCGCAAACGCCCGCGGTGGTGCATTTAAGGCAACCAAGACAACCGCATTTGAAGGGGACGGAGTGAAGGTCGAGGACTTCCGTCTTATATGGGAAAACCGCGCGGAAATCTTCTATCATATTCCATAGGCTATCCGACGTGGCGTCGGTAACTATAAGGACGGATTTTGCCGTATTCTTTTCGGCGAAAGAAGTTTTGCACCTGTCGTAAAAAGGCTTATCGAGGGCGGGAATTTCTTCTCTTTCATACAAACCATTCTCCACCTGATAGCGCACGAATTTCCACCAACCGACTAACTCTTCTCTGCCCTTATCCGTAGTCAAGTCTTCCATATCCGCGGACAGACCTTTCACGTACTTTCCGCCTAATGACACAAAAATTTTCTTCACGACGCCGTGTGCGGTGACGTCGTAAAAGCGTTTCGAGGTTGTGAGTTGGGTGACGAATTTGCTATTGAAATCGACGCCGTTTTCCTCCATGATTTCAAAGAAACGGTGCAGTTGAGCGGGTGCAAGAAAGGTATAGACGGGATAGCATGCAACGACCAAATCGGCATTTGACAATGCCGTTTTGAATTCGTTAAACTTGTTTTCGCGCTCGTACGCCTTAATTTGTTGCGCGACGTCGAACATCTCGAATTCGTCTTTTGAAAAGACCTTTTGCAAATATTTTGCCGAGCACAGCGTAACGCTTTTTCTTCCCTTCGGGCTACCGTTCAATATTAGTACTTTCATATGCACCTCTACGTGATTATACCACAAGCCGTATGCGTATTCAAGGGGAAAATGCTAAAACAGCCGCGACAAGCACGGCTGTTACTTTTCCTTTGCAAACGGTGGTTAAAGCAAGATGCAAATAACTCCGCCCTTTCCCTCGTTCACTATTCTGCCGAGCGTCTTTTTGAGTTTGAGTTCGGCGTCTGCGGGGACGGAAGACAGTTTATTATTTATGCCGTCCGCAACGAGTGAAGATAGGGAGCGACCGAAAATGTTCGTATCCCATATTCCCTGTTTGTTTTCTCCGAAGTCCCCTATCATTCCGCTGACGAGATCCGCGCTTTGTTGCTCGGTGCCGACGATGGGGCTGACTTCGGTTTCGACGTCAACGCGCATGATATGCAAGGACGGTGCGGACGCGCGCAAGCGCACTCCGTATTGCTGTCCCTGTTTGATTATTTCGGGCTCTTCGAGCACCATTTCGTCGGTTGAGGGCGGTACTATTCCGTAACCGACGCTCTCCACTTGTTCGAGTGCGGACACGAGTTTTGCAGTGCGCTCTCTACCCTCCGCAAACTCCTTGATTCTGACAAGAAGGTCGAAGTCGTCCGCGATTTCTATTCCGCTTTCTTCGGTCGCGACCTTATAAAAGACTTCTTCTTTCGGAGATACGGTCACGACTATTCTACCCTTGCCCGCGTCCAAATCTATGCGCGCGGGGGTATCCCAAAACTCTGCGTTTTCAAAGTAGCGGTCAATATTTTCATAGTCTTTCATTTTGGACACGTCGTCGCCGAGAGTGCGCACGACGGACACAAGTTCCTTAACGACAGGGGACGAGGTCGTGAGCGCCTGCACCCATTTCGGCAAGCGGAAATCGATAGTTCTCACTCCGAATTCAAGCAGAATACTTTCCATAATTTCGGATATATCGCTCTCCGTCAATTTCAGCGCGTTGACAAGGCGGACGGGTACGTCGTATTTTTGTTCGAGTTCGGTTTTGAGGTCGAGTGCGGAATCCGCCTTGACGTCGAAAACGTTGAGCACGATCGCAAAAGGTTTGCCCGTCTTTTTCAGTTCGGACACGACTTTCTCTTCCGCTCTTGCGTATTCGCTTCTGGGAATATCCGTAAAACTGCCGTCCGTAGTCACGGCGACCGCTATCGTGCTATGCTCGCGGATAACTTTATCCGTGCCGATTTCAGCCGCTTCGGAGAAAGGCATTTCGTCCTCGCTCCAAGGAGTGCGCACCATGCGTTCTTTGCCCTCTTCTTCGCTCCCGAGCGCGCCTGCGACAAGATAACCGACGCAGTCTATAAGGCGTAGATTAACTGACAAATTGTCCGAAAAAGACACTTTGACTGCCTCGTTGGGCACGAATTTCGGTTGAGTGGTCATGATAGTTTTTCCGTCGGCGGATTGAGGAAGTTCGTCGACGGCGCGTTTTTTTGCGTCGGGGTTTTCTATGCCGTCAAGCGCAAGTTCCTCCATAAACTGTTTGATGAAAGTGGATTTGCCCGTCCTGACAGGACCGACAACTCCGACGTAGACGTCGCCGCCCGTGCGGGTTGCGATATCGCGGTAAAGGTCGAATTTGTCCATAGATTTCCTCCATTTTTTACTTAATGCTATGTAAGGGAAATTGCGATTATGACAAATCCGCCGTTTTTAACGAAAATCCTCGGACGAGCCGAGGACTTTCCTAACGTATTATATAAATTTTTCGATATTCGATTACGAGAATTTCTTTTTGAGATATCTTTCTATTCTCGCGACTTTGATCGCACTGATAAGCACGTCCACCGCCTCGTCGAGTTCGTCGAGAGTGGGCACGGACGGGGCTATGCGCATATTCTCGTCGAGATCGTCTTGTTTATAAGGGAAGGTCGAGCCTGCGGGAGTGAATTTGACGCCTGCTTCCGCACTGAGTTCTATGATTCTCTTCGCGCAACCCTTGACGTTGACAGAGATGAAATAACCTCCGCGCGGTTTGCTCCAACCGACGAACGGGTCGCCCTTGAACGCCTCTTCCATTTTCTTGTCGAAGAGTTCGAATTTCGGACGAAGGATATCCGCGTGTTTGGCCATAATCTTCTTGACGCCGTCGAGGTTTTTCATAAAGTTGACGTGCATGACCTGATTAACCTTGTTGGGGCCGATGGTCTTGAACGCAAGGCGTTTGAGGATATCGTTCACGTTTTCCACGGATGATGCAAACGCGGATACGCCGCTTCCCGCGAACGTGATTTTAGAGGTCGACGTGTAGGCGTAAACGCGGTTTAGAGTACCCGCTTTTCTTGCGACGTCGAAGATGTTTTTGAGTTTATCCCCGTTTTCGTACAAATCGTGCACCGCATATGCGTTGTCCCAGAAAATGCGAAAATCGCTTGCGGCGGTTTTCATCGTAGCAAGACGCTCGACGACCTTATCCGAGTAAGTTATGCCCGTAGGATTGCTGTATTTCGGCACGCACCAAATGCCTTTGATACTGTCGTCCGAGCCGACGAGGGACTCGACAACGTCCATATTGGGTCCGTTTTCATCCATATTGACCGCAATCATTTCAATGCCGAATTGTTCACAAATCTGGAAGTGTCTGTCGTACCCCGGTGCCGGACAAATGAATTTGATTTTGCCTTGTTTCGACCACGGAGTGCCGCCGAGTACGCCGAAAACGTAGGCAAATTGAACGGTCGTGTACATGACGTCGAGGGAGCTTCCGTCCGCGACTATGGTTTCCTCGGGTTTTGCGCCGAGAATTTCGCCAAAAAGCGTACGCGCGGATTTAATGCCCGCAAGTGCGCCGTAATTTCTAGCGTCCACGCCGTCCGCGTTGTAATCCAAACTTCCCGCGGATTTAAGCATAGGCATCGCGATTTCGAGTTGTTCGCTCGACGGACGACCTCTCGTCATATCTATGCCGTTGCTCTTTTTTTGAATCCTTTTGAGGTTTTTCATTTCGATATCGAGCAAGGCTTGTAGTTCTTGTTTCGAGTAGATTGAACAATCCATATTATTCTCCTCTCAAAAATTAATTCGTTAGTATTATACGCCGCAAACGTAAAGGAATTTAATCCTCGTTGTTTTTGCGGATGAGAATCCTTATCGGAGTTCCTTTGAAGTCGAAACTCTTTCTCAAAGCATTCTCGAGATATCTCTTGTAACTGAAATGCATAAGTTCGGGGTCGTTGACCTTGACTACGAACGTAGGCGGATTTATCGCGACTTGAGTCGTGAAGTAAATCTTGAGTTTTCTGCCCAGTTTAGACGGCGGTTCGCTTATGCGGATAGCGTCCGACAAAACCTCGTTGAGAAGACCAGTTTGTATTCTTCTTCTCGACGCAGCCGCAACTTCTTTACACGCAGGCAACACGACGTCCGTACGCTTGCCGTTTTTCGCGGAGATATAGACGGACTTGAAATAGTCCATGAATTTGAGGTCTTCACGAAGTTTTTTCTCGAATTTTTCCTTGGTGTAAGTATCCTTATCCACAAGGTCCCATTTGTTCATGACGATGACGGACGGTTTGCCTTCTTCGTTGACGAATCCCGCGATTTTGACGTCCTGTTCGGTGAGCCCTTCGCTTGCGTCGCATACGATTACGACGACGTCCGCGCGTCTGACTGCGAGAATGGTGCGCACGACGGAATAACGTTCAACGTCCTCGTCCACCGCTTTTTTCTTACGCATGCCCGCGGTGTCGATGATGAGATATTTGTCGTTGCCCACGTCGAGTGCGGTGTCGATTGCGTCCCTCGTCGTGCCCGCGATATTGCTGACAATGCATCTGTCGTAGCCGAGAAGTTTATTGGTGAGAGAACTTTTGCCCGCGTTAGGCTTGCCCACGATAGCGATTTTAAGTCTTTCGGGGTCTTCCTCGTGCGGAACCGCCTCGATTTGTTCGATTATTGCGTCAAGAAGGTCGCCCAGTCCCTTGCCCTGCTCCGCGGACACGCCGTAAGGCTCGCCGAAACCGAGTGCGTAAAACTCGTATAAATCATGAAGTTCGTTGTTGTCGAGTTTGTTGACCGCAAGGATGACGGGTTTATCCGACTTTCTCAAAAAGGTCGTGATGGTTTGGTCGTCGAGGGTAAGTCCGGTTTTGCCGTCCACGACGTACACGACGGCGTCCGCCGCCCCCACCGCTATTTCCACTTGATTGCGGATATGCGACCACATTTCGTCCTCGCTTTTGAGTTCAAGACCGCCCGTGTCGATAAGGGTAAACGCCTTTCCGCACCATTCGACGTCCGCGTAAATTCTATCCCTCGTGACGCCGGGAGTGTTTTCTACGATAGAAATACGCTCGCCTACGAGGCGATTGAATAGAGTTGATTTTCCTACGTTGGGTCTGCCTACGACGGCAACCAATGGTTTATCGTTCATATATTCCTCTTATGCTCGAAGAAATCGGACAGGACTTCCGCCAGATTCGAGCCGTTGTGTGTAACCGTAAGTACGGGTTTTCCGAGTGCTTTTTCCACCTCGTCGAGAGTGGTGTCGTCGAGGAAGGTAGTCGTAAATTCACGGAGCATATTGTCGGGGATGACGTAGCAATCCGTATCCGGCACGTTTGCCTGCGCGATTATGTCCGAGCCTACGACGAGTCCCGCGACGGTCACGCTGTTGCCGAAAAAGTCGTTGCGAATCCCTTTGACCGCAATATCTATGCCGAGTTTCTCTTCCACGCTCTTTTTGAGTGTTTCGAGAATGGGCGCAAAGGACGTCCCCGTGATGAAAGTCGCTTTGCCTTTCAAGTTTTTCTTTTCCATACATTCGAGAGAATAATCGAGATTATCTTCGAAATCCGCGATAAGTCCCACTCCGTTTTCGATTTGTCCGAAATCGCCGTAATAGGCAAAATTCGGAATTTCTCTCTCCGCAATCATATAGTATTCGTCCGAGCACCAGCAGAAATATCCGCCGTATTCCTCGTTGAGTTTTTCAACGTCGTCGATCGCTCTTTCCGCCTCTTGCTTGTTGACCGTGCGAATATCCGAAAGCCCCGACCTGTGTCCCGTAAGTCCTACGGGCACGACCGCGACGCTTTCAACGCCCTCCACAGCGTGCAATCCGCGTATACTTTCCACAAGTTTTTCGCCGTCGTTCATTTCGGGGACGATGACGAGTTGCGTGTGCATTTTAATCCCCGCCGCCCCGAATCTACGCATCATGGGAATGAGGTCGCGAGTGTGGGGATTGCGCACCATTTTCACCCTCAAATCGTCGTCGAATACGTGGACGGATATGTAAAGCGGGCTCAATTTCAAGCGGATTATGCGCTGGATTTCCTCTTCGCTGACGTTGGTCATGGTGACGTAACTTCCGCAAATGAAACTCATTCTGTAATCGTCGTCCTTGACGTAAAGCGTACTGCGAAGCCCTTTGGGAAGTTGGTCGACAAAACAAAACACGCATTTGTTTTTGCATCGGATTATATCGAGGTCTTTGTCGAATTCGAGCCCTAACGACTGACCATCCTTTTTGGATATTCTGACGGTATGTTTTTTGCCGTCCCTAACGACGACCGCGTCGAATTTTCTCTCGTTGTCGAAATAGAGATAGTCGATTATATCCGTGAAGGGATATCCTCCCATCTCGACGATTTCGTCCCCCTCTCTTAATCCGCATTTCTGCGCTACGCTTGAAAGTTTGGTTATCTTCATTTTATTTTCCTATGTAACTGACGAGATAGCCCGCGATATTGGATACGCTTGCGGTTTCCACCCACTTCGAGCCTGCGGTGATATAACTTGCCGCAACTCCCGTTTCAATGAGTTTATATATAAGTCCGACGACTTCGATATTCTCCTTTGCGTTCATCACGAGCCCCTTTTCCACAAGGTACGCGATTTCTCGGAGTGAATGTGCACCCTTTGCAAACGTTATAACGGGTTTGCCGAGTTTGAAACATTTGTATATCGTGGAAACGTCGTAACGAGTGATAACCGCGTCCGATGCGGTGAGATACTCGTCGAATTGCTCTTTCTTTTGCAAAATCACGACGTTATTCGCTTTTTCGCTGTCCGCTTTCGCGCGGAGTGCGGACACCGTTTTTGCGTCCGTCGAAAACACGACTATATTTATGACGTTGCCTTGGTCGACAAGCAGAGAAAACAATTCTTCCACTCCGTCCTTTTTGTCCGCATTGAGAAAGACCGTCATCGTTCTGGGCAATCCGAGTTCCTGTTTCATCGCGACGATTTCGAGGGGAGTTTTCAAAGGAATATCGTACGGGAATCCCATAGTCATAACTCTCTTGGACGGGACGCCTTGAGATACGAGTGCGGTTTTGACGTCCTGATTTTCGACGATATAGATGCTATCGTCGTCGTAAGTCTGCTTGTCAAGGACGAAATAAGGCATCATATACACGATTTCCGCACTGAATTCCGTCTTGCGTTTGGAATCCACCGCGCTGAAATACGCGTAAGGCGTCGTGGCAAGCACGAGTTCGGGGCGATAGCGTTTGACCGCGTTTGAAATCCTATACGCCCTGCCCTTTTTGACTTGCTTGTTCTTTCTGCCCAAGTCTTTCAAAAAAGACAATTTTTCGTTTCTTCCGAGAAACTCTTGATAGTCGTCGCCGAGAGTCATGAGTTTGTCGAGTTTTGACGACTTCGCCGCAGAGCCGTACTTGTCGTCGCTTATGACGACTACGTTGTGCGTGCCGTATTCCTTTATCGCACGCGAAAGTTCGAGGGAAGCGTCGCCCTCCTCGTCCCTGCTCGTCAATATCAGAATAATCGGTTTTCTTTGCATATCAGTCCTCTATGAGTATAGGCATGATTATGGGAAATTGCCTATCCTTGCAGAATAGTTTGCGAATGGCTTTCTTGACCGCGGAAGTGATATCGTGCATGCCGATATCCCCGTCCAAATTCCCGACCGCGCTTTTTGCGGCGGATTTTATGTCGTTAAGTCTTTCGTTCGTAAGGCTGAACCCTCTCGCGATGACGTCTATATCTCCCGTGAACTTCATTTTGTCGGTATCTATTGCACCCAACACCACGAGCATTCCGTACTCTGCAAGCGAGCGACGATCTCTCACGACCGTATTTCCGTCTTCGAGGACGTCCCCGTCCACGTACACGTTGCCTGCGGGCACGTTAGAGTGCTGTTTGAGGCTGTTTGCGTTGACGCCCCACACCTCTCCCACGTTTGGGATGACGGCGTTTTTAGGCTGTACGCATATGCTCTTTGCGATTTGCGCGTGCTTGAATTGATGACGATATTCGCCGTGCACGGGCATGAAAAACTTCGGGCGCACGAGGTTGAGCATTGTTTTGAGTTCTTCTTCGTATGCGTGTCCCGAAACGTGCACGTCGTTCATGCTGTCGTACACCACTTCAGCACCTTGACGGAATAGGTTGTTTATGACCTCGTACACCGACTTTTCGTTGCCTGGGATAGGGGTCGAAGACAACACCACGACGTCGTTTTCGCCGAGGGATAATCCCTTGCCGAAGTCGTCTTTCGAGAGTTTCGTGAGCGCACTGTCGGGTTCACCCTGCGTTCCCGTTGCGATGACTACCACTTTTTCGGGAGGAAGTGCGCTTGCGTTTTCAACGATTATGCCTTTGGGCACCTTGATTTCGCCCACTTTGGACGCGACGTCAACTATGCCTTTCATACTTCTGCCCGCAAGATACACTTTGCGATTGTATTTTTCCGCAAGCCAAAGTATCTGTTGAACCCTGTAATTGCTCGACGCAAAACACGCGACCACTATTCTCTTTTTGGGATTTGCGACGAATATGTTTTCAAGTCCCTGCCCAACGACTCTTTCAGACGTCGAGAATCCGGGGCGTTCCACGTTCGTGCTTTCACCGAGCATAAGCATAACGCCTTTCGCTCCGATTTCCGCAATGCGTTGAAGGTCGGTTTTCTTGTTGTCGATGGGACTGTTGTCGATTTTGAAGTCCCCCGTCACGAATATCACGCCGAGAGGGGTCGTAATCGACAACGCGCATGCGCCCGCCATAGAGTGCGCCACTTTGATAAATTCAACCTTGAAGCAACCGAGTTTGACCGTGCCGCCCTCTTTGACTTCTTTGAGGCGCGCCTTTACTCCTCTGTCCGTAAGTTTGCGATTGAGCATACCGAGAGTGAGCGCGGTGCCGTAGACGGGCACGTCCAACTCCTCGATATAATAAGGGACTGCGCCTATGTGGTCTTCGTGACCGTGAGTGAGCACGATTCCTTTGAGTTTTTCTTTATTTTCACGGATATAAGTGATATCCGGGATGATTGCGTCTATGCCGGGGCTGTCCTCTCTCGGAAACTCGACACCGCAATCCACGATGATTATGTCGTCGCCGAATTCGAGGGCGGTCATATTTTTACCGATTTCACCTACGCCCCCGAGAAAGACGACTCTTACGCTTTTTGCCATATATACTCCTTTATAAGAAAAGCGCGTGCGCGCTTATATATTCGTTAGATTAAACGATTATACCATAAGAAGAGAAATCTTGCAACTGCGATTTAACCGATATCCCGCCTTTTTTGTCGAAAAAAGTCGAGTTTTGTTTATCGAAAGAAAATTATTCTCAAATCAAATGCGTTTCAAAACTTGAAAAATAAAGTGTTTTGCGCTCGTTAAAAACGAAAAACAGTATATCTAACAAAGTCAATTTTAAGTCACGTTATTTTTTGACGACCGTGGCAATCCGTTTCAGCGTAGAAGTCATAGAGGGCGTAAAACTCGTGTTTTCAACGATGATTTCGGCGGGTTTTTCCCCTATTATCGCGCTTATCAAATTCAATTCGTTTTCGTTATAAAGGGGCAAAACGTCGACGGGCGCCCTCTCTGTGAGATTATATAGTTTTCCGCCTATCACCGCAAGACGACTTCTGTTTCCCTCCGTAGCGGTGATGAAGGACGCGACGTCAAAGACGTCCTTATCCCTCGACGATATGAGTTTTTCGGCAAGCGACGCAAGTTCTTCCCAGTTTTCAAGCACTCCGTTCATGCGGAAATTGTATATCCCGTCCACGTTGAAATCCGCAGTTTCGGACAACGCGCGCCTAAGCAAATTGCTTTCGTAAATCCTGTCGAAATGAACGAGAGAACTGACGAGCGCGCAATTCGTGTGCGACACCTCGGTAAGAGATAGTTTTTCAAGAAAAAATCTCAATTTTATATAGGTTAGAACAACGGTTTCCACGATATCCGTTATTCTGTCCTCAACCTCTTCCGCCACTTCGCAAACGGATGCGATATATATAAAAATTCTATTTTTACTCTCCTCGACTGCATAGGACGCGTTTTTCATTGCGCGCACGCTTTCAAGAATGAATTCGATTTCTTTGTCGTAACTTTTGTCGATGCTGATTACGTTGGACCACATACCCCTATTTTATGCAAAGAACGCGATTTTATAATCACCGAAAATTTTGGAAATTACGAAATCGTATAAGGTATATTTTTCGACGAAATTCGAGGATTTTCGCATATAAAAAATCCGCGGTTTTTCCGCGGATTTCGTGTTTCTAACGCATTAACTTTTGACTTTTATCTTCAAGACCTCACCGTCGCGAGAGTCGATTTCGACTTTGTATTCGTCCTCGCCTACTTCGAGTTTATATTTATAAGTGTAATAACTTTCATCGATAGGCACTTCGTAATTGAAATCTTTATCCACGTCTTCACATTCGATTTCGTATTCGTTTACGACCATTCCCCTATCCTCAAGATAAGAAACGAGAGCGGTTTTCGCAATTTGCAAACCTTGATTTTTCGTGTATGCGATTTCGTCGTTTGCGTACGTCGCCGCCATTCCGAAAACTCCGCCGAGGACGGACGCTATAATGATAAGCGCAAGCACTATCGACGCCAAAACCGTGACGATAACCTTGATTCTAAACTGCTTTTTTGCCTTTTTGACTTCTTCTTTGTCGAGTTCGCTGACGGGTGCGGGGGTCACGGACAAGCCCTCGTCGTCAAAGAGGGACGAGAGTGCCTTTGCCTTTGCGATTTCGTCGCGCACGAGTTCGATTTCTTCGGGGGTTGCGTTCCCCTCTCTATAGTGTTTGAAAGCCTCGTCGAAATTCATATGCTTTCCTCCAAAATTTCCTTCATTTTCGCCCTTGCTCTGAATAGCGTAACTTTCACGTTTTCCACACTCTGTTCCGTTATTTTCGAGATTTCTCCGACGGACAAACCCTCAAAATAATAAAGCAACACAACCTCTTTATAAGACGGTTTGATGAGGTTCAGCGCTCTATACAACGCTCTGTATTCCTCTTGCTTTATAAGCGACGCCGCGGGGTCGTCGCCGCCGGGTAAAGCAGCGAGCATTTCTTCCCCCATCGTAACGTTTTTCTTTTCCTTGCGGATTCTGTCTATAAGGCAGTTTCTGCACACTTTGAGCAGCCAATATTTGAATCCGTCCTTTTCCTCGTCGATGGAAACGAATGCCTTGTAGAATGCGTCCGCCACCAAATCTTCGGCAAGTTGCTCGTCGCGGCACATGGACAAAACGTAGAGTTTCGCCTCGTTGTAGTACTTGCGGAAAAGATTTTCGAACGCTTCTTTTTTCATCTGCTCACTTAATATACGGATTATTCCTTTTTCGGTTACTGAAATTATACCATATTTTGAAAATACGGCAACCCGTTTTCTCAATAGTTTTGATTTCGCGGACAAAATTGCGGAAAAAGGCGGCAATTTGAGCGTTTCGCTCCCTCATCCTGTCGAAAACGCTTGAAATGTAAATATAGTTATGCTATATTTAGATAGGCGATGCGCTCTTTCCGCGCGCACCCGCACTAAAATACGCGGTCACGTTACCGCCTAAACGGAGAAATTTATGGAAGAAAAAGATTATCTCGCTATTCTAAAGCAAATGACTCTTGAAGAAAAAGCGTCCCTTTGCTCGGGCGAAACTTTCTGGAAAACCAAAGCAATCGATAGATTAAACGTGCCTTCCGTCTGGATGACCGACGGTCCCAACGGACTCAGAAAAGAAAAACAAAACGCGGGCACCAACGTCATGAAACCCGCAGAAACCGCAACTTGCTTCCCTACCGCAGTCACCGCGGCGTCTTCTTGGGACGTAGAAGTCCTCGAAGAAATGGGCAAGGCAATCGCGGAAGAAGCGAAAGCACTCGGCGTTTCCACCGTCCTCGGACCCGGAATCAACATTAAACGCTCCCCTC
This sequence comes from uncultured Bacteroidaceae bacterium, assembly GCA_964599875.1. GTDB lineage: Bacteria > Bacillota > Clostridia > Christensenellales > CAG-917 > RGIG4097. The sequence goes on from CAZRHE010000009.1 coordinate 12,865, forward strand.
TCTGCGGCAGAAACTTCGAATATATGTCCGAAGACCCTTTCCTTGCGGGCGCACTTGCAACGGCGTACGTCAACGGCGTTCAAAACGAAGGCGTGGGCGTATCCCTCAAACACTTCTGCGCAAACAACCAAGAACACCTGCGTATGAGTATCGACACGATAGTGGACGAGCGCGCGCTCAGAGAAATCTATCTCTCCGCATTCGAAACCGTCGTCAAAAACGCTCAACCCGCCACGATTATGAGTTCGTATAACTGTCTTGCGGGCACTCACCTTTCCGATCACAAACGCATGCTCAACGATATTCTCCGCGAAGAATGGGGATTCAAAGGCATCGTAGTCAGCGACTGGGGCGGAATGAACAACCGCGTGGAATCCATCAAAGCGGGCAACGACCTCGAAATGCCCGGCAATAAGGGTATGAACGACCGTCGTATCGTACAAGCGGTCAAAGACGGCACACTCGACGAAGCAGACCTCGACAAAGTCGTCCTTCGCATGCTCAAATTCGCATTCGAAAGAAAAGCACTCGAAGACAAGAACGCAGATCAAAAACTCGACGAGCATCACGAAGTTTCAAGACGTATTGCAGAAGCGGGCGCAGTCCTTCTCAAAAACGAAGGCAAGGCACTCCCCCTCCGCAAAGAACAAAGCGTCGCGGTCATCGGCACCCTTGCAAAGACCATGCGTTATCAAGGCAGCGGTTCGAGCCATATCAATCCCCCGAAGACCGTGTCTTTCTACGACGCAATAAAAGCAAGCGGACAACAATTCGACTATGCGGACGGCTACACCCTCAAAGGCGACGGCTACAAAGAAAGCCTCGTCAAAAAGGCGTGCGAAGTGGCAAAAGGCAAGGACGCAGTCCTGGTGTTCATCGGTCTTACCGAGGTTTACGAAAGCGAAGGTTTCGACCGCAAGCATATAAATCTCCCCGAATCCCACAATATCCTTATGCAAGAACTTGCCAAAGTCAACGACAACCTCATCGTCGTGCTTTCGGGCGGCTCTCCCGTCAAGGTTTCCAAGTGGGAATCCAACGCAAAAGCAATCCTCAATCTCTACCTCGGCGGACAAGCAGGCGGAGAGGCGGCGTACAACCTCATCTACGGCAAAGTCAATCCGAGCGGCAAACTCGCGGAAACATTCCCCTTCCGCAATCACGACAACGTTTCGTCGAGATACTTCCCCATGGGACCCCGTTCGGTCGAATATCGCGAAAGCGTTTACGTCGGATATCGTTATTTCGACAGCGCGAAAAAGAAAGTGCAATATCCCTTCGGATACGGTCTTAGTTACACCACGTTCGAATATAGCGACCTCACTCTTTCGAGCAAGGAAATCAAGGAAGGAGAGGAACTCGTCGCGACCTTCAAGGTCAAAAACGTCGGCGACGTCGCAGGCGCGGAAGTCGCGCAACTTTACGTAAGCGACGTCGAAAGCAGTATCTTCCGTCCCGAAAAAGAACTCAAAGGCTTCAAGAAAGTCTTCCTTGCACCGGGCGAAGAAAAAGAAATATCCATTTCTCTCGACAAGCGCGCGTTCGCATATTACAACGTGCTCATCAAGGATTGGCACGTCGAAAGCGGTGAATTCAAAATCCTCGTCGGCGCATCCTCTCGCGATATCAAACTCGAAGACAGCGTGACCGTCGTATCAGCAAATCCCGACGCACCTATCCCCAACTATCACGAAGTCGCGCCCTACTATTACGACCTCACCGAAGAAGTCGAACAAAAGAAACGCATCCCCGCAGAACAATTCGCGGCGTTGTACGGCGCAAGCCTCGTCGAGAATACCCCCTACGTCAAAGGCGAACTCACCATCGACAACAGCGTCGAACAAGTTTCCTGCACGGGCGTCGGCAAAGTCCTCTACAAGATTCTCGTATTCGGCAGCAAAATCGTCGCAATCGGCACCGAAAACCCCGCAATGATTACGCAATCCGTCAAAGATATGCCCCTCCGCAGTTTCAGCGGATTCACGGGCGGACTCGTGTCGCAAATGTCGGTCGACGGACTCGTCGATATGTGCAACGGAACAAAGGGCGGCTTCAAAAAATTCTGCCGCGGTTTCAAGAAAAAGAACAGATAGTAAGACACATACGTGCCGTTAAAAACGGATAACTATGAAAAAAATCAACATTACTAAACAAGGCGTTTTATCTTTTATCAAAGTCATATTCGTGCTTGCAGTGCTTGCGTTCATTCGAGCACTGGGCACGTACGTCTTTATCGTACCCAACGGATTCGCACCCGGCGGATTTACGGGAATCGCGTCAATCATTTACAACGTCGTGCTCCCCTTCAATCAAAACCTTGCGGACACGTGGTTTAACCCTGCCGTGACGAGTTTCGTTTTGAACATACCTCTTCTTATAGCGGCGTTTTTCATTCTCGACAAACAGTTTACGTTTCTCACGATAGTCGCGGTCGGTCTTCAATCCCTTTGGTACGGAATGTTCGGACTTATCGACTTTCCCATCTATCAAGCAAGCAGTGCGGAAAGCGCGCTCAACCTCCTTGCCGCAGCGGCAGGCGGTGCGTGTTGCGGAATATGCCTCGGCTTTATTCTCCGCTATAATTCCAGCATGGGCGGCACGGATATCATCGGAAAAATCATCTACAAGTTCAATCCCGTTGCGGACGTGCAATGGCTTATTCTTGCTTGCGACCTCGTCATAGTCGTGGCGTCGGGCTCCCTCGGATTTATCGGGCTCGACCTCAAAAACGCCGATCCCACCACGATTACCACGAGCATATTGAGCCCCATACTCTACTCCGCAATCTCACTCGTCGTCACGACCGAAGTCGCGGACGTCATTCAATCCGGTCTTCAATCCTCGTTGGTGTTCAATATCATCTCGGATAAACACGAGGAAATCTCGGTGCAAATCACCGAAAAACTGCACCGCGGCGTAACCGTCGTCAAAGCGGTCGGATTCTACACGGGACTCGAACACGACATGCTCGTTTGCGTCGTCAAGAAAAAACAAATCAATCAAGTCAAAGAAATCGTCTATGCTTGCGACCCCAACGCATTCGTCTATATCACGAAAGCGCGCGAAGTCGCGGGACAAGGTTTCACCTATCATACGACCGCATAACGAAAAACCGAACTATCACGCAAAACGCTCTCAAACGAGGGCGTTTTTGTTTATTGCGGATAGTTATATTTCCTATTCGAACGTAAAAAAACAACCGCCCTTTCGGACGGCTGTCTTATACGTTTTGCGCCTTATTAGATTTCGTAATCCAATGCGATACTCTTTTCCGCGACCTCGTGCATATGCGCTTTCACAACTCCGCAGTGATACGGATCGTCTTGATATTCGTCAAGGGCTTTCATGTCCTCGACAACCACTTGCAGAATTATGTCGAAACTGCGCGCGGAATGGAGCACGTCCACGCCAACTTCGATTGATTTTGCGGTGGGGACGTTGCCGTTCATGGAAAGCAAAATCTCTTTCGTCTTTTGAAGAAGTTCTTCGGTCGGTTCTTTCAATTTGAAACATACTATGTGTTTTATCATAATTTACCTCTTACTTTCGGGCAAGTCCGATTTTTCGTCGGACTTGCCTTATATATAATTAATTACTTTATACCTATATCGTATAACCTATTTCGATGATACGAACAATCGAAAAGCCTCAACCTCTCAAAATAGGAGTTCTTGCCGCGCGTACTTCGTCGGGTCTTGAAATGACTGCGTTATGCGGTGCGGTGTGCAAGGATTCCGCATCTTTGAACGCTTTCGCGTGCAATCCGAGAAGAAGGTCCGCAACTTCGTCGAGGGTATCTTTGCTTTCGGTTTCAGTTGGTTCGAACATCAACGCCTCGTGCACGATGAGCGGGAAATACATCGTAGGAGGATGGATTCCGCCGTCTATCATCGCTTTTGCGATATCCATTGCGCTGACCCCCGTTTCCTCTTTGAGTTTTTCAAGGGACACCACGAATTCGTGCATGCAATGCCTACCCTTTTCGGTGGGATAAGCGTTTTCGATTTTTGCTTTGAGATAGTTTGCGTTGAGCACTGCGGTTTCGGACGCCTCTTTGAGCCCTTCTCCGCCGAGAGTTACGATATACGCAAGCGCCTTGACGTAGACGCCGAAGTTTCCGTAAAACGCCGTAACTTTGCCTATACTCTCTTCACTGTAATCGAAGTCGTAACCGCTTTCCGTCTTGACGACGCTCGGCGTCGGCAGATAAGGCACGAGAGCCTTCTTGCAACCGACGGGGCCGCTACCGGGACCGCCACCGCCGTGAGGAGTGGAAAACGTCTTGTGCAAATTGAGGTGCACGACGTCGAATCCCATATCGCCGGGACGGACGATACCCATAACCGCGTTGAGGTTTGCTCCGTCGTAATAGAGCACTCCGCCTGCGTTATGCACGATTTCGTCAATCGCCTTTATGTTCTTTTCGAACAAACCGAGTGTGGTCGGATTGGTGAGCATGAGTGCCGCCGTATCCTCGCCGACAACCGCTTTGAGTTCGTCGAGGTCAACCCCTTTTTCGTCGTTGGATTTCACCGCGACGATTTCGAATCCTGCCATAGCGGCGGACGCGGGATTGGTGCCGTGAGCGCTGTCGGGGACTATGATTTTGGTACGCTTTTTATCTCCTCTCGACTCGTGATATTTCTTGATGAGTTGGAGCCCCGTATACTCTCCGTGTGCGCCCGCGCAAGGTTGAAGAGTAACCGCATCCATTCCCGTGATTTCGCACAAATCGGCACTTAAAACGCTCATTAGTTCAAGTGAACCTTGGATATCTGCAATTTTCTGACGAGGATGCACTGCGGTGAATCCGCCGAGATTCGCCACCTCTTCGTTGATTTTGGGGTTGTATTTCATGGTGCAGGAGCCGAGCGGATAGAAGCCGTCGTCCACACCGAAAGCACGCTTAGAAAGCGCGGTGTAATGGCGCACGAGGTCCACTTCCGCCACTGCGGGAAGGACGGGGGCGGATTCTCTACAAATGCTATTATCGAACTTGTATTCAGGCACGCCGAGGGGTGCGAAAGTCACCGCTCTTTTGCCGTCTTTGGAAATTTCAAATAAGGTTTTCACAGCACGCCTCCTACGATTTCAATCACTTTGTCCATGACTTCTTTATTCGCCTTTTCGGTGCAGCACCAGAGTATCGTGTCGTTGTCGAGCACGAGTCCGCCAAGGATATTTTCTTTTTCGAGGGCGGAGATTATTTCGTTTGCCTTGCCCTCGGTGAGAGTTGCAAATTCGTGGAAAAACTCACCCGTAAACGCAAGTCTTGCACCCTTCTTCACAAGTCCGTCCGCAAGATAGTGAGCGTTGGACGCGCACGCCGTCGCGACTTCTTTGAGTCCCTCTGCGCCGACCGCCGCAAGATATACGGATACGGTGAGCGCACAAAGCGCCTCGTTGGAGCAAATATTGCTCGTCGCTTTTTCACGGCGAATGTGTTGCTCTCTTGCTTGCAAGGTAAGCACGTACGCGCGATTGCCGTCGTGGTCGACGGTTTCGCCTACGATACGTCCGGGCATCTTGCGCATTTCCTTATTCGTCGTCGCCATATAACCGATATACGGGCCGCCGAAACTCATGGGAAGTCCGAGAGGTTGCGCCTCGCCGACCGCCACGTCCGCGCCTTGTTCGCGAGGAGTGCGGAGAATACCAAGTGCGACAGGATTGGAACCGAGAACGAATTTTCCGCCGTTTGCATGGCAGGTTTCCGCGATTGCCGTCGTGTCTTCGATAAGTCCGTAGAAGTTGGGATTTTCGACGTAAACCGCACCGACCGCGCCTATATCGTCGGGCAAAATCGCTTTGCCGTCAACGCTGTCGAGCACGTCGAGGACTATTCCTCTTGCCGAAAGGTAGGTGGAAAGCACGCTCATGACGTCGGGATTGATATTGTCGAAAGTGACCACCCTTTTCACTTTATCCGCGCACATAATGCAACCTTCCGCCGCCGCCGTTGCTCCCGAATAGTGGGACGCGTTGCTGACGTCCATGCCGGTCAGATTGCATATCATGGTCTGATATTCGAAAATCGCTTGCAAAATGCCTTGGGACAACTCCGCTTGATAGGGAGTGTAAGCGGTCACGAATTCCGAGCGCGAGCATATAGATTTCACGACGGACGGAATATAATGGTCGTAAGACCCCGCGCCGAGAAATACGCTGTCGTAAACTCTGTTCTTTTTGGCAAGCGTATTCATGAAATCGAAGGTTTCTTGTTGGGACTTGCCGTCGGGCAAATTTAGTTTGCCCGCGCGGAGAGAAGACGGAATATCGTCGAACAATTCATCGACGTTTTTCACGCCGATGACGTCGAGCATTTCCTTCCTTTCCGCATCGGTCAGGGAAAGATAATCTGCCATAATTCACCTATTTATTTTGCGAACGCCTCGTATTCCTCTTCGCTCATAAGATCCGCGGGAATATCCGTCGCTTCGATTTTGCAAATCCACGCGCTCATTGCGTCTTCGTTGATGAGTTCGGGAGCGTCTTCGAGTTCGGCGTTGACTTCCACAACCGTTCCGGATACGGGAGCGTTGATTTCGCTGACCGCTTTGACGGATTCGACTTCGCACATGCTTTCGCCTGCGGTGACGGTTGCGCCGACTTCGGGCAAGGAAATGTAAACGATATCGCCGAGTTCTTCGGATGCGAATTTGCTGATGCCGACGGTTACGTCGTTGCCGTTGATGTCTGCCCATTCGTGGGTTTTGGAATATTTCATAATTATCTCCTCGTCTATGCTGTGCATAGTAATTTTTGTTTATTGTTATTTTGCTTGTTTATTTTGCTCTTTTATAGAAAGGCATAGGCACGATTTCAAGGTCTATACGTCTGCCTCTCACGTCCGCGGACAAGGGTTTATCCGCAAATTCTTTCTTGATTCTCAACATACATACGGGATATCCGAGAGTGGGACAATGCGTGCCGCTCGTGGATACGCCGACTTTTTCATCTCCGCAATAGATATCGCAATGCTCGCGCACAATACCCTTGCCGACGACCTTTGCTCCAACTCTTGCATATTCGGGAACGTGATTTTCGAGAGCGGATTTACCGATGAAATCTTCTTTGCCCATCTTGATCGCAAAGCCGAGTCCCACTTCGTTTACGGGGATATCGTCGCCGAGTTCGTGACCGTAAAGGGGCATGGACGCTTCGAGGCGGAGAGTATCTCTTGCGCCGAGTCCGCAAGGAATACAGCCGTATTCTTCACCCGCTTCGAGCAATATATCGTAAAGTTTTTCTGCGTCCGCATTCGCGCAATACACTTCGAATCCGTCTTCGCCCGTATAGCCCGTGCGAGAAAGATAAGTGCAAATTCCGCCGATTTCGACGTTCGTTTTGAAGGAATAATTCTTCATGGGGATATTCTCTTCGGACACGAGTTTTCCGATAAGGGAAATCGCTTTGGGTCCTTGCACCGCGATTTGCGCTATTTCATAGGACTTGTTTTCAAACGTAACGTAATCGGGCAAATGATTTTTCACCCAATCCGCGTCCTTTTCCACGTTTGCGCCGTTGACGACTATCCAGAATTTTTCGCCGTTTTCACGATACACGAGAATATCGTCCACCGCTCCGCCGTTTTCGTTAGGAAGAAGTGAATAACGCACTTGACCGTCGTACATTCCGCGGATATCGTTCGTGAGGATAGCGTTGACAGCCTCCTCCGCTCTTTCTCCGGTGACGAGCAATTCGCCCATATGAGATACGTCGAAAAGTCCGACCGCGGTACGCACTGCATTGTGCTCCGCTATAACGCCCGAATATTGCACGGGAAGGTCGTAACCCGCAAATTCGACGATTTTTCCGCCGAGTGCGACGTGCTTGTTATAAAGAGGTGTTTTCTTGCCCATATATTCTCCTTGTGCGGAAAACCGCGATTATTTTATTTTTTGTGCCGCCTCGAAAATGCTTTCATACATAGTCGGGTGAGCGTGAATTGTGGTTGCGACGTCCTCTGCCGTGAGGTGATTTTTGACTGCGAGAGCGATTTCCGCAACGAGTTCGGTTACGCCGTGTCCGAACAACTCTCCTCCGCGAACAACGCCTTTATCGTCGCAAATCAACTTGATAAACCCTCTGTTCGAGCCGTTGATGAGAGATTTTCCGTTTCCGCCGAGAAGGAATTTGCCGACCTTTGCGCCCTCGAAATCCGTTTCGCCGACCATAGCGACTTCGGGGGACGTATACACGCAGGACGGCACGACGGATAGGTCTATATCACACTCGTATCCGAACATATCCGCAAGCGCGACGTATGCAGACGCCGTCGCAAAATGCGCAAGTTGCACTTTGCCGTTGCAGTCGCCGACCGCGTAAACTCCGCTTGCAGAAGTGCGCATTTTTTCGTCGACTTTTATGAATCTTCCGTCCGTTTCGACGCCTGCGTTTTCAAGACCTATATCCTTAATATTCGCTTTGCGTCCTATTGCCACGATAGTCGCGTCGCAAGGGATGGATTGCGCCACCCCGTTTTTCTCGTATACGACTTCGTTTTTCGCTATCGAAATCACCTTTGCGCCCGTCACGAAAGTCACGCCTTTTTTCTTCATAACGGATGAGAGTTGCACGCTTATTTCCTTGCCGAACATCGGCAAAATTCTGTCCATAGCCTCGACTACGGTGACGGTTTTTCCAATTCCCGCAAAGTAGGAGGAAAATTCCATTCCGATAACGCCGCCTCCTATGATGACGATATTTTCTCCCTTGACGGGGGAAGATAACACGTCGTCGGAATTGAGTGCGTATTCTATGCCCTCGATAGGCAGGCGCGCGGGAGAAGACCCCGTCGCGATAAGAATATATTCTCCCTCGACGACTTCATCTCCGACCGCTATTTCATGAGAAGAAAGGAATTTGCCCTCCCCCTCGATATATGCGACTTTGCCCGCTTTCAGCATACTGCGTATGCCAGCGCGCAAAGTTTCGACAATCTTATCTTTATGCGCGTAAATCGCGTTTTCGTCAACGGATACGTCGGATGCGACTATGCCGATTTCATTCCACTCTTCTCTCGACGAATAAAGGTCTGACGAGTGCAACAACGCTTTCGTCGGGATACAACCGCGATTAAGGCAAGTCCCGCCGACGAAAGATTTTTCTATAAGCGCGACCGTTTTCCCTACCTCCGCGCCTTTGAGTGCCGCGGAGTATCCTGCGGGACCGCCGCCCAATACTACCAAATCATACTTCATACCACACCTTCTTGATTTCGTCCAGATATTCGTTATCATCCGTTTTGAGATTTTTCCCACGGATTTCGTTTTCGATTTTTTCGGATATAGAGTCGTCCATACTGTCCGTAAACGCTCTGCACTCCGTGACGACGTCGTCTTCGATAGCCACTGCTATCTCGATTTTGATTCCGTCCACCGTCAAAGGTAAACGCAAATCGTAATCTTTCTTTTTGCCGTAACGCCATTCGTCGGACGCAAACACCATAGTGCCACCCATTATTGCGTTTCCGCCGAGGGCAAAGGGCTGCATTTCTTCCGCGGTCGCGCCCTCGTATTCAGCCTTAAACGCGTCGACAAGTGCGTCCGCAAACTTCTCTTTCGTGATATCCGCGTTGAAAGCGGTGAGATGAGAAACTCTGCTCTTCACGCTCTTGACCTTTTTCCCCACGAATTTCGTTTCGGGCGGAGTGAGATAGCGCGCCACTTTGTCGGACGGCAAGTTTATCAGCATAGTGCCGTGATGATATTCGTGACCGTCCTTGCGATAATAGGCGTTTCCGCTCACCTTATAGCCGTCTATTTCTATATCGTTTCTGCCCGTGAGTACCGCATTAAGTCCGAGAGATGACAAAGCGGATAAAAGAATTTTTCGATTGCGGTCGAGGTCGAAATCCCCCGTCCGTCCCAAAAAAGTGAAGTTGATATTGCCAAGGTCGTGATAGACCGCCCCGCCGCCCGACAGACGCCTTGCAAGCAAACCGCCTTCGGATTCGAGCAAATCCACGTTGACCTCTTGATACGCATCCTGATTGCGCCCTATTACAACGGTGTTTTCATTCGTCCAAAGATAGAGGATTTCCTCTCCCTCTTCCACCTTGTCGAAAAGCGCAAGTTCTATGCCTTGATTGACGAACACGTTCGTACTTTCGGATTTTACTATAGTAAGTTTTGTTATCATAGATAACAGTATAGCAAAAGGCGTATGGATTTTCAAGAGCAAATATTAATTATTGGTTGAAAAGTTTATAATATTCGATTTCAAAGAAAGAGAAAATTAAATCGCGCTATTTCAATTTGCCAATGCGTTCAGCCACGCGCTTTCATCAAAGCGCGCGTTTGCGGGACTTGTGGACGGAAGAGATATCGCCATATCCGCATATTCGGGAAAATGCTTGAAAAATAATTTTGCGCTCATTCCGCCGTTCAAAACAATCTTTTCGATTTTGGAATTATCAACGACTTTTTTCAAATCCGCAACGACGTAATCACGGATATTGCTGTCAAGACTACCCTCGATTTCGCACTCGACGACCATATCCCAAAGTGCAACTCCGATTTCGTCGAGTAAGGACTTTTTATCCGCAACGGTAGTCGGAGCGGATTTTCCGTATGCTTTTGCAAGCACGCTCCAAAATCTATTTCGGGGATTGCCGTAATAAAAGCCTTCTTCTCTCGATTTCACACTCGGAAAACTGCCCAAAATCAAAATCGTGCTGTTTTCGTTCACGTATGGTTCGAATCCACAATATCGCATTTAATATATCAGTCCTTGCAGGACGCTTTAATAAATCCGTAAAAGAGCGGATGCGCTTTGTCGGGACGGCTCTTAAATTCGGGATGGAATTGCACGCCCACGAAGAATTTGCATTTTGGATTTTCGACGGTTTCCACGATTTTGCCGTCTATGGACGTACCCGCAATCACAAGTCCGTTACTTTCAAAGACTTCGCGATATTCGTTGTTGAAGACGTAGCGATGACGGTGTCTTTCGGATATTATTTCATCTCCGTAACATTCGCGAATTTTGCTACCTGCGGCAAGTTTACACCGGCACGCACCGAGGCGGAGTGTGCCGCCCATATCCACGGCGTCGCCTTGCTCGGGGAAGAAATCTATGACTTTGTGCGTGCTGTTTTTGTCGAATTCGCCCGAATTGGCGTCTGCAAATCCGCAAACGTCACGCGCAAATTCAATGACGGAAATCTGCATGCCAAGGCATATGCCGAGATAAGGCACGTCGTTTTCTCTTGCGTACTTTGCGGTGGTAATCATCCCTTGCACACCCCTTTCGCCGAAACCGCCGGGGACGATTATGCCGTCTGCGAAGGATAGTTTTTCTTTGACGTTATCCTCGGTTATGCCCTCGCTGTCAATCCAACTTATAACCACTTTTCTGCCGAGTGCGTATCCTGCGTGGCGCAAGGACTCCGCAACGGACAAATACGCGTCGTGAAGGGATACGTACTTGCCGACAAGCGCGATATTCACTTCTTTGTCGAGGTTTTTGATTTTGTCCACCATATCCGCCCAATCCTTCAAATCGGGAGCGGGAGCGGAAATACCGAGTTCTCTCAAAACGACGTCCGAAAAACCGTTCTTTTCAAGCATAAGCGGCGCTTCGTAAAGGACGGGCAAGGTCACGTTTTCTATGACGCAATCCTTCTTAACGTTGCAAAACAGCGCGATTTTTTCAAACACGTTTTCTTCGAGAGGCTCGTCGCAACGCAAAATTATGATATCGGGATTTATCCCCATTCCGCGAAGTTCCTTGACGGAGTGTTGAGTAGGTTTGGTCTTATGCTCGTCGCTGCCCGACAAAAACGGAACGAGGGTGACGTGAATGAACAACGAATTTTCTTTGCCGACTTCGAGGGCTACTTGTCTGACCGCCTCGATAAAGGGCTGGGACTCTATATCCCCCGTCGTGCCGCCGATTTCGGTGATAACGACGTCCGCGTCCGTCGAGTTTCCGACGCGATAAATAAACTCCTTGATTTCGTTCGTGACGTGAGGAATAATCTGAACGGTGGAGCCTAAATATTCGCCTTTGCGTTCCTTGTTAAGTACGTTCCAAAAAACTTTGCCGGTGGTGAGATTGGAGAACTTGTTCAAATCCTCGTCGATAAATCTTTCGTAATGTCCAAGGTCGAGATCGGTTTCAGCGCCGTCTTCGGTGACGAAAACTTCCCCGTGTTGATAGGGGCTCATCGTGCCGGGGTCGACGTTGATATACGGGTCGAGTTTTTGCGCCGCGACCTTCAATCCGCGCGCCTTGAGCAAACGTCCGAGCGACGCCGCCGTGATACCTTTGCCAAGACCGGATACGACTCCGCCTGTTACGAAAACGTACTTTTTCATATCAATTTCCTCACGTAAAACCTTGATTCTGTCGTTATTGCGCATTTTGTTATATTATCAAAATGCAAATATGCACGTTCTTTTATCATAAAAAACGGCAAGTCTTCGTTTGAAATTTACGCCAACGTTCAATCGAGTACCTGCCACGACAACGCAGTTATTTTAACATTCTAAAAATCCTATGTCAATTATAATCGGCAATTAATATATTCACTGCACAATCAATTTTAAAGCGGTACCGTTCCCGAAGATTCTTCGTCGTGCTACGCACTTCTCTGAATGACGTAACCGAGCCGTCCACGCCCTTAATTTAGCGAAAAAATAGAGAGAGGACGAAATGAGCGCAACGACGCAATAGCGTAACGGGCGAACTCGTTCGCATAAGCGAAGCGTCTACACTGTCGTTATGTCCACTTCGCATAATCTTTGCAAATACTTCGTGCTTGCCGCACTTATTGCTCGTGGTCAGCCCGAAGGGGTTCTTACGGCAAAGCCGTTGCGCAATGAAATTGCGCAGACTCCCCTCATCACATAAAATGCAAAAACCCTACTAAACAGTAGGGTTTTTAAGAATTTGGTGGAGATGAGGGGGGGGTGTAATCTTACACCATATATAGTTATTTAATATATTCTAAATGCGCCATATATTGTGGTTTTATGCGAAAATGTGACAAATATGTGATAAAAACAGCCCGCTTTGTACAACAGGATGCTGTCACATTTTCACCATTTTATGCCGTCAATCCGCAGTACTGAATCAGTGCTTTTTGTTGTGATTTTGTCAGCCCGATTCGTGCTATGTAGTTCTTTACTATTTTCTCATCGTCGGACACGCTATAACCGAGATATGCGAGAATCATCAAGATTTCGTTGTTCGTCAAGCGCAACGATTTAAGCAATTGAAGAATCGCTTGTTTTTTTGAACCGGGAACGACGTTGCCTTTCTTGTCGAGTTTGCTCTCTATCGCAGAACACGCGGCTATCGTCATTGCGAATTTTGAGATATCCATTGTTTCTCCAAAGAGTTGTTTTTTTGAATCCGCCTCTTCCCCGACGGTCGCGAACACGGCGCTCTCGTAATAGTAGTCGTATATCCACTTGATAGACTTTGCCTGCACCTCGCTACTCATCGACGAGAACGAACGATTGCTGATGAGTTTTTCGACGTCCTCGTTCGCTTGCCCGTAAATCTTCTTAAACGCGTTTTGCTGACGTCTGGACAAGTTGTAAGTTTCGCCGCCGTAGTTGAGCGAATCTTTGACCGATTTCGGCAAGACGGTATAACCTTGCTTATAAAGTTCGCGAAGTTTTTCGTTCACTTTCTCCGAGGTATCCGTCAAACCATCGTCCTTGAGCATAAGCCCGACAATCGTCTTTTGTAAATCGACGTCGTCGTTCTCTATTGCCTTTTTCAAATCCTTTGTATAGCCGTTTTGGTAAAACACGGAGTTCCACTTATATGCGGCGGCAGGCGAGAATCTCTTCGTGAATCCATACAAATAGTTGTACACGTTACGCGTAGGAATACCCGTCACGAGTCCGAGCGCATCGACAAGGCTCTTAAGCGGTTTGGCAATGTCGGATGAATCGTACGGTTCTCCGCTTGCGAGGAGCGATATACCCTCTCCGCAACCTTTTATTGCCTCTGCAATTGCGGTGAATCCCTCGAGCGCATAGTTATCGACTTCGTATCCCTCGACTACGATGCTGTACAAATCTCTTGCGATAGGCACCATACCGACCATAGTCGAGAGAAAGTCCAATCCAATATCCTCGAGGATGCCGATTTCGTTCCCCTCGTCATCTTTACGATCTTTTGCGAGGGCAAACTTGAATAACTGCCCGACGAGAACGTAAACGAGGTTGCTCAAGATGACACCAGTTGTTGCCTTTGCAAGATACGTCTTTGCGGATTTCATCTTCGCTTGCGACACGCTTCCGGGATTCTTTTTGTTGAGATACCTGTATGCAGAAAGGCGTCCGACGCCCTCGTATATACGAGAAATCATCTTGAATCCGTCCGAGTTGAACATAGCAAGTCCCTTGACTACCTCGCTGTTGGAGCGTTGCATTGCGGACAGTTCTGACGGCATCGAGTTGCCTTGTGTCTTGCGTCCGATTTCAGCGTGAAGTTCTCCCGCTTTTATCATATTCTCTTCCGTACCGAATTTCAGTCCGGTCGTTCTTTCGATTTCACATTGACACGCATTCCACAAGAGGCGGTTCAAGAAGTTATCCATAGATTGAATAGGTTTCGTCGCGAAATCTCCGATTTTCCCGAGTTTACCGGTCAGCGTTTCTGCGTGGACGATACCTGCGTCATATTTCTTCACGTACGCCCACGGGCTGAATCTGTCCATATTGTCCGCATTTGCGCTTTTATACCACGTAGTATGCGTGAATGCTTTTATCAACGATTCCGCAGAAATATACGTAAACGCTATAGGATATCCACTTATTTGAGATAAATACGTTTTTAGATTGAATCCGAGTTGAAATTTTGCGTAATTGCTACGCAAAAATCCGAAAACTTTACCAGCCTTTGTATTTTCCGTTCTCTCAACGCCTTGAATATCCAAAAGGAGTTTCGTGATATACTCGTGGAATCCTTTCCACGATTTCTCATTGATGACGTTACGCAACGTTACGGTCTTTCCGTCCACCCCAATATTACAGTTATATAAGCGTTGAAACTCTCTGATAGGAACGGCAAGTCCATAATAATTCGAAACGCCACGCGAGTGTTCCTGTATAACGCGGTCTATCGGCAATACGTCGATGCGTCGTTGGTTCTTAACACGTTCTTTGGTGAATGAATAGTTTGCCACGGATACACCGTTTGCACCGCTATAAGATTCTGCAACTGATTTTGCCATATCACCCGAATATCTTACAATCGGGAAATAGTTATCCACGGGATTTAATTCAAGCATCGAATATCCGCGATATTGTTTATCGGTTTCAATCATCATATCTCTCGTTGCATTGAAATAACCACGTAAGACTTTTACAAAATCCAAATCAACTTCATCGAGTAAATTTTTGATTTCCGCAATATCCGCCTCTGTTAGCATTCCGCAATCAGTCCAGTATCCCTTCTCGTTTCGATATCCCCAACCGCTATTGAGCAACGCTCCGAGGGAATCGGGCTGTAGCGTATGCATATAGAGAGATATAAGCACACGCTTTGGAATGGTATGACCCGCCACCGTCACTTTGTCTTTCGTGAGCGACTTTTCATAAGACTTGTGTTCTTTGAGAAATTCCACAAATCTTTTATTCAGTTCTATTTCTGCCTTACGCGCCCTTACTTCTCCAGCTTGGATAGCACGATATGCCGTCACGACAGAGTTATCCTGATATCCGAACATTTCCGGCAATATTGCATCGGGCGTAATTATCAACCGAACCGTACCTGCCATATTATCTAAAACCTTTGCCTTTTTCTGCACGTGTCCCGACATTGCATCCGCTTTTTCGACGTTCAACTTTGTTTGTTCGGACAAAACAAGTCTACGATCTCCGACGTAAACACTGTCGTAATTATTAACAAGGTGCTTTATTCCGCCTATAATAACGTGAAGTGCTTTCAATTCGTCGAGACTTAAATTGCGGTTGTTAGTTACCTTTGTTCCTTTATCTTTTCCTCTCGTGATTTCGCGTTCGTGGCGCTCATCTATAAACTTGATTGCTTCAAGCACTTCCTTATCAATCAAGCCGACGTGCGTTACATTCGGGTCTTTCATTTTTTGGTCGATTTCATTTTCGTCAAGACCTTCCGTCAACAGTTGGTTTTTGAGATTATAAAAATCTTTGAAGCCGACAACGCCGTCCCTCGCACCTGCTTTTCCCAAATTTTGACCGTGTATAATCGCATTTAGGAACTCGTTTAACGGTTTGCCGAACGTCGAAATCGACGGGTGCTCGCTTGCATTTGTAGGGTTGAGCGTTTTTTTCAGCGACATAGCATTGTCGAAGTTCGTTTTTTCCAATTTCAATACTTGCTTGTTGTATTCAACATCGTTCGCGGCTTGTTGTTGAATTTGCGTTATAACTTCTTGATATTGGCGATCTAATTCTCTAATATGTGCCTCGTTCGCTTTCTCGATTTGCGCTGTTTTGAGTTGCGCCTCGAGTTCGGTTTTCTCGATGATTTGTTCCGCTCTTTCTTTTGCGTCCTCGAGTATTCTATCCGCCTCTTGCGTAATCTTCTTATAATACGCGTCGGCGTCTTTTTGAGATGCGTTTTCATCCATAAACGAAATGATATCTTCTCGTATAGTGTCTTGATAGTACGCGAGTTCGTCTTCCGTGAAAAATTCGGAGAGATTTCCTTGTGCAGGTCCCTTTTTTGCTCTATCCACGATTTCCAGCATTTCAACAAACGCGTCAGCCATAACGTCGCTGTCTATAGGTACACCGTATTCGCGCAATTCCATAACCACAGAGTCTATATGGGATGCGTGCGCATTTTTGGGTGCGCCCCAAACAAGACGAATTGTGTTCGCCTCTTTCTTGCCGTATTTGGACTCCAACTCTTTCATGATGCTTGTCAAGTCGAGGGACTTTCTGTATTGCTTGATATGGTCCGCCCATTCTTTATACATGGACAGCATTTCCACGTCGCCCTCGTACACAAGCACTCTATCCAAAATATGCCACGCGAACTCGTCCGCAAACTTCGTTCTGTTCGGCTCACTGCTGTCGTTCGCCATGTGCATCATTTGATTTACGTATTGTTTGGATTCCGCATCCGCAAGTAGTGCTTGCGCTTTCGGCACAGACATGTAATATTCCCAACCGTCATGAATAAATTGCCTTCCGTCCAAATGCATTTTGACGATATCTTCAACACCCTTTGCGGGATTCAAACGCTTGGAATGTTTTATTTTGTCATCACTTGTTGACTTTTCGGAATTTTGGAGTATACTATTAGTGAAGGTGTTCGGTCTCCCTTCAGCGTTAGGGCTGATATTGACCGAATTGCCTTCTTTTATTTTTATCATGTCGTAAAACGTGCCAACACCTTTTTTATCTATTGCAATTAGTAGTTCGCCCGTAAAATATTTATTCTCCAGAATGAACTTTGCACTGTATCGATTAAATCCGCCCTCGTTGATTACTTTAGGGTGTTTTGCTTCTTCGTGTCCAATAAACTCACACGTTTTAAGGAGATTATTCAGTTCGGCAGAAACGCGCATTTTTGCTTCATATGCGCCGTTTTGTTTATTGTATAGACGTTGAGTATCGCGAGAATGGGTATATTCCAATTCTGAAGTTTTGGTGAACGTTGTCCCCTCTATCACCTTGCCTCTATATCTATCTCGCATATAGTTTTGTACAACTTTGCCCAGTTTTTCTTTTTCAACGCCCTCGAACAAACTTTGGTCCGTATCAACGACAACGACCTTTTCTCCGTCTACGTCACGGAGGGAATGTTTTATTTTGTCATCACCTGTTGACTTTCTCGAAATCTTGCGTATAATAGTATTAGAGTCAAACTTTGTTATGTTGTCGGGCAATTGGAGCCCGGGGATTGAGAGCAAAGTTTGGTTCATTTTTTTATCCCAGTACAGCAAACGTCCGTCGTCAACCGCTTTGCTTATAAATCCAACGGGGTTCGTATCCTTTCCATATATGCTCGTTACTACGTTTGCGTCTATAATGACGTCATTGTAATAGCCGTCTCCGTCAACCTTGACAGCACAAAGTACGGGATTATTATCCTCGTCTACGGCATTGACGAACATGACTATACTTCCCTCTTTCGTGGAATCCATAACGATTGCAGGATTTTCCAACAGTTCGGGGAGTTTCTTCAATGTTTCTTTAGACAAATGATGAACGTTGCCTTTCACGCCCTCGACGCCGACAGCACTCTTCGTATGCTTTGCGGTCATAAGAATCGGCTTGTTGTCGAGCCCTATATCGACAAGCAATTTCGGAGTATCATCCCTGACTTTCAAATGCGTAGATACCGTATCCGCACCATTCAAAACAGCGTCTACCTGCTCGTCAAACGAACGACGAGAATAGCGGATATCGGAATCGGCGGTAGGATTGAGGTTGTCTATGCGTTTGATTTTTGAAGGATTGTCCACTGCACACAATATCGAATCATCCCTTGTTTTGTCCGTATTTTCAATTATGACACCATCATAATCTCCCGACATATATTGGTCAGAGATATTGTCTGCATTTCTATCGAAATATGATACTGTATTATAGTATCCGTCGCTCGTTAGTCTTAATGGCTTTTTTATATCCAAATAAACCGCCTTTACGTTTGGCGTTCCGCCTTTTTTACTTGCCTCATTTGCGTAATCTATTGCGCTATCCGGGTATGAGTCTTTATAGTTTGTAAAAAAGAAAAATCCTTGCGAGGTCTCGCCGAAGTTTTTACCCGATTGTGTCAAGTCAAAAACATTAAACTCGCTATTTGTTCCGTGATACATGACAAGCAGATTGCCGTTCTTGTCGACAACCTTTGTATCCTTGAAATATTCAATTTGTTTAGGTGAAAGCGTGCGCCCTTCGGAATCCGTGGCGTTCTCACGTAAAGAATGTTTTACTTCGTTTCCAGTTCGGTTTTCAGCCTCTGCACCACTTCTTCTTCCGTCTTGCTCGATAAGATTATTTCGTGAATTTCGTGCGCGCGTTCTTTGGAAGTCATCAAATGCATAATTGCTTCCATAGTGGACTTTGAAAAGGTCTGAATTTTCTGCGCGTATGCCGATTGATTCTGCATGATATATATCGCTCCTTGTATAATCTAAATCTGTCTCGTTATCAAAGTCAATTTCGATAACCTTTTCAACGGAGTAGGCTTCTTGTCCGCCGTCCGTGAAGACTATCTTGTTGAGGACGCCGTTTTCCCCGACGGCTACCATATATTTGCCGTCTGCGGTTTGCGGATAGTACGCCCCTTGATTGATTTCACCGACTGCACTACGCAACGCTCCGCTTTCCTTTGTAGACAGCACGTCGTTTGCGACAGCCCAATAGTGATGATTGTATTCTTGCTCGGTTACGTCTGCGGGATTGCGCCCTGCGTATCCGCGACGGGATTCCTTTATTTCTGATTGATTTCCTGCGCTTTCTTGAGCAATTGCGTTTCCGTTGCGTCCTGATTGTTCTTGATAAACTCGACCATCTCGTCCGCTTTCTCCCGATTGTCTTCCATCTCCGCCGCTATGAAAACTCCCGTTTCCTTCCTCACTTTCATAGCTTGCAATACTCTCATAAACGCTATTATTTCTGATTTGGTCATTGTGCTCATATGCTTCATCCCATAAATTGTTGTATTGTTTTTGTGTTTGAGATTTAACCTCGATATAGCCGTCTTTTGTTCTCTCAATCAAAACCGCTTTATCTCCGCGGAAACGAACAGTTTGCTCTCCGATTTCTGTTTTATCAGAGAAAGCCCACTGCATAGCAAGGGTGTTGAATTCGTTGCGTTTGCTTTCTTGCTTTTGCGCCGCTTTGCGTGCGTTTTCTTTGCCGTGATAATATCCCGTTCCGCTTGCCGCAAGAGCGTCTGCGAAATGCTTTTCCGCCTCGCGCATAAGCTTGAGCGTTTGGACTGCCTCATCGTTCCCTTTGAACGTCTCCTCGATGATTTTCGCCGCGTCTTTTATCTTCGTGAGCACCTTGCGTGCAAGACTACGGTCTTCGTTCACGAGTCTGTTTACGATTTCTTCACTGCCAAGCAACATTTCGGTTGCGTGCGCATAAATCTCACTCTTAAAGAGGTCGTTGCTGTCCTTCTCCGCCTGTGTTAGCGTTCCGCCGTTCTTCTCTTTCTCCCACGCGTTTTCGTCTATATTGTATTCCAACCGACGAACCAAGTCAAGAGCGGTATCGTACAAAGTCTTGCCGTCTTTTAATGCAATTCCGTCTACTAACTTTTTCCACCTTTCATATTCGGGTGTGTTTTCTGCAAAGTGCGTCGATTCGTGCATAAAGGCACGCGCCGTATTATTTGCGTCCGATAGCCTGTCCTTTGATATATATACGATATCTCCGCCGGCAAAAAGCGCATTGCTTGAGCCTATATGTTCCACTACTACAACTTTTGCAGGAACACCGCTCTTCTTGCCCGTGAGATTCAACGCCTTTTCCAACAACTTCATGTTTTTGGATTGCGTTTCATCCATATTTTGCGCGAGTGTCAAATTTTGATTTAGTGCCTTTCCGAGAGCGTTAAGTTTATTTGCGACTTCATTTCTGCGCGTCAAAGCAAGCGAACCCGACATTGCGTCTTTCGCTTGCATTGCGGTTATTTCGGTAGCACCCTCATCAAGCGTGACTTTGCGAACGGTACCGTCTTCGTTGAGAAGTTTCTCGAGCGCAGGAATAGACTTCAGCATCTTTTCGCGACCTTTTTCGGACGCTCTTTGGTAGCGTTTTGAAATCGTGTCGAGGCTCTTGTTTGCGTCTGCATCCATTTGAGCGAGCGCCTTCTCGTCGAGTTTGCCTTGACGAGATAGGTTGTCCGCTTTCTTTTGAGTGTTTTCGTAGTCGAGATATGCGTCTTGTGCCGTTTGTACGTTCGACATTTTGCGCACGCCGACTTCCGCTCCGCCCATAACCGCCGCCGTGAGCGAGCCTACTACACCGGAAATGAACACGTCTTCGATATTCGGGTCTTCCCAGTGCATTTTGCCGTCCGACGACGTGTATATTGTTTCAAGCGTATTGCCAACCGCCTCGGACACCATTTCTTCCACGCCTTCGCCGACGACGTTAAGCCCAAATTGAACCGCCTTGCTGAACTTCGCGGATTTCGCAAGTTTGTTGATAAGTTTGTCTGCAATACCAGAACCTGTGAACTTTTCAAAAACACCGCCGACGAGTTTTTCGGTCGCCATTTCAACACCGCCCGATGCAAGTCCGTAAAGATACGCTTTGTCAAGAGAAGTGCGCCTGACGTTGCCGTCTTCATCCACGAACTCATAATTCAAGGCTTGTTCCGTTGAAGTTCCCGCCGCAGACATGCCGAGCCCGACGAGGTTTGCAACTTGCCCCGCTTTTGCGATTCCTTTTGCCGCCGTTGCGCTTATCTTGCCCGCCGCCGCGGCTGCTCCGCCTGCGCCTGCAGTAAGAGCGGTTACGGCAACCATAGGTAGCATCTGTCCTACACCTTGCGCAACTCCGCGAACGATATTTTGCCCCGTTTCGGACATATCGTTGATGAAAGAGTTCTCGAAATCAACGTCAAGACCATTCTTCCTGCCCTCTTCCCACATTTCGCCGACAAGGTCTCGCGATGCCCAGTTCGCCGCGTCTTGCTTGAGGTCGTCGTTCCCGAACCAACCCGCAATCACGCCTATGGTGCTTGCGCCAAAGTCGAGCAATCCTTCGCCCGCCTTGAGCATGCCGTCGAGAGTGTTCTTCGCGACGTCACCGAGGGTGTCGCCTATGCGTTCACCTACGCTTGCGTCGGATTTGACGTTCTGCGCCTCTTGCACCTTCTGCTCTTCCGCTGCTTGCATATAGGCTGAAAGCGTGGGACTTATAGCCACGCTCTCCTCGTTTGATATTCTGCGCTTTGCTTGCTCTATGCGCTGATTTGGTGTTCCTGTGTATGTATATGCCATTTTTTATGCCCATCTTGAGGATTCATTAGTATTGCAAAGGTAGTACCATTTTCCATTTCGTTTGACATAAAAATATGATACTGTGTCTTTTATGACAGCGATCATATCTTTGTAATCGTGATCCTTCGGTGATACAATATTCCAGTTTTCCGCCTCTTTTTTTGTAAATGTTCCGGTATCAGAGCCTAACGGATTTTCATAGATACGCTCGAGCGCTTTATATTTCTGACCGTTGTATGTAAAGGTATATGAACCATCGGAGTTGTAAGTAGCTCTTCCAATATATTCGCTCCGTCCTTTGGGATAAAGTTCACTTTCTTTCTTATCAAGTTCCGTCTTATACTCCACCTTTTGCGCATCGGTAAGTCCTGCAAGATATGTATCATAATTGTCTTTTGTGAGGGCACTGATTTCAGCAACTTTAGTCTGTCTTTCTTTTGCCGACTGCTCTTCGTCGGTGATGACGCTATCTTCATATGCGAGGTTGATATAGTCTTCAAGCCGTTGTTTGACGGAATCCGTTACATTGAGATCACCTATATAATCTGATGCCTTTTGGTAATCGGTCTGCGATATTTTCCCGTCCTCATCGAGCGATTTTTCAATATAGTTTTGTACGTCGAGAAGATAATTGTTGTAATCGTTGTCCGCTTTTTCGTCGCGCGCCGCCATAAGCGTACCATATTGGTCGGTGTAGTTTTGGCTGTTCTCAAGCAACGCTTGTTGATATGCGCTCAATGCGGATTGTTTCGCCGAGTTCTTCGCCGTCGCAACTTCCTGCTGTTCCGCTTGATGCATATTGGCAAGGCTGATTGCTTGTCCTTGCGTCACACCGCCGTAGCCCTCGAGCCCCGCGTTCCCCTGCACCTCTGCAAGATATGATGCGACTTTGCTCGCGATATAGTCGTTATACGCCGTTTGCTTGCGTGCCTCGTTCTCCGCCGTCGCAACCGATTTGTTGTACACGTTCTGCGCGTTGAGGTCGGAAATATAGTTTTGGAACAAAATTTGTCCCTCTGCGCGTTGGTCGTTCGAGAGTTTGCCCGCCGCCACGAGTTCGTTCAAGGTGGAATAATCGGTTATCTTTGCGTTGCTCCAATCTGTATCCGGATCTACGCTCGATAGCCAATTTTTGACTGGTGCTTCGCTTTTAATTGCTTGAATCTCTTCCGCGGGTTGAGTTTCTTTTGCAGGCTCCGTCTCACTACTCACACTCGCTTCCATATACATGTTCGCAGTCGGGAGCGTCATTGTCTGCCAGCGCGGATTTACCTGTACCGAATTAAAACCGCCTTTATTTACTTCTGATTCATCCAAGTATTGGTTTAATATGTTGGTTGCTTTTTTCCTTGCCATAATCGACCTCGTTTTGTGTTTGTTTTATCTTTATGATTTCTTCGGGGACGTAAAACGCCTTGTTTTCTTTCTTGAGTTCCGACGCCTCTGCGAAAAATCGCTCGAGTACGTCTATCTTCCGCACTATGCCTTTGCGATAAGTGTCCGTCGTATAGAGAAACTCTTTGATGAGTTGGAGCGTCCCTACGGCGCACAACGAGCCTATCTGAATAAGTCCGCCTATAACCGTTGCCCACGACGGATTGTCTATAACCCTATATCCGTAATAACCGAACACGACGGCAAACGCGAACGCAATCGGCAGTGACAACAACGCTTTTTTCGACATATGCTTCGACATGGATTCGGGAAATTTGAACGGATTGTCGTTATTCCCGCCGTCCGTCGTCAAAGAGTGTTGCGTGAGTTCCACAAAATGCACGTTGTTCGCTCTTCTAACGCAACGTAGTATTGCGTTTTTCTTGTGTTTGCGCATGCGCTTAACCTTGAACGCACGCATTTTCGAGCGTATATCGTTCGTGTCAATACACGATTCACTGCGTATGTTGTTGAGTTTTTCTTCAATCACGGCGTCAAGACGCGTCGGGTCGTCGCAAAAAACGTCTTCATAATTGAGAAGTTCTTTGGACAAGATGAGTTTGCGTTTTTTGATACGCAATTCCGCGTTTTCCTTTTCGCAAAACGACGGGAGCATCGGCAAAAACGGCTCTATCTTCTTCACCGTTGCGCCGTGTGCGTCGATTGTCGCCGACACCGATTTGGAATTCATCCCCGACAATATGCCTTGATATCCCAACAGCATTTTGATTACCCAACCGAATAAAAGCGAAAAAATGCCGTCCGCGATTATCTCACTTACGGATTTGCCCGTTTCCCCGATTTCCACGAAGTTTTTAGCCATAAATATCGCGACTATCACGAATACGGCTATGAACCCCGCGCTGTTTATTACTCCCGATTTGAATTTGTCGAGTTTCGTTTCCATTACACTCTCCCGCTATTTTTGATTGCGTCTATGATAGTTTGCGTTTGGTCGTCAACCGCAGATAGCGTCGCTTTTTGGTCTATCACCTTTTGCGTTGCCTTGACTTGATGCTCTATCGGCAAGTCGATGAGTTCACCGACGATAGCGGCGCAT
Source organism: uncultured Bacteroidaceae bacterium (assembly GCA_964599875.1). Classification (GTDB taxonomy): domain Bacteria; phylum Bacillota; class Clostridia; order Christensenellales; family CAG-917; genus RGIG4097. Next base: position 37,281 of record CAZRHE010000009.1, read on the forward strand.
AACAACAATTTCAAGTCCTGTATTATAGGGTCAAGCGCAAAAACGAGAACGAGCGCAACGACGTACTTGATTATCGGATGAATGTTTTTCGGGATTTTCCCGAGCGACTTTATCAAAATCAACACGAGCGAAATCGCACCGCCGATACCGAGAGAAATCGACGACGTCGTGGTTGCCGTATACGTATCCCACTTCAACCCGAGAATAACCGCAATAGGCGCGATAGATGCAAGAAATCCCGAAACCTGAAGCAACACCTTCTTGACCGACGGATTCATCTTCTTTTCGCTACTCATTTTTACCTACTCCCGTCGAAACGACGTCTTTTTCGCCCTCGAGTATTTTTACGCACTCTTTTGCGGTGCCGTTGGCAATCATGTACTGATTTTGCCTGACCATAATCGATAACACTTGCGCAAGTGCCTCTATCCGCTCGTTCGAATTGTCGGTCTTCGCTTTCATCGCGTTCAACTCATCGCCGAAACTCTCAAGAACCGAGCCCACTTGCAACAGTTTGTCACCCGCTCCGTCCACTTTCTTCGCAACACTTGCGAGCTTGGTCGTTTCTACGTCGTAATCGCCCTTTGTAGACGTCAACTTCTCTATCGCGGAAGATATGACTTTTTTAAGCCACTTACAAATCGCACCGATGCCGATTGACGAACCGCCGAGAGCGGCAATCGCCGCCCCGACGTACAAAATTATGTTTCCTATGTATTCACTTGTTTCCATATACGTGCTCCTTACCTTTGATTATAAAATAATCAGGTGTGACATTTTGTGACTTGTTTATGATTTTTATAAAATTCAGCCGACATACTTCACCTCATACGTGCTGTAATATTCAAAACCAATCTTGGTCAATGTATAGTCTTTAATTGCGATCCCATTTTCTGTAACTTCAAAGCCGTTGCACCGATTGGAATATCCTGACTGATACCCTTTTCCAATACCAGCAGACAGTGAGTACACTATAGGACCATATATATCGACCTTTTCTCCTGGTTCTCCACCCTCTTTATCTTCTTCTCCTACTTTGACAGTGGTTCCGTGTGTTAGCCCACAAGAACGAAAACCATAAGACCCGTTTTTATCGTCATATGTTTTAATCGAGCCATAGAACGTAGGTGTTAACCCCTCAAAATGGAACTCCACGGGATTTATGATATGTCCAACTTTAGCGATATCCATAATAACTTCACACACTTCTTTCGTATTCCCATCCACGTCGTCATTCTCATACTTATATTTGTGCAAAACTTTATACTGCCCGCTTGCGCTATCGACAATCAGCATATTCCCGACGTCGTCAGCGGTTGGAACAGGAAGTTTCATTATTTTTTCTGCTGTTGGGTTATCCGAAGTGCCAGCGATTTCATAAACTTGTGCGTGGAAGTTCGCTGGGTCGTTTGACACGAGTTGCCCCCAGATTTCTTGTTGTACGCCGACAGCCGTCACGGTAATTGGATACTCTTTAACGTCTTGTGCGAAATGAATCCCATACACGTTCCAGCCGTTATCGTCAAACATTTTGGCATAGGCTGTACCAAACAAGTTCCAAAGCGGCATTAAACTTTTACTTGAGAAATAATCGTTCGGCGCACCTGAATGTCCTGCGCAAATGGTATACCCTTTATACATAGTTTCTTCGTATGTGTAGTCAATTTTAACAGCAAAAACACCAACACCAGAATCATTTTTGAACAAGGCTAATGCCTTGCCAAAACCACTCGTAGAAACTTCCTCGCTTTCCCAATCCAGCTGCGACAGTAAATCTTCGACTTCAGACTCTTTCAACGCCGTATTGAAAAACGGCGGGACTTCAAGCACTGTTCCAACATGTATGCTATTGGGCTTCGGCGAAGTTTGGTTTACATATTTCCCGATATTTTCAGCAGTTTTGTAGGGTTCTACCGATTCAGCCACGATAAACTCGCCACCACTTTTATCTGAATTCCCCGCGATGATCCCCGAAGCACTGCCGTTTTCTACTTGTTTGACCGAAATTTTCAAGGCTATGCTATCAGCAAAATCAGGGCTCTTCGATATGAGATGCCCCCAAACGTTTTGATTCGCTCCAACGGCATCGACCACCATTTCTCCGCTTAAAATAGTACTAATCTCATTGCAGTAATAAACGTTCCATCCAACACCGTCCGACTCAAAGTCCGATGATATTCGTTCGTTGGAACAATACAAGAAAGCGCTATCTAAACCGAATGCATATCCATATTCTCCGCTCTCATATATTCTCTTCAAAACCGCAAATCTGTTGTTTAGAAGATATAGATATTTCGTCGTGCAAGAAGCAGCCGTATTTTCTGCATCGGGATTATCCCAATCGAGCTGGTCGAAAATAGCATCGGTTTGCGCCGTTGTCTTGTCGGTGGCAAAATACAAGTCCGAAAGCACGTCGCCCGCCGAAATAGGCTCATATGCCTCGCGTGCAACTATTTCATACACTTCTCCCGTCTTATACTCGCCGTCCTTTACTCCGAACGATTCTTTGGATATGTATTCGCCCCATATGTTTTGCTGTTCGGCAATGCTTGTTACCGTTCCGCTTTCCGCAAACGTCATAGAACTTATCTGCCACCCCCAATGGTCGAATCCCATATCAGAGGGCTTTATTGTTGCGCCATATGCCCACACAGCATATTCTGAGTCTAAAACAGGACCTTGAATAATAACATATTGCCTTTCATCTGTCTGGAGGTCTATTTGACGCATAAGTTGAATGGTAACGTCGGGGTTCGAAGTTTCAAAAATCGCCTTGCAATCGATTCTATAAACGCCTTCTTCCTCAGCCATAACCGTCCAATCGGTTATTTTCTCAAGGTCGGGGTCTATAGCGGTATTAAAATACACCTTTTTGATAGTGTCCCCGACTTCAATCGGACAAACTGCCCCGGCGAAATCTGCGCTCTTCGATATGAGTTGCCCCCATATTTGTTGACATATGCCGACACGTGTAATAGTTAACGGAAATCTTGCTTTCCTCCACTCTGTTTGTAATTTTTCGTTCCAACCGCCACGTTCTCCCTTGAGAAAGGCGTTCGCAAGCGTATCGTTAGATGCATAGCACAAACAGGTTAGGTCATTATCCATATCACCAAGCGCAAAACCGTCATAATACGTGTCGTCTATTGTCCCTTTAATTTTCCATGCGGCTAAATTATTGAGTAGATATATTTGTTTGTATATAATCTCGTTGCCCTCGCCGTGGTCTTTATCCGGATTATCCCAGTCTAATTGTGCAAGCAGTGCGTCCACTTCTTCAGGACTTTTGCCAATATTAAAATACACCTTTGACAATTTGTTCCCTAAAACTATAGGCTCATACGTAGACGTTTTTCCAACGTATCGCACATATTTGCCCACGTTGTCATTGGTCAAAAGTTTCTCGACCTCTTCGCTGTTAGTGGCAAGATATAAATTCGTTTCACCCGACTTGTCAAACAATTCGTTTATTGCATCGGGAATCTTTTTATTCTCCGTCTTAAGACTATTATCCGCCACGGATTGATACGCAACGTCGTTGGGAACAAGCGTTTGTTTCTCGGCATCATACTTGACGAGTTCGCCGTCCTTGAGCCCTACGCGCGTTGCAAGTGCTTGTAAATCGCTTTCATCGGATATGACGTTGCCTTTATCGTCGCGTTTCACGTCCCCGACGTATGCGATACCATTCGAATCAAACACGATTCCGCCGCTGTTTTCTCCGTCGTATTTCGGTGCCACGATGCCCGCAGGGGAAGTAAGCGGCTCGGTGTTGTCTTTCGCGACTTCGATTATCTTGTCTTCCACCTGTAAATGCTTTGCATCGACTATGGACGTTTCACCGCCCACGGTCAAATTGCCGCCGACGGCAAGGTTGCCTTCTATCGTTCCTCCCGTTTTGTCGAGTTTTTTATCAACCTCTTCTTTTGTTGCGTAATCTTCTTGCGTAGCGGCGACCACCAAGCCTTCCTCGGACACGGTTACTTTGTTGTACGTTCCCCCTTGCACACCCGTAGGCTTGAGTTTAATATTTATTTGCGCGCCATTTTGATTCGCCAAAAACGACGAATCATCGAATGCGATAATAAGCACCGAACTTCCGTTATAGGATTTCGTGCCGAGATTGGATGAAACACCCAACGAACTTCCCACTTTGCCCGCCTCATCGGCGTGAGTGGCATTGTTGACTTTCGTTCCAGTAATCTCATCTTTTGACGGGATTTTCTGTTCGAGGTCAACGATTAAGTCGTCGATTTTATGTATGTTTGAATTATCCTCACCGAACAAACGCACAAATTCTGCGAGCATATTGTCGGTGTTTTCGTTCAAGATATATAGTCCTTTGCTTGTGGTCGCCATAGATTACCTCTTTTAGAGCATTTTACACGATGCTTGTCCGACGGGGATTACGAGAAGTTCGTTCGGATTTAGCGTAATCGGGGTTTCAAGTTCGAAATACAACGTTGCGGTTGTCGCGGTTTTACTCCCGTACAAAACTATGTATTTTATCGAAATAGCACTTGTTCCCCTATACGTGTCAAACTTAATTTCTTTAGAGTTTTTCACTGTTACGGAACCATCGTCGCCGTAGGTCAAGCCGTTGAAAAATATAGAATCGCTTTGCGCATAATTTCCGACCTTTTCTCTTCCGCATCCGTATCCTGCGCTTGGTTCTATAAAGCCCGTGTAAAAATGCGAGGTGTTAATTGACGGAGTGGATGACGCGAGCCCCGCACCGAGATAAGCATCTCCAAGTTGAAGCGTATTAGTAACGCCGAAAATTTCGTCCAAAATCTGTTTTTTCACTGCCGGTGATATTTTGCCTGCCATATTGTTTCTCCTTTGACTTTTATTTTTATATAAGCACTAAACATGCTTGTTTTAACGTTTTGTTCTCGAACACTTCTTTGAGGGTTTTCCCTCTATAATCTTCGAGCCTTGCCCAACGCATCCTTTGAACGATGACGTCGGGTTGAATATTTATTGCTATGTTCGGCGCGGTTCTCTTGGCGCCGTGCTTATTTGCCGTGATTATTACGTCCGATACAAAATCATACTCTGCCACGGCGGACTTCGCCTCCGGGTGTTCTATGCAAACCGCAAATTCATCGACAAGTTCCGCATATGCGTTCATCACTTCTTTCAGCGCAAGTCGGAGCACGTTCAAATTCACGTTGAAATCGAACTCGTTGGATTGCACGATATCGATAGCGTGTTCCTTGTTTGTGTTTATGCCGACGGAAAACTCCGTGTCTTCTTCGAGGAAGGCTGTCGGATTTTTACCGACGTGCACCGACGGAGCGACCTCGTTCGTTTGAACACATTGCGCAAGCGCATTTTTGAGCGCATTACACCAGCCTCGCTCTACGGTCGCACATTCTATCAATTCATCTATAACAACGGCGTCTATGCCCTCGACATCTTTCGCGGGATGCGGCTCCGTCGTTATCGTTTCCGTATCTATCTCGCATTGCACCGCCCCGCTTGTTTCAACGCCCGCATTATTCTCCGCACTTGCCGTTTCAAGCGTGATTTGAGTGTCGATTTCTCCGCTGAAAAACTTCCCGCGTAGATTATCCGCAAACACTCCGCCGCTGAAAAGCACCTCTAACACGCATTTAGGCACTATGCTATAATCGAGAGTCATCGCATATAGCATCGGCTTTATTTTTTCGAGATAAGTTTTATGTTTCATTCCTATGCCTCGAATATAAAGATATCGACATATTCGCCGTCGTTCGAGTACGCATACATGTTAACGCGCGCGTTTTTGGACGCGTTATACTCGCCTACGTTTGCGCCATACTGGAACAGTTTGACAATTTTCCCGTTGCTTACGAACGTAACGTGAAGCGGCGAATCTCCCGTAAAAAACGTTATCGCCGAATTAAATCCCGCCTCGACGTCCTCCGGAACGATTATCTTGACGCTACTCGCCACTGCGCTATATGTCTTGACGGCATTGTTAACCAGCGTATAATCGACCGAGGTCGTTATTTCGTCTTTGACGTACTGCGTCGGCTCTATGTTTTCAACGTCCGTATGCACGCTGTCTATCGCCGCGTTCGCCGCATCTACTATTGCATCGATGAAATCGCACACCTTTCCTATCGGCGCATACATTGCCGTCTTGACGTCCATTTCTTTCTTGCCTTGCTCGGACGGGCGCGTGGATAACGCATACACCGAAAGCCTTTGCATAAGAAGTCTTTGCTCTTCCGTGATTTTAGGGATTCGTTCCATTACCATACCCCCTTATTCTTTCTGTTGAACTTGTATTCTATCGTCAGGCTGTACACGCAACAGTCGCAATTGCTATCCGATACAAACCTAAACAAAATGTAATTGAACGACGTTTTCATTCGTTTTGTGTACGCAGATTCAAAACCCGTGTTAAACGTGAAGTTCCCAAAATCAAGGTTGCTAAAATCGAAAACGTTTAGCCCTCTCGAATCGATTTCCTTTATACCGTTTTTGTTTTTTGTTTCCCAACCGATTTTGACGATGCCGTTTGTGATTTGTTGTGCCGCGACGGTAATCCCTGTGAGCGTTTTTATGTAATCGCTGGCACCCATATCCATAATCGGAGTGTACCATTCCGCAACAACGTTTTTTATAAAGCACTTATAAACGCAAGCATTCACCGTGCCGTTGTTGTAATTTGCAAGCACGTATTCTTCTCCGCTATAACGATTGCAAGGCTTAATATACGTCAAAGTCGTATTATTTTTTGTATCCGTTTCCGTCTTGACTTTCACTATCTCGCCGCTTATATCACACAGCAATCTGAAACTGCCATTAGGCTGAATCCTCTCCCCGCTCTCGGTTGTCAAATAAAACGAGTTCGTCACCTCTCCGTCTATAATTTCGGACGTAATGTCGGTAACAAAATATTTTGTATCGACGTCGATACATGTTCCGTCAATTGAATCCGCGTACACTTCTTGTCCTTCGTACAGTTTTTTCGCATCATCATCGCTTACAGTTATTTTTATATCGACTTCTCCGCAACGGTCACTCCCGTCTACTTCAAGCAAAAGCCTATATATATTCCCCTTGAAGCATGCTAAATCATCGTCGGAAAATTTGATTTTTTTATCGTTGCATTGAACTCTATGATTCGATATGTCAAAAGAATATCCGCCGTTTTCATCGAGTTTCTCATAGGTCCTATCCTCAAACTCATCGTCGAACACGCATATACGCCCGTCTGCCGTGCCGAAATATAGCGCATCATCCACCACGAAGAATCTGCGTACAGGACAATTGTCCCATACCCACCAATCATAGTTATACGTATCGCTCATATCACCGCTTTGCGTGAACACAAAACGCGCGTCCGCTACGTACACGTACTCGTCGAGTGCTATATAGAATTTGTTGTCGTACACGATGCTGACCGCATGCGACAAGTCTTTGTGTTTTTTAAGCAACGGATTTATCAATCTGCTACGCTCTTTCGCAACACGCTGTTCAATCGCGATAGAATCGCTGTTAATCTGAACGCCGTACACCCCTTGTTTCGACAAAAACAAAGCGTCGCCGTTGAGCATGCCTATTCCGTCGCGCGACACGGCGCCCTGCGTAATATATTTACCTGCGGTTAGATAATAACCCTCTTGCACGCCCGAAAAGTCTTCGCTTATCGTAGTGCCGATACCCGTCCTTATATACAGCGTAGGCTCCGAAACACTGCCCTCTTTGAATATTGCGAGAGAATCGTCACCAAGCCTTTGGTAGCCCATTATTTTCGTGCTACTCGTCCCGATTGAACAGAGATTATTCGAGGGGAAATACGTAAAATCTTCGGCGCTACTCCAGAAATCATAGTTCGGGAAGTCGTCGCAACCTGAAACGAAAAGCGTATTTGCATTGCCGCTTGTTCCGAACAACGCACCAAAACGCGCATCAAGTATTCTTTCTGCATATTCGGAATCGTCATAGCGAACTGTAACCGTTATGTTCGCCTCGCCCGAAATCGTTTGCGGATGCACCGTTAACGCAATTTCGCCCTTGTCAAAATCGACCTCTCCCCACTTGCGCGCATTTGCACAAGTTTTGGCATCCTCGGACGGGTCGCTTGCGATTTCTTCGTTGATTATTGTATATTTTCGTGCGGGCATTCCGTCAAAGGTAATGTTCCACCCTGATTTACCGGCGTTGTACGTGTCCGTGATGGTTGCCGAGTCCACTCCATCAATATCGATAGGTTTATCTGCATCGCTGGTCCATTTAATGTAATATGGCTCATTTTCATTAGGGCGTATGCCCACTGCTACTTTTTTACGTCCCTCATTTCCCAATTCATAATGCAAGATGATTGTGTTTGTATCTCCCGCAAATTGGCAAAACACGGAGAAATTGTCTGTTTTTACTATATAGAACTTTTGGGAAGTTTCATCATAGCGACCTATATCTTTAATCTTCTTCACCGTCGTATCAAAACGAAGGCTTTTACCGAGGACACTTTCTTCATTGGTAACGTTTCTCGTGACGGTAGTCCCGTCGTTGATTTTATTGCCTATTTTTAATGCGTATTCGGTACTCTTTCCCGTTTCGGCGTCATAATCACGAGCAATTACGCTAAATCCGTTGCTGTCGAAATTTTCGCCGTCGAGTTTATACGTGCGCACTACGGGCGTTGCCGCGAGTTCGCCTGCTTCGGCAGTATTCATATAGTAATCACTGCCTATAAGCGTGTTTATCCTGCTCGACGTAAGAATATTTACGTCTCGGAACGATTGACGTGCCCCGTATTCAACCACGGAGCCGTCCTCATAATAGTCGGTTTCTTCGGGAGAAATGTTTACCGTCGTTGTAGGGACGTAGGTACAATCGTCGTTATATACACGCCTAAACTGCAATTCCCCGTCGTATATACCGAGAACAAGAAAATCACCACACCCTATGAAATATGCGCGGTCGTTGTCGATGAACATTTGAACGGCGCAATTCTTAAGTCTGCTCGTATCAACGTTATTAGAAATCGACGCTTTGTTGCCTTCCATTCTACCCCATTCGCCGTTTCTCTTGATATGAAACTCGGTGCCCGCATACACGACTTCCAATTCTTCGTGGGCAAGCACAAATTTGAAATATCCGTTTATAGGCAAATCTTTGACCCCTAAAACTTGATTCCAACCGGGACGCTTATGGTTGCTACCGTCTTTACTGATGAAGTTTCTCATAGCAGATGCGCGATAGGAATCAACGGCATACATAGGACTTGCGGCATCCACGCCCCTAAAGCCCTTTAATACCAGTCTTTTGCGGTCTTTTAACTCAACGTCCGTATCAAAATACATTCCGCACACCACCTTGAAAACTATAATTGCCATGCGTAAGCGCAGAAAGCGACGCTTCAAATATGTTCCTTGCTTGCGTTGCCAACGAGGGCTCGTCCTCTTCAAACAATTCTGCCTTGATAAAATACGGTATAAGTTCGGCTATTTCGTCAGGCACTTCCACCTCGGTTCCAGACGCTGCCGTCAGCGATATCTTTTTGACCTTCGGCACATAAACAAGAATATATTTCTCTCCCGTCGCAAGGCTTTTTATCACGAGAGTGCCAGCCTCGATGAAATACTCCACCGCGGGTTCATACGCGTATACACCCTCTTTTGCTATGTGAACGATTTCGAATATATCGGGACTTATCTCGTCGAGTTTGTATCGCGAATTGTATCCAGACTTGTCGCACGCCGTCTGATAGGTGATTTCCTCTCGTTGTAGTGGCAGAACTCCCGCATGCTGAATCCTTGTCAACGCGCGATTAATACACGGCTTCATGTTCACGGTGTACTTCAAATACTCTTCGTCGCGAACGTCGTCCATATTCATTTCCGTCAAGTCGTTCTCGTAGTTCGCAAACATTATCGAGAGCGCGGCTTTTTCTATATCGTTGATAGTCATACATTCTCCTTTGGTTGCGGCGGTGCGATTCGAACGCACGTCTCTTGCACTATGCCAAACAAGCGAGTTCCCTCTACTCCACGCCGCTACGTTCACGCGCAAGCTATGCCTGCGCGCGTTTTGTCATTACGCCTTGAATTTTGCAAGGACAACTTTCGCCGCGTTAGTAAGGGCTACACCATAATAACGCGCCGCCGTAATATCGTGTTGTTGCTTCTTCGGGAACCACTCGTGGTCGATATCGGTATCTTTCTTCAGGAAGATAGTGAGCGCCGGCAATTCGTCCTCGGTGTATTCGGTTTCCTTGCTATCGGGTTCCATTTTGATGATGGGGCACACATAGTGGTCCGTATCCAGCTTAACCTTTTTAGACTTCTTGACCCAGCAACCCGCAATTTTGCCGATTGCACCATTTACCGCCACGCCGGAAGTAAACTTGTCCGCGGACAAGAACATTTCGTCTTTGAGAAGAGCCGTTTCCTGCTTCGGATGGATGAATATAACCTTTTCGATTCCGTCTTCCTCGTCCTCAAATTTGGTTACTGCGTCTACTATTGCGGCATAGCTGATTTCAGTTGTATTGTCGCCAACCGTCATAGTTGCAGTGTACGCCGCTTCCAAAACGTCGGTATCGACTTTGCCTGCAATAGACTTGGCAAGTTGCGCTTCTGCCTGACCAACGGGATTTCCAAGACCGGAATTGATTGCCTCTTGAGTGACGCCGACAGACTTCATTGCTTTTTTTATCGTAAACTTTGTAGACGCAGAGGTCATTTGAGTGAGGTCGACTTCTTCACCCTCCGCCACGTCTTCTGCATCGCCGATATAATTCCACGAAGGAACGGTCTTCGTGTCGCCGGGGACGCCCTCAAGAGAAGTGTCTACCTTCGCGTAAGGCGTGATTTTGAGAAGAGCTTCTATTTTTGCGTTTATCATGTCGCCCATTATCTCGGGCACTATGGTGTTTGCTTGTTTGGTAATACCAGTTGCCATTTTTGTTATCTCCTTTTACTTTTTCATTGCACTTTCGTATAAAGCGCGGTTTTCGACGAAAAGTTTTCGTCTTTCTTCGTATGGCATCTTGAGAATATCTGCTTTCGTCAGCGTTTTTTCAGCGGCACTGCTCTTCGCAGAACCAACGCCGGACTGTTTCTTCGCAACGTCTTCTACAACCTTTTTTTCTGCCTGTTTTTCGTACTTGCTCTTGATAGCAACGTACTTGTCATAGACGTCGTTGAGAGTGTTTTCGTTTTCTCCGTTGCCAATTTCGGTTTCTACAAGCATGCGGAACAATTCGTCTGACGAAAGAAGGTCTGTTAGGTCAACGTCCGGGTGCGCTTGCTTAAACTCTTTCACGTCTGATTGAATCTTTGCTTTGCTCTCCGCTTGACGCGCCTCTTCTTCTCGTTTCGCATTGCTTTCGCGGTCAATCTCATCTGCGTAGTCCTCTACGGGATTTCCGCCGTTGTCTGCTATGCGTTTCATGCGCAAATATTGATTGACACCTTCGGCGTCGGTTATGGGCTTATTCGTATACGGATTCGTTTTGACGTATTCGATAACGTTTTTAACGCGCTCACTCGCTTCCGCCTCTGCTTTTGCTTTCGCGATTTCTTCCGCGCGTTCCCTTTCACGCCTTGCTCTTGCAAATTCCGCGTTCTTCTCTTTGGATTGTGCGGGCTTTTGCTGGTTTGCATCGGGAGCGGTCTGCGATTCGCTCTCTTGACCTTGCGTAGTCTCCTCGGTCGTTTCGGTTGATTCTTCGTCAGCCACCTCGGTGTTTACGTCGTCGTTTGTTTGCGCAGTCTTGACTTCTTCGTCCATTTCGTGTCCTTTCCATGTTTCCGCTATCGGTGCGATAATTTATTATTCTCCGTCCGCTAAAATCGCCGAGTTTGCGATTACGTCCGCGAACATAGATGCGTCGTCGTGATATTCCTTGTTTTGCAACGCAAGCGACTGATTGTCGTTGGTATACTTTCGCAACTCGTTATACAAGAGTGCCATATCCTTTTTGAGTTCGCTGTTTTCGTTTGCGGTTTGTTGAACGGCATTAAGCGGTTTTTCCGCGTTTTGACACGCCGCCGTCAAGGATGCGATTTGTTGATTTCTCTCTTCCACCAACGCGCGCAATTTAGTCAACTCGTTCGTTTCCGCTTGCTTTATGAGTTCTATCAAGTGATTTTTGTCCGAAAGAGCGTCTGCAGGATACGCCTCGAGCCATTGTTTTGTCGTAATAAGCCCTTCCGCTTTCAGCTGGTCTATGACCGTAATGTCCCCTGCGGGAGAACTTGCCGTTCCCGACGAAACCTTTGCTACGACGGTAAACTCGACGTCTTCATATCTCTTTGCGGCGAACTTATCCGTAATCATCGTCGGGCTGCCGTCTTGACCTATCTCGCTGTGCTTGTATTCCGTATCGTTGTAGTAATACATGCGGTAGAATTGTTCGAGGATGCGCCCAACCTTTTCAAGCACGCGCCAAAACGCTTTTCTGTTCTCTTCGTTCGGTTGTTGCGCTTGCGATTGCAATTGTGCTATTGCGGCTCCGCTCATATTTGCGGATATTGCCTCGCCACTCATAACCTCGGTTGCGCCCGTCACAACTCTCGTGTAGTTCATGAAATTATCGAGAAACGTCATCACCGCCGTGTTGAACTGACCGCCGCCGAGCCTCTTAATTCCGTCTCCGCCAACCGTGTTATCGACGATGATTTGCCCGGGCTCGTTCGTGATGACCTGCCCTTTGAGTGCGTCTTTCTTGACGATCCATTTACTCCAGCTCTCTTGCTGAACTTGGAATAATTGCATTGCAAGCATCAAATTGATACTCTTTTGGTTGGGAATAATCCCTTCTACCTCGCTTATGCCGTATATACAATCCTCTCGCGGAATGTATTGACCGACCGCAATTGGATAAAGCGACGGTTTATACGTGCTGTACTCGGATTCTTCTCTCTCGGCGTCTTCGGTCGTGTCGGGTGAATCCCCGTTCGCCTCGTCCTTTTTGCCGAATAAATCCTTCTTTACTCTTTCGTACTCCGGGCGCAGAGGGAATGCATCGCGGATGATGGTCGTCTTCGTGCTCTTTTCGCAATAAACCTCGCCGTCGATACGGAAATACTTGATGAGAACGGTGCACATTTCGGTGCCGTCCTGCTCTTTGTCGTTTGTCTTTGCGCCTTTATCGTCATCGGCAACGATTAAATCCTTGTCGATTCCTTTCGGTAGATTCGCTTTTACCGATTCCACCTCTTCTCTCGTTGCGATGATTATGTATTTCTGCTTTTGTTCGTCCGTTTGCGTCGGGTCACAGAAGATAACGTTTCGCGGGTCGAGGGATTCTTCTCGAACTCCGCCGACAATCTTGCCTTTCTTTCCCTTTGCCTCGGCATCCCAATAAATGTGAAATAGGTACGTGCCTTTTACCGCTCCGTTATAAACGGCTTTGCGATTAACCGCATCCGCACCCATTTCCTTGAGTTGATAGTCCGAAAACAAGGTGAAGTCCGAGGAATCTCTATCCGCCGAATCCGCCTCATAGGTAATTCGACACGGCTTATTATTCATCGCGGACATTTTGTTGTTGACTATTAGTCTTACGAAATTAGTCACAGGACGCGGCAAATGACGCGTTCTTTCCGTGACACACTCACCCCATTGCCTGCCCTCGTAGAAATTGATATTCTCTCGAATCGTGGAATCGAGTTTTATGTACGCTTGATAGCGCTTGCCGTCCTCGTATTCTTTCCAAATCTCGGCGGCGCGTTCTTGTCTTGATTTACCTTTATCAGCCATTGTTGCGGATTACCTCTTTGCCGTTTATCCATTCGTACAGCATATCTTTTGCCTCCGTTTCAGCGTCTGCACCCGTCGATACGCTCTCTTCTGGAGTGTGTTCAAGTGCGCTTACACGCGCTTTAAGACCGATTATATCTTTGATAATCGCATCCAACTTTTCGTTTAGTTTTTCAACGTCTTTTTGCCTTTTCATCATCTTTACCACTCCATAAACTCCTCTGCGGCGGTTCTTCCAAGACCGTACACCACCATATCATCGTCACTCCACTCTCTTTCGGGAACGTCGAACAAACAGTGGTCGCCCTGCTCCCCTATGGCATGCGCTATCGCAAGTGCCATGACGAGGTCGTCATGCTTGCCCGCTATTGCCTCGGGTTTGCCTTTTTCATTCCTTACAAACGTGAGCATTTCTCGGAGCGTTGCTACGTCGCATACGATTTCTCCGTCGCTCTCACGCCATTTCCGTTTTAGGTCTGCTATGATAGCAGGACGCGTCAACGTCGTCGTCTTGAATCCGTGTTTGAGTTCGATGCGGTTCGTCAACGAATCAATGCGCTCTCTTACGTATAGATTCGGATAGTTCGCCTTTTCAAGCCGTCGCGTCGGTTCGAACTCGTAGTTAACCTCTATCCCGATGATAGCGTTGTTGTAATACTTGCCGAGGCAATACATTTGTGCGGCATAGAGGTCGTCATCCGTCTTCTGCTGTCTATATACGGCGACTTGAACACCGCTTACGTTGTCTATAACCTGTGCCGTGAAATAGTCGCTCCCTTCTCCCGCCGTATCTCCGCCGATTGCATACGGTTTCTTACCTTTTTTCACGTCTGAATACGGCTCTTCATATATCGATATCGCTCCGTGTTCGTCTTCCACCCAGCGAATATCATCGATTACGACAGCGTCTTCCTCGACGCTCATGGAATAATCGAAATATCCTTGCTTTATGGGCTTTACGCCACGACAACGCTCTATCCTCTTGATGACTACGTCGTTTCCAAACTCGCACGTTCCGCTTGCGATGAACGCCTCTTCGGGAAAACACGGATATTCTTGCTTTATCGAATCCTTGTCGAGATACGAAATATACTTTTTCGCGTACCATGCAACCTTGTTTGCCGATATACCCTTTGATAAGAGCAGTTTCGCGCGGTCTTTTATCCATGCGTCCGGGAGTTCGTCCAACACGTCCGTATCATCGGTTGTATACTCGTCCGTTCTCCACCACTCGTAGAATAGATTTTCACACGTTCCGCTGTCCCACAGGTCTTTTGCCTCGTTGTAACCGTTTGCCGTCGTTTCGTATACGATGATAGAGTTCTGCGTCAGCGCCTCTCCTATCGACTTCTGCAAGTCCGACATTTCACACTCGTAAAATGCCACTTCCGAGAAATGACAAAACTCAAGCGTCTTCGAACGTCCGAGTTCCTTCGATGCCGTAGCAACGCGCCACGAGCTGTTTAGTTTGTCAAAGTACAATTCCTTGCGGTTGTTATACTTCTCGCGAGGTTTCAATATATCGGGGAGCCTCTCATACACGGCTCGCGCCTTATCGTTGAATATGCTATCCGTGTTTGCTTGTGCGTTTGCCACGGTGAATCCCGAAAAGTTCCGTTTCACGATAGCGAATGCAAGCTGGATTGCCGTTATAAGAGTCGTGAACCCTTGTTGTCGGCTCTTCAGCACGAATAAAGGCTTTCCGCTACGGTTCTCGAGCCGTTCTACGAAGTCCGATTGCACCTCGTTGAAGAAAAACGGCACCGTCTTTTGACTTTTATCCACAACCGTGAACGCTATTTGCACGAGTTTCCACGGTTTTTGCTTTATCTCTTCCCGCAATTCGGGATTGTCGATGATATATCGCACCGCTCCCTCGGTTAACGTTTGGTCGTACGCCACGTCGTGCCTCTTTTCCCACGAATGACGGCGTTTATCCACAATCTCATCAAGCGTCATCATTCGGGCATATCCTCAAAAGACACTCCGACTATCTGCGTTTCCTTGCCTTGCGACAACGCTCGCTTGTCATACAACGTACCAACCGTCGTTGCGATTTTCGCCGTGTCTTCGCACTTGAGTGCGCTTATCTTCTTCGCAAGTGCCTTTATTTCTTCTTTCGACGGCTCTTCCCCGTCTTCTTCACAGGCTTTTTTATAATCTTTCAAGAGCCTATCCAATACCTCTCCTTCGTCAAGGGCTCTACCGAACGCCTTTTGTATCAATCTTGTTCCTTTATCAATACAGTCGGTAATGGTGTCTTCAAAGCGTTTTTTGTAATCCTCGCGGAGTTCAACGAAGGTTTCGTCAACTTCGCATTCTCTTTTCCAATCAACCAACGTGCTATAAGGAATGCCCGTTTTCTTGCTTATTTGCGAGGTGGTCATTCCTTTTGCATAAAGATGCCTGACTTTTAATCTGTCGTTTTCGCTATACTTACTACCTTTCATATCGATAACAGCGACGGCGCACCCGCGCCAACTTCCTTCACGCCGTGCCGGGCTGACGAAGATGCACCGTCTTACAGGAGAGATTCATAGTTTGTCGGAGTGGCAGGAATTGAACCTGCGCTTTTCGGATTTTAGGTACCATTGTATTTCCGCTCCCTACCGCTGGGCGACACTCCGAGAACGTAGGGTTGTTTTGGCGCACAACCCTTTAAGCGCTGACTAAGGGGGAAAATTATGAGCTCCTTATCGGAACAACTTAAGTTTAAACCATTCAACTGTGACATTTTGTGACATGTTTTAAAAAATTTTAAAGACACGCCGTTATCGACGTGCCTCTTCGTATCCTGTCATCTTTGCCATGTTCAATATCGCATCGTTTATGAATCGGCATAAGTGACGGTCTGTATATCCGTATGTATTCGCCGTTCGCCACAACGGCTCTGCGTTGATATAGTGGTCTATGATGATTGCTTTTTGCATCGGCTCGAGGTGGTCTATCAATCCCATGTATTTGACTTCGAGATTGAGAAACTCGCTTATGGCGTATTCATACTCCGCTCGGACCTTTTCTATGCTCCCCCCGACGTTACAGCCGTATTCGTGGAACATAATTGCCCTTTGCAACGTTGCGATGCTCTGCGCCCTCTTCGACAACGTCTTCAAGTCGTTTTTTATCTCTTTAGGCGTCATCTTCACTCTCCTTTTCATCAAAACAAGGTATTTCAGCCCAGTAGTCCGGGAATAACTCGTGGTCGGTGTTGCGGGAATAGCAATTATAATGCCCGTCATATACGCTCAACACGGTTATGTGCGACACGTCCACGTCGTACTTTTTTTTGAACATAGTCAGCGCCTCCGAGGACTCGGGCTTTCTCTCTTCCGGGGTGTACCATTCTATCGTCGTCTTAATCATATCTTTCAATCTCCTCATCTCTTTTTCTTTCACAATCTGCACAGGTATATTCATCGCAGTCGTAGCATACTTCACCGCACTCAAACTCTCGGCACTCGTTCACAAGGCAGTCCCGACAAGTACACGGCACTCCGTTCTTTTCGCACTTTTGAAAGTTCCACTTGTTTCCAGCGTCGTCTATTGTTATCATTCCGCTTTCACCTCCTCGATAAGTTTGTAAATTTCGTACTCTGCCACAATAACCACATTGTCGTTTGATTGTTTATCTGCGACAATTCTTCTTCTCAACTCTTCCAACACCTCGATTTTCGCTTGCTTGTAGCCTTGCTTGCGTTCTTCGGCATAGCACTCATTCCACATTTCCAACGCTTGATTGTCGGCTTTCAAACGCTCGATTTCAGCCTCTTGCTCGGTAATGAGGTCGAGGGCTTTTTCGCTTAACGCCATTGAGCAACTCCCGATATAATTATGCCAAGCACATTGGCTACAATTATTGTGATTTCTGCAAAATTTCAGCATTTTAATAATCTCGTCTTTCGTCATTCTCCTATTTCCCCCTCTACGTCTACGTATTCGATTTCGTCCCCGTTGTGTTGTACGCCCACGAGATACGCTTTTCCGTCCGCTATCATCAGATAGTCGCTCACTTCGCAATCGAGCCACGGAACGTCTTCGGTCGAAAGAAGTATAAGTTCCACGCTCTCTGCGCTCGTATCGAGGTCTCGGAGTGCCAGCGCTATCACTTGCTCTTCAAACGCGCTCCTCTCGTCGTCCGTCTTGTTGCACGCTACGAACGTACACACCGCTATAATTGCCACCATAATCATCATCAAGATTTTTGCTCTCATGCCACTTTGCCCTCCTTTGTTATTTTCTTTATTTTCCTGTTGACGTACGCCAACCAGTTTCCGTATACAAAATCCCTCACTTCTTGAGGCGGATTCGAATCGCTGTCCCCGTAACATTGCAACACCTTCTTTTTGCTCGGCGAATATTCCACGGTTACGAACGGTTCGTCCGGATTGCTCTTCGTCCGAATGAAGAAGATGAGCGTTTCTTCACGGGCGAATTTTTGGTCGTAATTCATGCGCCCTACGCAATGGTGCAAGATTTCGCCCTCTCTCACAAGGTCATCAGGAGTTCTTGCTATAACCGCGACGTAATCGGATTGTCTGTTATACTGCAATCCCATATACTTCTCGGACACTTCCTCGAACTTGTCCCACAACTCTTTACGCTCCTTCTCTGCGTTCTGCGCCTTTGCCGTATGGTATTCGTCTATCCTGACGTCGTGCCAATACTTGAAGTCTGCGGGGAACCTGTTCTTCGTGTCGGTCATATCCAGTCCGAGATATATGCACGCTTGACGATAGTCTCTATACTCCGCAAAACTCGTCCCTTGCTTTGCGATATACTCTCCCTCGCGCTTGAGTTCGGCTTCTTGTCGTTTCCACTCACCGCGTTTAAATTCCTTTATGCGTTGTTTCTCCAGTTCGTTCATCTCTTTTGCCGTGTCGTATGAGATTCCCTTTCGGGCAGTTATAGTAAGCGTAGTAACGAACGCTGTTTATCCCGATGCGCGTCTTTTCCAGTTCCTCGATTGCTTTCACGACGTCGCGTGGCACTCTCTTAACCTTCATCGTCCATTCCTCCGAGCATATCGAACAGCGAGATTTGTCTGTCGTCTTGTTTCTTCGGTGCGGGTTTCTTCTCGGGTTTCGGCGCCGCTTGAATCGGTTTCGGTTCCGTTTTCTTCTTCTCGGGCTTGACCTCGATTTCGTCTTCCTCAAAAAAGTGCACCGCCCAACCGTATACGACTTTGTCTTCTATCATCGCGCATCCGTTCTCTTGTTGCGCTCTCGCTTGCGCCGTGATATATCTCCAACAATCGTCCAACGTCTTATTCCCGCCGTTTATCTTTTCCACAAGTGCGTCCGATGCGTTTTCTTGCAGATACTCAAGCACCATGCTTTGATATTTGTTCCCTGCCTCGAGTTTTAATTCGCTCATAACTTCCTCTCCTTTCTATTTTGTCAAGCGCTCTATGCCTTTTGCTTTCAGCCTCATGCGCTCCAATCCTGCTTTGTCGTCCGGATAAACCGTCCCGACCCTTTCCCTTCCGTACTTCGCTACGGCTTGAACCCAAACGTGGTCTTTGCTCTGTCCGTATTGCTCTACGTATCCGTACTTTCCGTCTTCTCCGCGGATGGTCAGAAGATACTTTCTCATATGTCCACCTCGTCGAAATTATCTACGTCCGGTCTTATCGTCACGGTATCACGCTCTACGTATCCGTGGTCTGGCTTATCTCGCCGCGCCCACGTTCGCACGGCGGCTTTCCAGTCCCGCATCTTGTTCTTGCCGACGAACCAACCCTTCGATTCGTAAAAGTCTATAAAGTGTTGCGCATTCACTTGCACGAGTCCCGTCTCCGTGATATACTTTTGAACGTCTTCAAGTGAGGGCGGATGAAAAGCGGTGGCTTTTCTCTCTGGAACTCTCTCTTTATATACATTTACATTATCATTTACATTTTCATTTTCATTAGGTTTCGGTTCGGTTACGGTTAGGTTATCGTTCGGTTTTATTTCGGTTTCTTTTAGGTTTTCATTAGGTTTTTGTTCGGTTTCGTTTAGGTTATTTTCCGCACCCTCACTCTTCGGCGGACGTCCGCCTTTGCACCCGTTTTCGTACTTCGTACGATTTGCCACAAGTTGAGGTCTGATGAGCGAAAAGACCGCAAACTCCACTCCCTCTAACTCCACTTCGATATTTTCAAACGCGAACTTGAATATCGCGTCGTATATGTGCGCTTGGTTTTCCGCGGGCAATACGCTTATCGCCTCGTAAAACGAGCCGTAGAATACAAAACTGTTGCACGTTAACGTTTTTCTTGCTGCCATAATCATCCTCTTCCTGTCATCTTCATACATTTGTCGTAGAACGCGATGAGTTGCTTTCTGCGCGCATCGAGTTCGTCTATTCTGCTGTCTATCTCTTGCCACGAGTGAACTACTTCTTCAAGGTCGTCCGTCGTCATAGCAAGTTTGTATCCTCTGTTGTCGGACGTCGCTATTATCGGTTTCTTCTTCGAGAGCGTGGACATTACGTCCCTCACGGAGCGTTCGCTCTTTATGTTGAGTTCTTCCGCAAGTTGCTCTTTGGTGAAGTATCCGCCGCGTCGTAAGACCAAGTACATTCTGTTCACCTTGTCTTTCATCCCTTCCGTCACGGGTTTTTCAATTCTCATTCGTCCACCCCCTTTAGAAGTTCTTTGAACTCCGCAAGTTTACGTTCTTTAATCTTGTTGACGTCCCCTTTGACAACAACGTCAAGGTACTTATCAAAAAAGATTGCTATCTTCTTGAGGGTTTTCTTCTCCCCTTGCTCAACGCCGTCATAGTAGCCTTTAGGCGGCTTGCTATTGTCCAGTCCGCTCTTCCCCTCGTCCTGTCCGCCGAGAGTTTTGTTGCGGAGTTGATATCCCCAATTCGCATATGACGCAATCCACGCTCTCTCCGCGGCGTCAAGGTGTTCTTCGGGGACGAGAATGATTTGGGCGAGTGCCCAGCCCGTCGGGTTGTGAGGACTCCAAAGACCATGCTTTTTAATGCTCAAATCTATGTGCTGATACCCCATGAGGTGCTGTGCCAATCTCGTGAAGATATGGACCGCTTGTCCCACGTAAGCGTACTTTATCCCCTCTTCTTCGCGGGTTAAAACGTAGATTCCGCTATTATCCGTGATTTCACCGAACGCCTCGGTTAATCTCTTTTTCGCTACGTATTCACGTCTTATATACTCGTTATAATTACTCATCCGTTCTCTCCCATAAGTCGAGTAGACTTGCTATCTCGTTCGGTGTTCTCGTCTCGATTCCGAGTTCCTTTGCCTCCCATACGGTGCCGTCTATGAGCCTTGCCATTTCCGCCTTATCCAGCGTGTGCGTGGGCTTGAATATGTACCAATCGTTGCACGGTTTCCTCGTGTCCTTGCTCTCCCCGATAAGCCTTGAATACGTGTATATCTCTTCGAGGTTTGCGTCTGCGGGAATCCTCGCAACGAACGACACGGTGCCGTAATCGCATACAAGATTCTTCTTTACCTCGTCTATGCCCTTTTGCATCACCTCGGCTATCTTCGCGACAAGAACGTGGAAGTATGCATTGGCGTTAAGACTACGTTTTTCTCTGAATCTCTTTGCCGTGATAGTGAGGTCTTGTTCGGGTCCGAGGGCGCGGAGATTGTCTATCTCCGCTTTGTCCGTAGTCCCGAACGTTACCTCGTATGCTCCGCTATCCGTAGTGAGCGCTCTCAAAAATCGTCCTTTCATCGTTTACTCCCACGGGAGAGGCTCGTCATCCGATAACACGGATTCCCTCTCCAAATAAGCCTTGCATACGTTCTTGATATGATTGTTGTATCCTTTCTCGATATACCACTCTATATACTCGAACGGCGTATCTTTGAGATGCTTGCCCTCGTGCTTGCCCTGCGCCCACGTAAACTCCGCTATTTCTTCGTTCGTGATAGTCTCAAGGCTCTGCTCTTTCGTTTGTGCGGACTGTTGTTTAGGCTGTTGCGCTTGTGCCTTTTTAGGAACGCCCTTGCCTTTTGAAAAGAGGATGCCTGCGCTCGATTCGATGACGAGATAGGTGATTTCGCGATTTGCGTTATACTCGATTCCCGTGACGCGTACGTCTTTGACGTCCGGCACGAACTTATTCCCTTTCTTCGCGACATGCCCGCTTACGTAGATGAACGGTGCCGTATAGAGTTCTCGTCCGATGCCCCAATTGAAACACGCTCTCTTGAAAGAATCCGACGCCTCGCCTTTCTCTTTCTCGGTATTGCTCTCTGTGCCGCAGTCCCACTTTGTGACCCATTGATTTTTGGTGCTATCCCAAATGGATACTCCGCAATAAAGGTTGCCTTTGATTTCCTTATGGTCTCTTTGCCAATTGTCCGCGCCGACGACCTCGTCCAAGAGGTTCATATCCACGCGAGCGTCTTTGTAAAGCAGAAGGGTGAATCCGTTCTCATTGATAGTACCGACGCGGCAATCTATCTCTTCTGCGTAAAGCGTTCTAAAATCGTATTTCATAATTTCCTCTCCCTTATTTGATTTGCACGTTGAAGTTCTCTTTGAGTTCCGCGCCCTTGACGGCTACGCCCTGTTTGAGCGCCTCTCCGATAGCCTTCTTATCTACCTTGACCACTACTTCCTTATTGAGATACTTCTTCGGGATGATTCCCTCGTCCGTTATCTCGACGGCGGTGGAGCGACGGAAACTGACCTTTGCTCTTGCGCTCTCGAACGGAACGTTGTTAAGTGCGTTCCCGAGATACTTCTTAAGTTGCTCTACCTTGTTTTCCTTTGCCTTCCGACGTTCCGCAAGGCTCTGTTCCTCTTCCTTGAGTGCTTTGATATCCGCATTGAGATTCTTTATAAAGCACGCGACGTTCTCGATTTTGACGTCTCTCTCGACTTGAAGTGCCTCGAGTTTGTCTGCGTCCAAAATCTCTCCGGTCTCAAAATCTATACATTCTTCGATTAGTCTGTCTATCTCATAAATGCTTGCCATTTATCTCTCCTCCCTATATCCGCAAGACGAGCATACCTTTTCAATGCACGCGCTTTCTATTACGTACGTGTCTCCATACGGGACAACGTTCTCGCACGCCTCGTCTTCAAGGTCTGCGCCACACTCCGGGCATATCCCTTGCACGACAAGTTCTCGACGAAAGGAATCTCTCTCCCCCTCCAACGCGTCTGCGAGCGCTTCGGGATTATTCCTCACCGCGTGAATGAGTGCATTGAGTTCATTGAGCAACTCAAACATATCTGCGGGTAGTGCGTTGTCCACTTCGTTCTCTATAAGGTACATTGCCTCTTTGACGTCTTCTTTCATTTCTCCTCTCATGTCTCACACCTCGAATACTCTTGTCCCGCACAGATATGCGGTGTAATAACCGTTATCGTCCATTTCCGCGTCTGCGACGTCGTCTATGCCGTATAGCAACTGAATTGCTCCGCGGTGATAGTCCAGCACTCTGACGTCCATATCGTCCAAGCGGACTATGCATTTCTCTATCTCGTTCATAAGTCCCACGAGCCTTTTCATCTCACGCACCGCATCTTCGTTTTTCATATGCTTTCCTCTCTTAACGTCATCAACGCATCGTAGAGCGTAGTGGTTGGGCTGAAGATTGCTTTTTCGAGGAGCACCAACTCCGCGTAAAGAACCTTGATTGTTCCGACAAAGAATACGTTTTTCATAATTTCCTCTCCAGTTTGTAAAAGTCTAAATAGTCTTGTGTGTGAAGTTTGCCGCGGGCAGTGATTCTCGGGGATATGCTCATCTTGATATTGCACATGATTTCACTTGCTTTCTTGTTCGTGACCCCCATAAGAATCGCTACGTCCGATACAGACAAAACGTCTTTTGATAATATTTGCTCTCGTTGGTCGTACGTCATAATCCCCTCCTTTTCCCATTTTTGAGACGACTACGCTAAAAAAATAGCCACTACTGTTCTGCTGTTCAAGTGAAGCATGTTTTTTATAACCTCAACTTGTGACACGGTAAAACTTTTTCCGTCATTATTCAATATTCTGTATATCGTTGACGGAGCCACTCCTATTTCCCTCGCAAGTTCAGGCACTGAAACGCCTTGCTCTTTCATTTTTCCTAACAACTTATTTGTGTCTACCATATCATTCTCCTTTTTCATAATTCCCATTTTTGAGACAAGTAAATACTATCACATTGAATTTAGGTTGTCAATGGTATTTTCTCAATTTTGAAACTTTTTTTGCTTTTTTGAAAATTTTAGGTTGCAATTTTGAGAATTGTTTATTATAATCACAATTGAGGTAATAATTATGAGCACACAAACAATTGGCGACAGAATAAGAGAATGCAGGTTAAAGCTCGGTTTATCAGGAGCTGAACTTGCAAAAAAAGTTGGCATACCAAAGTCAACCATGTTTAGATATGAAGGCGCATATAGCGATAATATTCCAATAGATATTATTCGACCGCTGGCGCAAGTGCTCCAAACGACTCCAGAATATCTCATGGGCTGGGATGAGGAAGAGAAAAAACCGAAGAAGAACATTTACGACTATGCGAACGTCTACCCTCTCGAACCCTACGTCAAACTTCCCGTCCTCGGAATCATCCGTGCGGGACAGCCTATCTGCACCGACCAAAACAGTTACGATGACTGGGAGTTCGCCGATGCAAAGTACAACGACGGCGAGCATTATATGTTGCGCGTTCAAGGCGACAGCATGTCACCCACCATTCCGAGCGGGTCTATTGCTATAATCAGGGTTCAGAACACCGCCGAAAAAGGACAAATCGTCGCGTTCGCGCTTGACGGTGAGTATGCAACTCTCAAACGTTACTTCCCGCAGCCCGACGGGTCTATCTTGCTCCGCGCGGACAACCCGAACGCAGATAGTTACGTCGTGACGCAAGAACAAATCAAGAACAACGAGGCGTTCATCCTCGGCATATGCCGTAGTTATAAGGTGAATTTATGAAAAATCAAAGTTTGCCACCATCAATTGAATACTACTCGACGAAACACTTTTTCGCACGCTATAAAGCCGTTTTTGATGAATGGAACGCTAAAAACAAGCACATGAAATTCATCATACGAAAAAGTTCATCTACTCCTCGAGTTACAATTGATAGTACGAGAAAATTAACCGAAATCATAATAAATTCACAGCCAAACCGATACGAATACAGACAACTCAACGAATACAGACAACTCTTGGTTTCCGCTCCTGACAATTGTTTGTATTCATCTTGCCTAGAAGTGTTTGAAGATGAAAACGGAATTGTCGAAAAAATTTTTATTACAACATATATAGACAAAAACAAAAAAGCGCGCCTTATGCCAATATCATTCGGGCGTTTTGCTCAAAAAAGGGAAGATGCCATTAACGAGTTTCACGAAAGCGTGTGCATGACGCAACAAGCATCTCTTGCAATAGCATTGTTTTGTAAAGATAAAGACATAATTATTCCAATTATACAACAGCTCGGCAAGCTACACGTAGAGTGGAAATATCAGGCATACGAACAAGACGAGACAAAATATCGAAACGGAACCATTAATTGCATAAAAACATTTTGCCGCAATCCATTTGAGTTTGTAAATCATGAAATACATTCAAGTTCACACCGAGACGAATGGAAGTTCACAATAGACATAAGAAAGTATATCAAAGAACTATATCTCCAACACGGGATTGAAGTATCAGAATAACAAAATTTCAATTAAAGGGGGAAATCATGGTAAAGGAAGAATTAAAAAGAATATATGGTATTAGAGCCTTCAAAGAAGGCTTTATGAAGGAGCATAAACTACAACAGCAAACACAATACAAACTCCCGCGTTGCGTAAACAAGGTAGTACTGGCTAAGCCGATGCCAATAGCATTTCTTCCTCAGAAGTACCGCATAGACGATTCAAGAGGACTATCCGCGCTCATAATCAACGGCAAGTCGATGAACGGTGAGATGATGAGTGATGAGATGATAAACGAAAGGCAAAGCCTATATACGGCATTGCTCAAAATAAACACAACTGACTACGGCGCAATTGAGACAATAGAATACTATACAGAGTTTAACGTTTATCCGTTTCTTCACAAACGCTTTAGCAAAAGAGTTCTGAAAGGCGCTATTACGTATCACCAGAGCGTACTCATGGGACACTTGCGTTCGATATTTATGGGACTTTTTGAGAAGTCCGGCGCAACTCGCAAAACTTGCGATATTATAATTTTCTTGCTGATGAAAGCGACCAATGACGGGAGTGCGTCTTTACCGGTGGACGAGTTTGATTATCGACTTACCATTGCATACCAACCGGCGGATATCCCCTATCAAGGCGAAAGAGTTAAACTCCTCATCGACATGAAACCTCTTTATCAAAAGTGTTTGGAATCCGAGGAAAATGAGCAATAATTTTAAGTACAATATCCAAGCGAGAGAACTCAAAAGCGGTCGTAAAGTTTACGACGTGTTTTTCTATGTATACACGCCCGAAGGTCGCAAACATAAACGATTGTGTGGTTTTGAAACTAAAAAACTTGCAAAACAAGCGTACGAAAAGTATATCACGAATTTACTTGTTGCTCCTCAAAAGTATGAGGGCAAATACGTCGTCAGTTACGAAATTGCTCGACAAGAATACTTAAATGCGGTCCGCCCTAACATAAAAGAAAGTTCTTATTACGACTTCGTGCATAACGCAAAAGCGCATTATGACAAGTTCTTCGCAGGTCGAGATATGCGCTCGTTAACAAAACAAGACGTATACGCATGGCAAGAACTATTGTGGGCTAAAAAGCACAACGGCAAACTTTATTCGCAAGCCTACTTATCAAAGATACACCAGCAATTTACGGCTTTCTATAGGTGGTGCGTGATGCACTATGAGTTTGACGATATTTTGGTCGGTGTCCAAATGCCAAAACGACGCGACAACAAAGAGCCTCGTCGCATATGGACTGAACACGATTTTGAAACGTTCATAGAAAGCGTGAGCACTCTTAAATATAAAGCCATATTCACAACGCTATTCTATTGCGGTTGTCGAATCGGCGAACTCCAAACTCTTACGCCGAGCGATTTCGACGGGGAATCTCTTTATATTCATGCAACCTTCACGAGAAAGACTATGGACGGCTCTCCGTGGAAGATAACCGAAACGAAGAATTACAAGTCCCGCCGGGTTCCGTTGCCACAAAAGGCTTTAGACGTTCTCAATGAATGGCTCCGATATAAAGAAGAATACCGCATCCCGAACAAATTTATATTCGGAAGTAATAGCCCTATATCGCTAAACGCAGTGCAAAGCATCTTTACGAGGGGAATAAATAATTCCGGAGTTACTCGCATCCGCATACACGATTTACGACATTCATACGTTTCTCTTCTTATGGCAAAAGGCGTAAACTTCGGCGTCATCGCCGCGCTCATCGGGGACACGCTCGAGCAGGTCGTGAAGACCTATGCCCACCATGTGGAAGACGACAAAATTAAAGCCGTCGCACTCTTGTAAAATAGCCGCGCTTTTACCAGCATGACGGACCTCGTTTTGGGTCCGTTTTTTTTGTTGATTTACAAGCCCTAAAATGTGACACTTGATGTGACAGAATGGGACGGAATGGGGCGGAAACGGGGGGATTGGGAGGGAAACCGCAAACCCTAAAAAAGCAAAAACCCTACTAAACAGTAGGGTTTTGAGAAAATTGGTGGAGATGAGGGGGGTCGAACCCCTTACCTCTTGAATGCCATTCAAGCGCTCTACCAGTTGAGCTACACCCCCAAACGCATTTGATAGCGTGTATATATTAACGCAAAATTTCGTTTTGTTCAAGCGATTTCGATAAGATTGTTGAAAGTTAGTTTATTTAAGGGTGGGACACCCACACCCGATTATATTAGTGCGTGAATTAAATTATAGAAAAAGCACACCGATTTCGCGGTGTGCTTTTCTATACGTTTTGAAAACTTATTTAGTGCCGAAAAGACGGTCGCCTGCGTCGCCGAGTCCGGGAAGAATGTAACCGTTTTCGTTGAGTTGACGATCGAGAGTGGACACGTAGATTTTGACGTCGGGATGTGCCTCTGCAACCGCTTCGATGCCTTCGGGTGCGCCGATGATATTCATAAGACGGATTTCCTTGCAGCCGCGGTCTTTGAGGAATTTGATTGCCGCCACTGCACTGCCGCCTGTTGCGAGCATCGGGTCGAGAAGAATCGCTATGCTGTTTTCGATGCCTTGGGGCAACTTGCAATAGTATTCGTGAGGTTCGAGGGTTTCTTCGTCACGGTAAAGGCCGATATGTCCTACGTGTGCGGTGGGGAACAGAGTGTGGACGCCGTTCACCATGCCAAGACCTGCGCGGAGAATGGGGACGATGGAAACCGCATTATCTGCGACCATGGTTTGTTCGGTGAGTTCGAGGGGGGTTTGCACCATGACTTTCTTGGTGGGAACGTCCTTGAACGCCTCGTAGACCATGAGAGTGGTGATTTCTTCAACGAGTTCGCGGAATTCCTTCATGCCGGTTTTTTCATCGCGAAGGATTGCGACTTTGTGTTGAATGAGGGGATGATTGAAAATGGTAACGTTGCTGTATTCTTTCATTTTTAACCTCTTAATTACGTTTAGAAACCGCCCTATCAAGGACGGTTTCCGTAGTTTTAGTTATTCTGCGTCGTTTGCGTTGTCCGCTGCGACTTCTTGCTCTTCTTGTGCTTCTTCTTTGACGACGCTGGTGCCGACTTCGAAGTGTGCGTCGGGAGCGACTGCTCCAGTGATAAGGCTATCCGTTTCGCCTTCTTCTTTTTCGATACCCTTCTCTTCTTGACCTTTTTCAATCTTGGTGATGATGGTGTAGACCAAAATGCCGAGGATGAGTGCGGTTGCGATAGAAGTGATGGTTATAGTCTTTTCAACGGTGCCTGCAGGAGAAACGAGGACTTCAACGATGCTGCCGTTTTCGATTCCGAGTCCCATGACGTCGCTCTTCAAGACTTTGTAAGGGATTTGGATAGAGAGTCCGCCAATACCCGAAATGAGGATTGCGCTGACGGTGAAGAGGTTCTTGTTGTCGCCGAGGTCGATATCTTTGAACATCTTAAGACCGCTGACTGCGATGAATCCGTAGAGGGTGAGGCAAACGCCGCCCATTACGCAAGAAGGAATGGTTTGGAGCAAGGACATGATAGGAGTGACGAAACTCAAAACTATGCACATGATTGCCGCCGCGAAAATGGTGGTGATAGACGCATTCTTGGTGATTGCGACGCAACCGACGGATTCGCCGTAAGTGGTGTTGGGGCAAATACCGAACACGGTACCGACCATGG
>CAZRHE010000010.1:0-37293 GCA_964599875.1 uncultured Bacteroidaceae bacterium
TTGTTTCGTTGCTTTATCCATTGTTTAGCCTCCTTCGTTGGATAAGTGATTCGCTCCGAACAAAGTAGGGATTTGGAGATTATCCGAACCTTGTACGAAGTACGGTAGTTATATTATCACATAAAAAATTTTTTGTAAAACGAAATAACCCACTTTCGGAGAAATTTCTCAATTTATTTTTCAAGCCAAAACGCACGTTGTTTCGCCATGACGGTTTCGAAGTTTTTCACGTACTCAAGCGGCTCTTTGTAATTTGCGTTTCGCTCGATTAGATTCACGGATTTCGTCCATTTTTTGGATATCGCGTTTGCTCCGACCGCGATAATCGACGTGTCCTCTTCCATTATGTCGACGTTATATACGCAGACCTTTTCGGGCTTTGCGTAACCGACGTTTTCGAGGTTTCCGCTCGTGTATTTTTGGCGGTACATGTAGTAAGGCACGTATCCCGATTCGGTGAGTTTTTTATACGCGTAATCCACCATTTCTTCGGCGGAGGAATTGTCGGTGGAGCGATATCCGTCCACTTTCAGCGACGAGCCTTTTTTGAGATACAGCGTATGCACGGTTATATTCGCAGGAGATAATTCGACCGCTTTATCTACGGTGCGTTTGAAGTCGTCGGGGGTTTCGCCCGGGAGCATCGCTATCAAATCCATGTTGACGTCGAAGAGGTCTTTCACGGTTCTATACACCTTTTCCACGTCTGCGGAGGTATGTTTTCTGCCAATAATTTCCAAGGTTTTGTCATTGAAAGTTTGGGGATTTACGGATATTCTCGTGACCTTATGCGATTTAAGAGTGCGGATAACGCTTGCGCTCATCGTATCGGGTCTACCTGCCTCGACCGTAAATTCTTCTACGTCGAATTCGTCGAGAGAAGTGAGAATTTTGTCGAGGAGTTCAACGGGAACGGAAGTGGGCGTGCCACCGCCGATATACACCGTGCGGACTTTAATATTCCGCATTCTAACCACTTCTTTTGCAAATTCTATTTCTTTCAGCAAGCACTCTACGTACGGCTCGATGAGTTTCTTTTGCTTGTCTATCGGGACGGATACGAAAGAGCAATACGCGCATCTCGTCGGGCAGAAAGGAATAAACACGAAAACGTCGCAGGAATTTTCGTCTTTATTTCTTATCGGGCGTTGCACTTCGACGATTTTTTCAATCAAATCCGCTTTCTTCGGGGATACGGAAAACTCTTTTCTGAATTTTTCGTCCGCACCCTCCCCGAGTTCGACGAAAAGTTTCGTGGGACGTATGCCCGTAAGGCAACCGTAAGGAAGATTTATCCCCGTCAAAAAAACTATCGTTCCGTAAATCGACTCCTTTAGATACCTCTTTTCAAGGCGTTTTTTCTCCATTTCGTCTTTTGCGGAAAACGGATAACGGAAAGTCTTTTCGAAACTCGGAAACTTATCCGTGCGTACCTTGACGACGAATTCGCTTTCTTTGTTTACGTAATCCACGTCAATAGAAAAATCTTCCTCCGTCCTCTGCTCGAAGGCGCGGATGAGTTCCATCAGGTCGTTGAGATAGTTTTCGTTGGGGCAAGTGAATTTTATCATTTGTTCAGTCGAAGTTTATGGGATTGGTTTTCTTTTCAAAGAAAAGCGTGGTCGAGGGTCCGTGTCCCGTATATACGGTCATATCGCGGTCTATCGCAAATAACTTTTCTATTATGGATTTTTTGAGGTCGCCGTAATTTCCCGTAGGGAAATCCGTTCTGCCGTAAGACGCACGGAATAACGTATCCCCCGCAAAGAGTGCGCCGTCGATTAAGTAGCACACTCCGCCCGCCGTATGACCTGGGGTTTCGACGACTTTGACCGCAATTCCGTCCACGTCGTACTCTCCCTCGGAAACAAACACGTCGGCGTCGAATTTTTCCGTCGTGCAACCAAAGGAAAAACCGAGATTTTTGTAGGAATTTGCAAGTGCGAAATCCTTTTCGGATATATAAACTTTCGCGCTTGTTTTTCTAACGATTTCCGCAACTCCGCCGATATGGTCGTAATGCCCGTGAGTGAGCAAAATCGCAGAGATTTTTACGGAAAGTTTTTTTGCGGTTTCAAGTATTCTATCCGCCTCGAATCCCGGATCAATTATTATTCCTTTTCCGTCGACTTCGACAAGATAAGCGTTTGTATCGAGGGGGCCGACGATTATGGTTTTGACGTTCATCTACGCACCTCTATAACGCCTTTCAAAGATGAGATTTTGCCTATCACGTCGTCGAGGTCGTCAGCGTTTTTGATGAGGACGGACATAACGGTTTCCGCCGTGCCTTTGGTGTTATCCGTCTTAATATTCGCGCCCGTAATGGTCATCTTTGCGTTTGCGATGAGTGCGGTCATTTGAGCAAGCAAGCCGGGAATATCTTCGGATACGACTTTGAAAGTGGCGTTGTATCTGTCCGCGCCGTCCGTATCCCAACTTGCCTCGATGAGCCTTTCTTTGCCGAATCCCACGATATTGGAGCAGTCTTTGCGGTGAATGGATACACCTCTGCCCCTCGAAATATAGCCGACAATCTCGTCGCCGGGGACGGGTGAGCAACAATGCGCCATATGCACTTGGAAGTTTGCCGCACCGTCGACAAGGACGCCGCTCTTCGAGTGCGAAACCTTCTTTTCGGGGGATACGGGCACTTCGATGACCGAAATGGGATGCTGTTTTCTGTATGCTTCTATGAGTTTTGAAAGCACTTGCGCAGTGCCGAGTCCGCCGAAACCGACGTTTGCGTACATATCCTCTTCGCTATTGAGAGAAAGGCGTTGCAAAATTGAATCAAAAGCATCGACGGAGAGCAATTCCGAAAGGCTGTATCCCTTTCTTCTCGCTTCTTTTTCGAGCATATCCTTTCCTCTGCGGACGTTTTCTTCCTTTTGCTCCTTTTTAAGGTACGCGCGTATACGCGAGCGCGCACCCGCCGTGCGCACGAATTTCAGCCAGTCGAGGTTGGGTCTGCTGTTTGCCTGCGTGAGCAATTCGACGATATCTCCCGTCTTCAATTTCGTGGAGAGCGTCACCATTTTTTTATTGACTTTCGCGCCTACGCAGTGGTTGCCCACTTCGGAGTGGATTTTGTACGCAAGGTCTACGGGGGTTGAATTTACGGGCAAATCGTACACGTCGCCTTTTGGCGTAAACACGAATACTTCGTCGTCGAAAACGTTGATTTTGATTGCGTCCATAAATTCGCGTGCGCCGTTTATATCCTTTTCGGCGTCCATAACCTCGCGTAGCCATCTGACTTTATTGTCAAGATCCGTATCGACCGCAGTCCTGCCCTCTTTGTATTTCCAGTGCGCCGCAACGCCGTATTCCGCGATTTTGTGCATTTCGATGGTACGGATTTGAATTTCAAACGTTTCGCCGAATTGCGTCATAACCGTGGTGTGCAAGGACTGATAATTGTTCGCTTTGGGCATTGCGATATAGTCTTTGAATCTGCCGGGGATAGGTTTCCAAAGGTTGTGCACTTCTCCGAGCATCGTGTAACAATCCTTGATATCGTCCACTATGATGCGGACGGCAAGCAAGTCGTACACTTGGTCTATGTCGATGCCGAGAGATTTCATCTTTTTATAGATGGAATAATAGTGTTTCGGTCTGCCGTTAATCTCGCCTTTTATGCCGAGTTCGTTCATTTTTTCTCTGATTTCGGCGCAAACCTGATTGAGAAAACCTTGTCTTTCGGCGTGCTTTTCCGCCGTTCTCGACACGATATAGGCGTATTCTTCGGGATAAAGGTATTTCATAGCGATATCTTCGAGTTCGCACTTGAAGAAAGAAATACCAAGTCTGCCCGCGAGAGGCGCATATATATCGAGGGTTTCTTGAGATTTATACTTCTGTTTTTCGGGAGAAACGAATTCGAGAGAGCGCATATTGTGCAATCTGTCCGCAAGTTTGATGATTATGACGCGCAAGTCTTTTGCGAGTGCCATAAAGAGTTTGCGGAAGTTTTCCGCCTGCGCCTCTTCCCTGTTGTTGAATTGAAGTTTGTCGAGTTTGGTAACCCCTTCCACGAGTTCGAGAATTTCACTGCCGAATTCGGATGAAATTTGCTCCGCTGTGACCTCGGTATCTTCGAGTACGTCGTGCAAAAACGCCGCGATGACGGACGTCGAATCGAATCCGTAATCGCAAAGTATCTCCGCAACCGCGCACGGATGAATGAAATAGTCCTCACCCGAACTGCGTTTTTGTCCCTTATGCGCTTCGTACGCGAATTCGTACGCCTTTTTGATTTGAGCGTACTGTTCGGGATATGCTTTTCGAAGTTTCAACAAAAGTTCCATATCAACACTTCACATTTCTATATACAGCCGACTTATTGAGGTCGGTTTTTGCGTTCGACACCTCAATCATACCTCTTTCGCCGATTTTGATGGTGCCGAGATATTCGAGGACTCGCAATGCTATTTCAATTCTTTCAGCGTCCAGCCCCGTAAGATTGGCAATCGCGCCGTAGAGCATCCCGAAAGAATTTATTCTCGTGCGATCGAGAGATAGTTTTTTCATCGCTCTATACACGTTTCTGAAACACTCGTCGGGGATTTTTATGCCCTTAGGCGAGCAATCTCCGTATTCGTAACATTTGACTCCGCCGTCCGCAACGTGCTTTTTGTAGCCGTCCGTAAAGGGTTTCCCCGCGAATATCACGTTTTCGTAATACGAATAATCGAAAACTTCCGCAGGACAAATCATAACGGCGTTCATGGGATTGGATACGCTTGCGGTCGCGACGAATACGGGAAGTTTCGCCGCCGACTTACTTTTAGAGCAAAGCGCGTCGTATTCTTCGCGATTGAAGCATACGAACAACGTCCCGAAAGGCTTTTCAAGGAGTTTGTCAATCTTCGCGTC
Source organism: uncultured Bacteroidaceae bacterium (assembly GCA_964599875.1). Classification (GTDB taxonomy): domain Bacteria; phylum Bacillota; class Clostridia; order Christensenellales; family CAG-917; genus RGIG4097. The sequence continues at coordinate 4,879 of CAZRHE010000010.1, forward strand.
GTCTATTGCAGGAAGGTTTATTTTCCCCTCGTATTCGAGTTGATGAATACTTACAGACCTACACTCCGCCTCTCCGATTTCGACGGAATTCGCCTTGAACGTGCGGATTATGCCTTGCGCGTATTGTCTGTTTTGGAACGTGTTGACGCCGAGGTTGAAGTTGACTTCGACGTCCCCTCTCGTCGCACCCAAACAATGCTCGAATTTTCCGAATCCGACGAGTTCTATATTTTTCAACGAACTTTTCACGTGTTTCGTGAGTCCGATTTTTTCGAAGTTAAAGTTTCTGCCCCTCATCATGAATACGGGTTGCGGGTTTCCGTATCCCGTAGGCTCGAGAAGTTGCAATTCCTTTGCAAACGGCAGTACGTCGGAATTTCTGTCCAATTCCAAATCGTATTCGAATTTCGGCAAAAACTCCTCGACGGGACAAGATTTCAATATGGATTCGTTCATTTTGGCAACGAATTCATCGAAATTCTTCTCTTCTATGGTTATGCCTGCCGCCTGTGCGTGTCCGCCGAAACTCACGTACAAATCCGAAAACTCCGACAAGGTTTCGAATATATTCACCGCTTTTATGGAGCGTGCGGAGCCTTTCAGCATGCCGTCGCTTTTTGAAAACAGTATGGTCGGGAATTTGAATTCCTCGACAAGACGCGCCGCCGCTATTCCCAAAACTCCGGTTTCCCACTTTTCTCCCGCAAGGATGATGATTCCCATACGGTTGAAATCAACGCCTTTCAGCATCGCTTTCGCCTCGTTTACGACGTTTTCGCAAATGTTTTGGCGCAGTTGATTATCTCTGTCGAGTTCGTCGGCAAGGGCGCGCAGAACGAATATGTCGTCTTCAAGGAACAAATCCACCGCTTTCATCGCGTCGGATATTCTTCCCGCGGCGTTAATTCTCGGTGCAAGACGGAACATTACTTCGTGAGAAGTCAGTTTTTCGGTGCCGATAATCGCCTTTATTCCCTTTCTCGGAGAGGTCTGTATCTGTTTCAAGCCGTAATATGCTATAACCCTGTTATCTCCGAGCAACGGCACGACGTCCGCAATAGTCGAGATTGCCGCGATATCGAGATACTTTTTCATCTCTTCTCGTCCCGCCATAGCCTCTACGAGTTTCAGCGCGACGCCCGCACCGCAAAAATCGTAAAATCCCGTCTTTTCAACCTTGGGGTCTACGATTATGCAATTAGGCAACGCATCCTGCGGCTCATGGTGGTCGGTGACGATGACGTCTATCCCCTCGTTTTTGAGATATTCGACTTCTTTTACCGACGTGATTCCGCAGTCGACGGTGACGACGACGTCGGGTCTGCGTTTCGCGATTATTCCCTTCAAGGCGTCAACGGTCATTCCGTAACCGTCCGTAATGCGGTTGGGTATGAAATATTTCACGTCGAGTTTATCGCGAAGATACAGCGTCAAAATGGATACCGCCCCTATGCCGTCGCAATCGTAATCGCCGAAGATAAGCACTTTTTCGTGATTATCAATCGCTTTTTTCAATCTATCGGCTGCTTCTTTCATTCCCTTTATCGAGAAGGGCGAAACCATATCGTCAAGGGACGGATGCAAAAACGAACGCGCGTTATTTTCGTTTATTCCGCGCATAAGCAGGACGCGCATAAAGGTTTCGGAAATTCCGAGTGCCTTTGCGAGTTCCGCATTTTCGCGACTGATAGCGAGTTCGTACATATCCTACCCCGTGCCTTTTGGCGTTTGAGTATAAAACTACCCCCGCAACTAACGGAGGTAGTCTGTCACTCGTGATTATTTCTTCTTTTTGAAAGTGGTATTCTTCTTGGAATACTTGTAGATGGTGTTGTTTTTCTTTTTATCCTTCTTCTCTTCCTTTGCGATGACTTGTTCTTCGCCGAGGTCGTCGTACGCATAAGGATTGGCTTCGCCTTTGAAGACGGTTTCGTCTTCTTCGTCGGATTTCAAGTGGTCGTAACTGATTTCGCCCGCGTGACGTTTTGCTTTGACTTTGTCGAACGCACGGCTAAGACCGCACCACATAGGAGTCGCGAGCAAGACGGAGGAATACATACCTGCGATAAGGCCGAGGATGATGGGCACGCAGAATTCGCGAATCGTGTCGCTACCGAGGATTGCGAGGAAGACGACGGTGACCATAGTGGTGAAGGTCGTGAACAAACTTCTGCGCATATTCTCTTTGATGGACGCGTCGCCGATTGCCTCGTAAGGAATATCCTTTTGACCCTTGAAAGGTTTGATATTCTCACGGCAACGGTCGAAGATGATAATGGTGTTGTTGATTGAGTACGCCACTATCGTGATGACTGCCGCTACGAAAGAGGAGTTGATTTGTATTCTGCAAATGACGGTGAGGCAGAACATGATAATCACGTCGTGAAGAAGTGCGAGGACCGCCGCGATACCGCTTGCAGGGGTAAATCTGATGATGATATAGATGAGGATGAGCGCCATAGACACCGCAAGCGAGATACCCGACTTAGAAAGCAAGTCTTTTGCCGCGGTCGCGCCGATTTGGTCGAACGTGACGTTGCCGGGCATTTCGGGATAAAGTTCGGTGTCGACTGCGTCGATAATTGTCTTGTTGAGGTTTGCGATTTCCGCGTCGTCGTTGCTGATATTCTTATAGCGGAAAGAAATTGCGGTTTCGTTGACGTTTGCCGCCTCTTGAAGTTGGACGTAACTGACTACTACTCCGAAACTTTCAACCTTTTCGGTGACTTTCGCAACGTGGTCGTCATAGTGGTCGATTGCGTCTTGACCGATAGTGACGGTGATGAGCGTGCCGCCTTCGAAGTCGATACCGATATTGAACGCGTTGGTCACGCCGATAGACGAGGACAACACCGCTACGAGGATGATTGCCACGACCAAAATCACGATAGGCGCGATAATCCAATATTTCCAATTTTTGCAGATGGGGAGGCTATTCCAAGCGGACAAAAGTTTATTCTCTTTCATATTACTTGACCTCCTCTGCGGATTTGGCTCTCTTCAAGCCGTAGAATTTTTCGTTAATGGACTTGTCCTTTCTATCCCAATGCGCGCTCAAAGGAAGCATTGCGTTGAGGATGAGTCTGGTGACTATCAAGGACGAGAACATGGACAAAATGATACCGATGAACAGCGTGACCGCAAAGCCTTGAATAGATGCGGAGCCGACTATCCAAAGGACGACTGCACCGATAATGGTGGTGACGTTGCCGTCGATGATTGCCGCGAGAGAACGCTTGAAACCGATTTTGACGGAGGTCTGAATGGGTTTCGACGTGTCGCGATACTCTTCTCTAATTCTTTCGAAGATGATGACGTTGCCGTCGACTGCCATACCGATTGAGAGTACGATACCCGCGATGCCGGGGAGCGTAAGTTGGACCCAAGGAAGAACCGCGCAGAACCAAAGCAACAAAACGATATAAACGCAAAGCGCGATATCCGCCGCGATACCCATTCCGCGATAGACGAGAGCAAGGAATATCATGATGATGCCGACGCCGATTGCGCCTGCGATGAGTGCGTTATTGAGTGCGTTTGCGCCGAGCGTGGGAGAAACCGCACGAAGTTCGGTACGTTCGATTTTCACGCCGAAGGTGCCCGATTGCAAACGAGTTGCAAAGTCTTTCGCTTCTTCGTAGGTGTATCCGCCCGAATTGGTGATGATTGCGGAGCCGTTGTTGATTGCGCTGTTGATGGTAACCTTGGTGTAAAGTTCGCCGTTGATATAGATATAAGAAGTTTTGCCGACGTTGTTGCTCGTCATATCCGAGAACGCCTTCGTGCCTTCGTCGTTGAACTTCAAGCCGACTGCGTATTGTGCGTTGTCGTCGTTGGTGACGTAAGCGGTTTCAAGGTGCTTACTGCCGACGATGAGTGCCTCTGCGTTGGGGTTGGAACTTCTGTCTTCGAGGGTGAACTCCAAAGTCGCGGGACGGCCGATAAGATCGAGAACGGTGTCGGGATCGTCGACGTCGGGGACTTCGACTCTTATGGTTTCTTGACCGTTGCTGTTCGTGCCGCGGGTTACGGTCGCTTCGGTGTAGCCCTTGGAAACGAGGAGTTCTTGCAAAGACGTAACGGTGCCGTCGATACGGGTATCGAGATCTGCTTCGCCGTCTTCTATTACTTTGTATACCGCGGAAACGCCGCCCGACATATCAAGACCGAGTTTGATAGTCTTTGCGTAACCGGTATAGTCGATTACCGTGTTGCCGATAGGGAACTCAACGACCGCGAAAACTGCCATCAAAATGATGAACACGGAGATGAGCGACAACACTACGATTGATTTCTTCTTACTCACGAGATGACCTCCATAATAGTAAAACAAAAATATTATAACTATAACATACTAAATAGTCAACAAAAAACCGCTAAAAAAACAAGCCTGAAAAGGGATTTTCGGTGCGCATACTCCCCTTTCGCGACGTATTCCGTCGTCGTAAAGCATAAAAAACCGAAAAGGCGAATAAGTTTTTGTATGAAAAACTCCGAAACAGTCAAATCAGACACTCTCGACGTCGTCAAAAGCATACTTGTCGCAATCCTGTTTTCATTAGGGCTAATTTTGATTTTCGCCCTTATCATCCGCTGGGCGTCCGTGGATTCGAAAGCAATAGCCCCCGTAAACTACGCAATCAAAATTTTGTCGATTTTGCTCGGCGTACTCATCGGATTCAAAAACAAACAAAACGGTATTTTGAAAGGCGCGGTCGTAGGGCTCGTCTATACCCTGCTATCCTTTTTCATCTTCGCATGTTTAGACGGATTCAAGTCGGCGGACTACAACTGGTTCGACCTTATATTCCTTCCTATCGCAGGCGGGATTTCGGGAGTGATAGCGGTCAACGTAAAGTCCCGTCGCCGAGCATAAACAACCTCCCTAAATCGAACGCAACGACGCACCCGTTCGGCGATCATTTCCGAACGGTTTTGCCGATTTTTTCAAAACAAGGGTTTTAAGTGCAATTATCGCATAGTTAAAGTGCAAGATTTGTACGCATTCCGAATCGGGTGCGGGTGTCCCGCCCTTAAAAATAAGGGGACGGTCATGCATGGTTTTGACGCCCCTGTCAAAACTTGCCCGTCCCCAAGTAGCCATAAAAGGGTACGTGCGTAATCCCTTGATTCATATTTCCCCCTTCCTCACGTGTTTCCCCTATCGACGTTCCCCCTCTACGGGGAACCCACGTCGACTGCTTGCGCAGGGGGACACACTCGGTTTCGCGTTAAGTAACGTTCCTCGTTATGCCACTGCGCTTTGTGCGTGCCCGCTACGCGAACCCAATGCACGCAGTCGCTTGTACTGACGCAAGGCAGGGGCATCGCCTTGCGACGTCGCTCAACACTCGAAGTTCTCGGCGCGTCGCGCCTCGTGTTCCGTCTTCGAATGAGTAAGTGCTTGTATAGCACGCTCCGAATTAGTGTTTGCCTGACACCCGCCTGTCATTCAGAGCGTAGCGTGGGAATCTCGCGGAAGCGTAACGTTACTTATTTATGCGCTAATATAATCGGGTGCGGGTGTCCCGCCCAAACTTATTACTTCTTACCTATTACTTCTTACCTAAAAAAAAGCACTCCCAAAAGGAAGTGCTTTGCGTTATTTCTTCAGTTTCAAGGATTAGTCCTTATTTTCTTCTGTCGTTTCTTCGGTTTGGACGTCTGCGACGTTTTCTTCGACGACGGGTTCGGTGGCGGTTTCTTCCGCTACGGGTTCGCTTACTTCGGGCTCTGCCGCGGGTGCCGCCGCAACGTTTTCAAGAACAAGACCTACTGCGTTTCTGTCGATAACGATGAGCGTAGGGCTGTTTTCGGTGCCGACGTTGACGATGAGGGTGTTGTCTGCGTTGACTTGGGTGATTTTGCCGACCATTCTGCCGATGGTCATGATTTTGGTGCCGACTGCGAGGCTGTTCATCATTTCTTGTTGTTGTTTTTGACGTTTCTTTTGAGGAATGATGGTGAGCACGATCATAAGGACGAGGACGACGCCGATGACGATGTACATAATCATAGTCGTGTCGATTGCGATGTTGGAACTGAACATAATATTTCTCCTTTTTTATACACTTTCTGCGTATTTTATTTGATTACCGTTACCATTATACACTACGAGCGAAAAAAATCAAGGAATTTTCACCCGTGGCGGATAATTTTAATCTCCCGAATAGTTTTTCATAAATTCTTCGCGGAATTCTGCGTATCTGTCTTCGTTTATAGCCTGTCTGATTTCTGCGGTCAGTCTTTCGAGGAAACGGATATTGTGTATGGACAAAAGTCTTCCGCCCATGATTTCGTCCGCTTTTATGAGGTGACGGATATACGCTCTCGTGTAGTTTCTGCACGCATAGCAATCGCACCCCTCTTCTATGGGTCTGAAATCTTCCGCAAAGGGTGCGTTTCTAATCGTAAGGAAACCTTCTCTGACCATAGCCGTGCCGTTTCTTGCGATTCTGGTAGGCAGAACGCAGTCGAACATATCCACTCCCCTTGCGATGCCTTCGACGAGATAATCAGCGGTGCCCACTCCCATAAGATAGTGCGGTTGGTCTTTGGGAAGATGCGGATAGAGTACGTCGAGCATTTCGTACATTTTCTCCGCGCTTTCGCCCACGGACAATCCGCCGATTGCGATTCCGCATTTTGCATAAGGCACAGAGCGTTTGACGCTCTCCTCTCTCAAATCGCCGTAGATATTGCCCTGTATAATCGGGAACAAGGTTTGGTGAGGTTTAAGTTCGACTTTCGAACAACGATCGAGCCAACGCAAAGTACGTTCCATTGCGTCGCGCGCTTTTTCGTGAGTAATGTCGGGTGCGGTACATTCGTCGAACGCCATGACTATATCCGAACCGAGTGCGCGTTGAACTTCCATTGCCTTTTCGGGGGTGAAGAAATGTTTGCTGCCGTCGATGAAACTGTTGAACTCCATTCCCTCGTCCGTTATCTTGCGAAGAGAGGACAAAGAGAACACTTGGAAACCGCCGCTGTCCGTGAGAATTGCGCCGTCCCAATTCATGAATTTATGCAGTCCGCCCGCTTTCTCGATAAGTTCGTGACCGGGGCGAAGATAAAGGTGATAGGTGTTCGACAAAAGTATTTGCGCTCCCGTTTCCTTTACCTCTTCAGGGGAAAGCCCCTTGACGGTCGCTTTCGTGCCGACGGGCATAAAGCAAGGAGTGTCGATGACGCCGTGGTCGGTGTATAATCTACCCGTTCTCGCGCCTGTATTTTTGTCTTGATGAATTACTTCGAATCTCATATTGTATTGCCTCTTTTTATATTGTTTTGTGCAAAGCGCATACTTTATCCACTCCTTTCGTGCGGTTAAAATGCGTTTTATCGTTAGTTTTGTATTTTTCTACTTGAAGAAACAACTGTCGCCGAACGAGAAGAATCTATACTTTTCTTCAACCGCGGTGTTGTATATTTCAAGTGTTTTTTCTCTGCCGAGGAATGCGGACACGAGCATAATAAGCGTGCTTTCTGGCAAGTGGAAATTGGTGATAAGCGCGTCCACCGCCTTAAACTTGTAGCCGGGATAAATAAATATTTTCGTGTTGCCTTTTTCGGGTCGCACGAATCCGTTTTCGTCAGCAACCGTTTCAAGAGTACGCACTGACGTAGTGCCGACCGCGATAACCCTTCTGCCCTCTGATTTGGCGCGGTTAATCTGCTCCGCCGTCTTTTCGTCGATTTCGTAATACTCCGTGTGCATTTCGTGATCGAGAATATTTTCCGCTTTGACGGGACGGAAAGTGCCGAGCCCTATATGCAACAGGACTTGCGCAAATTCGACGCCCTTGTCTTTGAGTTTTTGGATAAGTTCGGGGGTGAAATGAAGTCCCGCAGTCGGTGCCGCCGCCGAGCCGTCCACCTTGCTGTACACGGTCTGATAGCGTTCCTTATCCTGCAAGGTTTCGTGGATATACGGGGGCAAAGGCATATTGCCGACTCTTGCCAAAATATCCTCGAAAACGCCGTCGAAATCGAAACGGACTATCCTTTCTCCGTATTCCTTGATATCTTCGACGGTTGCAGTGAGTTCGTCCGAAATCTTTATTTCGCTCCCCTTCTTTGCCTTGCGCGCGGGGCGCATAATGCACTCCCAATGGGTGTAGTCCATTCTCTTCAATAGCAAAAGTTCGAAGGTGGTTTGTTTGCCATCTATATGCCCGAATATGCGCGCGGGGATAACTCTCGTATTGTTCACGACGAGCAAGTCCCCTTTTTCAAGATAATCCGCTATATCGTAAAAATGCTTATGCTCTATTTCGTCCGTCTTTCTGTCGTATACGAGAAGACGACTGCTATCCCTCGGCTCCGCGGGGGTTTGAGCAATCAATTCTTCTGGCAAATCGTAATAAAAATCTTGTGTTTTGAGTTCCATATCAGTCTTGTCTCAATCTCAAATGTTTGTATGCGTTGAGAGTGCATACCCTGCCTCTCGGAGTGCGTTGGATAAATCCGAGTTGGATAAGGAAAGGTTCCACGACGTCTTCAATCGTAGTCGCGTCCTCTCCCGTCGCCGCAGAAAGCGTATCCAGTCCTACGGGTCCGCCGTTGAATTTTTTGATGATGGTTTCGAGAATATTTCTATCCACGTCGTCGAGTCCGAGTTCGTCCACGTCCATAAATTCGAGCGCGCGACGAGTTACGTCGAGATTTATGCGGTCGAGATGCTCGTATTGCGCAAAGTCCCTAACCCTTCTGAGAAGTCTGTTGGCGATACGAGGAGTGCCTCTGCTACGTCTTGCGAGTTCGAACGCAGCGTCCGCGTCGATAGGAATTTCGAGTATATTCGACGAGCGACGCACTATTTGTGCAAGTTCCTCGTCCGTGTATGTTTCGAGGCGGAATTTGATTCCGAAACGGTCGCGAAGAGGGCTTGAAAGCATACCTTCTTTCGTCGTCGCGCCTATAAGCGTGAAGTGTTTGAGCGCCATTCTCAAACTGCTTGCCATTGCGCCCGTCCCCGTGACGAGGTCGAGAGAATAGTCCTCCATTGCGGGATAAAGGATTTCTTCTATATTTCTATTGAGGCGGTGAATTTCGTCGATAAAGAGGATATCCCCTTTTTCGAGTTTGGTGAGCATTGCCGCAAGGTCGACCGCCTTTTCGATTGCGGGACCGCTGGTGACTTTGACCTGCGCTCCCATTTCGTTTGCGATGACGTGTGCGAGAGTGGTTTTTCCGAGTCCCGGAGGGCCGTAAAGCAAAACGTGGTCGAGTGCGTCCCCTCTCGACTTTGCGGCGGAAATGTAAACCTCGAGATTATGTTTAATCTTCGCCTGCCCTACGTATTCGGACATGGTTTTCGGACGCAACGTATTCTCTTGGTCGTCTTCTTCGAGTGCGACGGACGAGATGATTCTTTCGTTTTCGTCCGCGATTTCTCCGTTAAATCTGCTTATGATTCCCATATATTCCTCAATTCAAGCGTTTGAGTGCTTCTCTGATGATATTTTCGAGTCCTTTGGTGGTCTTGGACACTTCCGCGACAATCTTGACCGCATCCGTATTGGATATGCCGAGAGATGCAAGTGCGAAAACCGCTTCCGCTTGTTCCTTGTCGCTTGCGCCGCCGAGTACGCTTTCCGTCGTCGTGAGGTCGGCGGAAATTTGATCCCGCATATTGACAACGATAAGTTCCGCCGTCTTCTTGCCGAGCCCTTTGATTTTGGAAAGAGTTTTTATATCCCCCGTCGCAATCGCTACGGTGAGGGTATTAAGGTCGAGCCCGCCCAAAATCTGCATTGCGAGTTTAGGACCTACTCCGCTTATGTCGATAAGGCGCAGGAAGAGGGTCTTTTCTTCGAGAGTAGAAAAACCGTACAACGCGAAAGTATCCTCTCTCACGTAAAGATAGGTATAGATTTTGACGGTTGCGCCGATATTGCATGCGTCGTAAAGGGTGTTTCCGCTTACGCCTATTTCATAGCCTATTCCGTTGTTTTCAACGACGAGGACGTTATCTCTCGCATAGGTGACTTTTCCGATGATATAATTGTACATATTTCCTCTTTTGCGGATTTCCGCAGGTTACTTGACTTTGAAGGACGCCGCCATTCCCGCGACTTGTCCGTGACACAGTGCGACCGCAAGTGCATCCGCCGCATCGTCGGGACGGGGAATTTGTTTGAGTCGGAGCAAGGATTGCACCATAAGTTGCATCTGCTTTTTCTCTGCACCGCCGTAGCCCGTGATTGTCATTTTGATTTGATTCGGCGTGTATTCGTACACCTCGTCGCCGAGAAGTTTGTTGCAAGACAAGAGAATCACTCCCCTCGCCTCCGCAACGGGAATACCCGTCGTTATGTTTTTCGAGAAGAATAATTCCTCTATCGCGACTTGGTCGGGTTTGTAAGTCTCGATAAGTTCGGTGACGCCCTCTTCCACCTTACGAAGTCTAACGGGAAGAGTGTCTTCTTTGGGCGTTGAAACTATGCCGTAATCGAGGACGGTGTATCGTCCTCTTTCAAGCCTTATAACGCCGAACCCCATTGTCGCAAGACCGGGGTCAATACCGAGAATTATCATACTTTCCTTTTCATTACGCTGTTTTCGTTTGCGTCGTAGAGGACGATATCGTCTATATCCGATAAGTCCTTATCCGAGTGCCGACCGCACCAAAGGCCATGATTTTCAAAGCCCTCCGCAACCTCGTTTTCGCGCGCCGTAAAATCTACGACGATTTCTTCATCCGCATGGATAACGAGGTTTAACCTGCCTTTATCGCGAGTTAAAGTTGCTTTTTCGACGATATAGTTCTCGTCCGCGACTTCGGCAGACCATATCGTCGACGGGTTGAATTTCAATTCTTCCGCACTTCCGATTTGTTTGACGGTGCCGTCCACGAGCACGACGATTACGTCTGCATCGAGTGCGCGTTTTCTATCCGACGTCGCGTACACGACGGTAGAATTTCTCTTGCTCCATTCTCTCTTTGCGGACGCGAAGTTATCGTCGCTAAATCCGCTTTCGGGCTCGTCTACGAGGAGCAATTTTGCGGGGCGCAAAAACAGCCTTGCTATAGATATTTTTTGTTTTTCGTCATCGGTCAAACGGAATCCTCTTTTAGTTAAAATTCCGTCAATACCGAATTTCGCGGATACGTCTTTAATCCTTTCGTCGATAACTTTTTTATCCGTCTTTCTTATTTTCAGCGGATAGGCAAGATTGCCGTACGCCGTTTTGAGCGGAAAGATTGCTCCGTCGTCGAATAACATGACGACGTCGTCCGTTTTTGCGGATATCGGTTTGCCGTCTATAGTTATCTTGCCGTCGAATTCTTCAAGCCCCGCAAGCACTTTCAAAAGAGTGGTTTTTCCGCTACCCTCTCCGCCGTAAAGCGCGACGATTTCGCCGTCCTTTATCTTCAAATCGAGCACGCCGAAAAGACGCTTTCCGTAAAGGTATCTCTTTAAAACTCCTTCGAGGACGAGCATCAGAGTATGTCGAGGGACTCGTTGAATCCGTCGATGAAGTGGTCGAGGAAGTATTTGAGTTCGGGATGTTCGACTTGCAAATCCTCGAAAACGTGTTCAAGACGACTTATCGCTTTGTCGAAATCTCTGTTGCCGAGTTGTCTTTCTTCAAGGCTCTTGATATACGCCGACAACTTGTCCGCCACTTTCATAATTTTATACTCCATGGAAGTTTCGTCGGGTTCTATATATTCCGCGTACGCTTTGCGAAGTTCGACGGGCAAGGAATTTATCAACTTATCGTTTATCGCTCCCTCGATTTCGCTGTAAGCGTTCTTCATCGTCTCGTTGTAATACTTGACGGGAGTGGGAAGGTCGCCGGAAACTACTTCCGCGGTGTCGTGATAAAGGGCGAGCGCCGCCACTTTATCCACGTTGACGTTGCCGCCGAACAATTCGTTTCTTATAGTCGCAAGGGCTTGTCCGAGAATAGCGACGCTGGCGGAATGTTGCATCAAATCTTCGCGGATATTAGAACGCATAAGATTCCATCTCGTGATGAATTTCATCCTGTTCATGAATGCGAAAAAGGTATACATTTCTCCGGTTTTTTCCTTCATAAGCACTCCTTATTAGCCGATGATATATTTATCTTGTTTCTTGGGTGCGGATTCGAGTTCCGCTTTCTTTTCTTCGTAGCCGCGACGATCGAAAAGTGCGTAAGTCGCGTTCTTGCCCTCTTCCACACCGGGTTGATTGAAAGTGTCGATATTGAGCATTGCGCCCGCATACGCCGTTTCGAGTTGGAAGAACCACAAGAGTTGTCCGACGGTGTTTGCGTTGACTTCGGGCAAAATAATGGTGTTGTTCATATGTTTGCTCTTGGTGAGCGCGTATTCGGTTGCCTTTCTCTCGGTGTTGATGAGAGTGCCCATAGTGTGTCCGCAAAGGAAATTCACGTCGGGGAATTCTTCCGCACCGTCCGCTATGGTGACGTCGCCGCGGAATTTATCAACCGCTATAATCGTGATGACTTTATCGTAAGGACCTTCGGTGTAAAGTTGCACTTGAGAATGTTGGTCGGTGACGCCCAAAGACTTGACGGGAGTTTGTCCGACGTGCACGGTTTTGCCGTCGAGGTCGACCGCTTTGCCGAGGCTTTCACCCCAAAGTTGGCAATACCAGTCCGCGACGTAACGTAGGCTGTCCGCATAAGGCATCATAACGGATATGTTCTTGCCTTTGCTCATTGCGACGACTTGGAGAAGTGCCGCCATAAGCGCGGGGTTTTTGTAAGGATCTCCGCTGCCGCACGCCTCGTCCATTTCTCTCGCGCCCTTCAAAAGACCTTTGATATCTATGCCGAGCACCGCCGCGGGAAGAAGGCCTACAGGGCAAAGTTCGCTGAATCTGCCGCCCACTCCGTCGGGGATGAAGAAGAGTTTGAAACCTTCTTTCTTCGCAAGTTTGATAAGGTTGCCTTTATGCTCGGACGTGGTTGCGATGATATGTTTTTGCCAACCGTCGCCGATTGCCTTTTTGAGAATATCGCTGATGATGAGATATTGACTCATGGTTTCGCTGGTCGCGCCGCTCTTCGTGATGACGTTGAACATAGTGCGTTTGACGTCGATTACGTCGAGAAGTGCAAGCATTCTTTCGGGATCCACGTTGTCTTCGACGAAGAATTTGACTCCCCTCTTCTCTTTGGGAAGGTCGTTATAGCGGAAATGGCAAAGCGCGTTGAACACAGCCGTAGGGCCGAGTGCGCTGCCGCCGATGCCGAGGACGACGAAGTTGTCGAAGTTTGCTCTGACTTCCGCCGCCGTGAGTATGATATCGTTCACTATCTCGTCTTGATTGTACGGAAGTTCCGCCCAACCGGTCATACCCTCTCCGCGGTGCGCCACGAAATAATCGAACGACGCCTCCGCCACGCCTTTTACGGATTCAATTTCTTTATCCGTAATACCTTGTTCTCCGATGAAATCGCTCATCATGTTGTTGAAATCGAATTTAATCAGCATAAATGCCTCCGATGATATTATTCAGATATTGCACGCTCTCCGAAATTTCGGAAAACGATTCGTAGTCTTTTGCGTATTGTTCGAGAATGACGGGGCCGCCGTAACCCTCTTTTTTCAGCCTTTCGATGAGTTTGTCGAAGGGGAAAACACCCTTTCCGACCATACAAATCTTGCCGTCCGCATCGTGGTCGCAAAGATGCACGTTTGCAAGTCTGTCCCCCATTGCGGATATATAATCGTTCCAGTCGCAACCGCTCTGCCACGCCTGCTTGACGTCGAGAGTTGTGTACACGTCTGGAGCGTATTTTTTCATCTCGTCGAAAAACGACGGAGTGTTGAACGCACACCAATGCACGTTTTCAAAGCAAAGTTTTATGCCGTGCGCAAGAGCCATCTTTGCAAGTTCGTTTATTCTTGCGCCGTATTTTTTCGGGTCGTAGTACGCCGTCTTTTTGACTCTCGTCGAGCCGTGAAAAGTATAGCACTTCGCGCCGAGTTTTTCTCCCGCTTGAAGCACTTTGTCGAAAAATATTTCCGCGTCCGCCACCGTCCTCGGCGCGGCATTGAACAACTGCGGTTCAAACGAGGTGCTGAGCGAATGGACGGAATACACCTCTACGTCCCCCTTTCTCTCCAAAAGCAAGTCCGAAAAAGAGGGGTCGAGTTCGGAATACGTGGTGAGGAAAACCTCCGCGCATTCCCCTCCGCAACGACTGATGACCGAGAACGTATCCTCGGTCACCAGTTTTGTAAAGTATGTTGCGGTTGAAATTCCTACTTTCATTTATTCTTCTTCGTCTCCGACGATTTCGTCGGATTCCTTAATCGGTTTCTTTTTGTCTACCGCCTCTCCTTTCTTCGCCCAAACGGCTTTCTGCTTGCGGACTTGTCCGAGAAGTCTGGGGATAACCGTGTCGAGGTTGGTGAAGGGTGAATCGGACTCTGCGCTTGCACGATAGGTTATTCCTCTCGTAGTCACGGTGAGGTCGGTCGTATACGTATCGCCCTCGAGCGTTACGCAATAATCAACTCTGGCGTTTTCGTCGTCTTTGAAGTAATTGTCGAGTTTTGACGATTTCTTCAAAGTCATCGCTTTCAATCCGTCGCTGACCGTGTAGTTTTTGCCGAAAATCTCGATTCTGAGTTCGCTTTCGTTTTTCATTGCTTGTACCTCCGTACTTTTACTTGAGTACATTATAGCAAATTTTACGACGCGATTCAATAGCGGATTTAATTTTTATTATTTATTTTGTCGCGTGCGAAAAGTGATATCGAATCCGTCGCAATCGACGTAAACGTCGTCCCCCTCCGAAAGTCGTCCGTCGAGCATCATTTCGCTCAACTTGTCTTCGACCGATTTTCGTATCGCGCGGCGGATAGGTCTTGCGCCGTATTCTTCGCTGTAATTCTTTTCCGCAATGAAGTTTTGCGCCTGTACGGATACGTGCAACGTCACGTTTATTTCGTTTAGTCGTTTTGCAAGCGCGCGGAGCATCGCACCGCAAATTTCGACGATATCCGCCCTTGACAACGGATGAAAATCTATGATTTCGTCAATGCGGTTGATGAGTTCGGGTTTCATCGCGTTTTTGAGCGCTTTCATTTGTTTTTCTTTCGCGTCGTCCTCGCGGTTTGCGGAATTGAATCCGAGGGAGCGACTGCTCTCCCCTCTTTCGTCCGCGCCCAAATTCGAGGTCATAATCACGACGGTGTTTTTGAAATTCACCGTGCGTCCCTGACCGTCCGTCAGTCTGCCGTCGTCGAGGATTTGCAAAAGAATATTGTATACGTCGGGATGCGCCTTTTCGATTTCGTCGAACAGCACGACGGAATAAGGCTTTCTTCTCACCTTTTCGGTCAGTTGACCGCCGTCCTCGTAGCCGACTAGTCCCGGTGCGGAGCCTATGAGTCTGCTGACGTTTTGCTTGTCCATATATTCGGACATATCCACTCTTATCAGCATGTTTTCATCCCCGAACAAAGCCTCTGCAAGCGCTTTGCATAGTTCGGTTTTGCCGACTCCCGTAGGTCCTATGAACATAAACGAGCCGACCGGGCGTTTGGGGTCTTTAAGTCCCACCCTCGCGCGCCTTATCGCTCCCGCGACCGCGGCGACTGCTTCCTTTTGCCCGATTACTCTACTTGCCAAAACGCTTTCAAGACGATTCAGTTTTTCGCTCTCTTCTTCGTTAAGTTTGGTCACGGGGATTCCCGTCCAATCGGACACTATCGCCGCAATATCGTTTTCGCCGATAGAGGTTTTTCCCGCCATTTTCGCGCGGCTGGACGCCTCGTCCACGAGGTCTATCGCCTTGTCGGGGAAAAATCTGTCCGTCACGTATCTGTCCGCAAGAATGGCGGATGCGGATATCGCCTCGTCCGTTATCTCGACTTTATGGTGAAGTTGATACTTTTCGCGCAGTCCGCGCAAAATCTCTATGGTATCCGACACCGAGGGTTGCTCCACGGTTACGGGTTGGAATCTTCTTTCAAGCGCAGGGTCTTTCTCGAAATACTTGCGATATTCCGCTATCGTGGTCGCACCGACCGTTTGCAACTCTCCGCGCGCAAGCATGGGTTTGAGTATATTCGCGACGTCCAGTCCGCCCTCCGCCGAGCCCGCTTTCAAAATCGTATGGATTTCGTCTATGAACAAAATCACGTTTCCGCTATCTCTAATCGCTTTCAACGCGTTTTTCATTCTCTCTTCGAAATCCCCTCTGTATCTCGTGCCCGCCACCATAGAGGTCACGTCGAGAGAAAATACGATTTTATCTTTCAAAATATCGGGGACGTTGCCCGCTACTATCGCCTCCGCAAGTCCGTCTATGACCGCGGATTTGCCCACGCCCGGCTCTCCGATGAGGACGGGATTGTTTTTCGTGCGACGGCAAAGTATGCCGATAACTCTTTCGATTTCCTTTTCTCTGCCGACGACGGGGTCCAACTTACCCTTTCTCGCCTTATCCGTAAGGTCGGTGCCAAAGTCGGACAAATTGATTTCGGTTTCTTTATTCTTTCTTCCGCCCTCGTCGCAAGCGACTCTGTTTCTCGAATTGTAATCGTCGTCTACTATTTTCGAACGACGACGAAGGTCTTCTTGACCGGACGCACCATAGGTGAATCGGATAAATTCGTCCACGATTTCGTCCTTGTTGAAATCGGGCTCGCCGTTTCTGGATTCGCCGAATTCGCCGAAAACTTCGTGACCGCCTTGCAAAACGTAGCAAAGGTCGGCAACCGCTCCGTTCAAATCCACTTTCGAATCTACTATTTTCGCGGCTACTCCGCTCTTGTCTGCGAGCACCGCCAAAAGCAAATGTTCGGGCAAAATTTCGTCGTGATAGAATTGCCACGCGATTTCGCTCGAATAATCAAGCGCCTTTCTGGCGCGTGCGGAATATTCCACCGTCGAGCGCACGGGCTGGGAGGTGAACGCACCCAAAACGTATTCGGGAGTCACTCCGTATTCGCGCAAAAGCATACTTGCATATTCGCTTTCGACCACGGTCAAACCGTAAAGCAAATGCTCGGTGCAAATAAGACCGCCCGTCCTTACCGCAAGATGAGATGCCTGCGCCACGACTTCTTTCATTCGTTCAGAAAAAATCATCGGACCTCCGAGAGAATGTCCCGCACGAGTTTCGCCCGCGTAACGTCGCGGACCTCGGGAGAACGTTCTCCGATTTTGATTGTAAGCGACGCCGCGGATAAACGGGTCGCAAGCGCGTCTAACGCTATCGTATTTATTTCAGGGAGGAAACCGCATATCACGCCGAGTTTTACGTCCGCGATAAGCCTTTGCATCTCGTCGGACGACAGCGAATACGCATTTTTGAGTATCCCGTAACTGCGGGAAACTTTGTCCCTAATTTCTCCCCCTCTCGTTTTGAGCAACCTTTCAAGCGCGACGCTTTCCGCAATGCAAATCGCCTCGGTCGCTCTCGACACGTCGTTTAAGATATTGTCTTCGGACATGCTTTTCAGGGTATTGCTGAGTTGAAAGGTATCCCCTATCGCACTGCTGCCCTCTCCGTACAGTCCTCTAATCGTCAAGCCGTACTTCTCGGTAAAAACTCTCACGGTGTCCGCTATCGCGCCTACCAGTCGCAAGGCGGGCAAAAACACCATGGTGGACGCCCTCATTCCCGTGCCTAAATTCGTAGGACATGCGGTGACGAATCCGTAATCGCGGTCGTACGCTATGGGGAGATTGGTGACGATTAGGTCGTCGAAATGCAAAAGTCTGTCGTATGCCCTTTCGAGATTGAATCCTCTTTCGACGCACTGCTCGCGAATATGGTCTTCCTCGTTTATCATAAAGGACAATTCTTCTGTTTTTTCGACAATTCCCGCGCTTTCCGCCCTGTTTCTTACAAGAGCGGGAGAGATGAGATGCCTTTCGACGAGGGCTTTCACCTGCATATCGTCGAGGTCCCTCACCTTGAAATAGTCGTAATCGAAGCGTCCCCTCAAAATGCGCTCGACGATATCGGGCAACACCCGCCTTTTTTCAAAGTCCGCGGGACTGCCCGGATACGCTATGCCTTGTACGTTTCTTGCAAAACGCACTCTCGAAGATACGACGTTGAATTGCGTGTTGCTCATTTATCTTTTGCTATTCAAAAATTCCGCAAAGGATTTTCCGAGTTTTTCGTCGCGGAGCGCATATTCGACGACCGCTTCGAGATAACCTTCCTTGTTGCCGACGTCGTAACGCCGCCCGTCGAAAAGACAAGCGACCGCTCCGCCGTTTTCGGCGACTATTCCTATTGCGTCGGTGAGGTAAATCTCACCGTCTTTGGATTTTTTCGTTTGTTCTATTGCGTCGAATACGTCGGAAGTGAGGATAAATCTTCCGAGAGATACGAGGTCGCTCGGCAATTCTCCCGTCGGTTTTTCGACTATGCCTTCGATATTCGTTATTCTGCCCTCTTCGCCGACTATCTTCATCACGCCGCAACGGCGCGCCACTTCTTCGGAAGTTTTTTGCACGCCCACGACCGTCTTTCCCGTTTCCGAAAAAGCGTCCGCAAGTTGTTTGGTGACGGGCTCGCCCGCCCCCGTATAGATGACGTCGTCCCCGAAAAGCACCGCGATAGGTTCGCCGTTTGCAAATTCTTTTGCAAGATATACGGCGTTTCCGCTGCCTTTCATTTCGGGTTGCACGACGAATGATATATTCGCGCCGATTTTTTCGTTTGCAAGAGCGTACGAATCATCCCGTCCTCTTTCGAGAAGATGAGCGTTGAGTTTTTCGTTCGGTTCAAAATACTTGCGAATACATTCCTTTTCTTCTGAAATCACGACGAGGATATCCGTAATCCCCGACTTCACCGCCTCTTCGACGATATAGAAAATCGCAGGTCTGTCCGAAATGGGCAACAACTCTTTCGGGACCGCTTTCGTGAGAGGTAGAAACCTCGTGCCGAATCCGCCGCACGGGACGACTGCTTTTCTGACTTGCATAAAATCCTCCGATTTCGATATTGACCGACGAAACTTTCGCGGACTATTTATTATATCCGTCGGGGTGAGAAGAGTGCCACTTCCACGCGGACGCGACTATGCTTTCGAGGGTGTCGAAACGCGGTTTCCAACCGAGTTCGCGTTTGATTTTGTCGCTGGATGCGACGAGGCTTGCAGGATCGCCGGGACGACGCGCGGTGATTTCGCGCTTAATCTCTATCCCCGTAACCTTTTCGACTGTGTCGATGACTTCTTTCACCGAAAATCCGTTTCCGTTGCCGAGGTTGTAATGGGTGGATTTTCCGCCGTTTTTGAGATATTCGAGCGCTTTGATATGTGCGTCCGCAAGGTCGGTTATGTGGATATAATCTCTGATACAGGTACCGTCGTGAGTGGGATAATCGTCGCCGAAAATGCCGATATGGTCGCGTTTGCCGTTGGCAACTTGCAAAATAATCGGGATGAGGTGGCTTTCGGGATTGTGTGCCTCTCCGATTTCACCGCTTTCGTGAGCGCCCGCCGCGTTAAAGTAGCGAAGAGCAACGTATTTCATGCCGTACGCCTTGTCGTAATCTTGCATAAATTGCTCCATCATCAACTTGGTCTGACCGTAAACGCTGGTGGGATTTTGAGGGCTTTCCTCGGTGATGATTCCGTCCCCTTGGTCGCCGTAAGTCGCCGCGGAAGACGAGAAAACGAGATATTTGACGTTTTCCGCTATCATCGCGTCGAGCAGGGACAAAGTGCCCGCAACGTTATTGTGATAATATTTCGCGGGGTTGGTCATACTCTCTCCGACGAGGGAATAAGCCGCGAAGTGTATGACGGAATCCACGCCGTAATCACGGAAAGTTTTTCTCAAAAGTTCGACGTCGAAAAGGTCGCCTTTTACAAAGGGCGTATCCCCTATCGATTCGATATGTCCCGTGGAAAGATTGTCGTAAACGACTACGTCAAGACCTCTTTCGCGAAGTTCTCTGACGGTGTGAGAGCCGATATAACCCGCTCCGCCTGTGACTAAAATCATAATTAAGCCTCACTAATAATTTTATTTATGTATTATAGCGCAAAATCGCTTGTATTGCAATAGTTTGCGCGGTATAATGTAGACGATTTTATGGAAAAGACGATATTGCATTGCGATATGAACAATTTCTACGCGTCCGTAGAGCAAAAGTCGCACCCCGAGTACGACGGTTTTCCCATTGCGGTTTGCGGAAATCCCGAAAACAGACACGGCATAGTTCTTGCAAAGAACTATCTTGCAAAAGAAGCGGGCGTTCAAACGGGCGAAGCAATTTGGATTTCAAGGAAAAAATGCCCTAATATCGTTTTTCTTCCTCCCCACTTTGAAGAATACGTCAAAATCTCGGCGCAGGTTAAAGAAATCTACACCCGCTACACCGACAAAGTGGAAAGTTTCGGGCTTGACGAATGTTGGCTCGACGTCACCGGGTCATTGCGATTTTTCGGCAAAACCGGAAAGGAACTTGCGGACGATATCCGCGAAACCGTCAAGCGCGAAATCGGGCTTACCATATCCGTCGGAGTGTCCTTCACAAAAGTGCTTGCAAAACTCGGTTCAGACCTCAAAAAACCCGACGCAACCACTGTTCTAACCAAGGATAATTACATGAACGTCATCGGAGATATGTCCCCGGGCGAGATGATTATGATAGGCAAAAAGACGGCGGAAAAACTCAAAAGACTGAACATAAACACCATACGCGAACTTGCCGCGGCGGATAGAAAAATGCTCCGCTCTCACTTCGGCGTCATAGGGGACAATATGGTGGATTACGCATCGGGAATCGAAAAGAACGAAGTCAAAAATTATTACGACGTTCGCATCCCCAAAAGCATATCAAACGGAACCACCACGCCTAAAGATATCGTGAATCTAACCGATGCAAAAATAGTTATCTACGCTCTATCCGAACTCGTTGCGGTCAGGATGAGGAAGTATAATTTGTCCGCGTCGGGCGTTTCTCTTCATATCCGTTACGCCGAAACTCTCAACGGAATTTCGAAACAAAAACAACTCGAATTTCCGACTTCTAACGCATCGGATATCGCGGAAAACGCAATTTCGCTACTCAAAGAAATGCACTCTTTCCCCACTCCTCTACGCGCAATCACGGTAGGCGCGATAAAACTCGAAGACGACGGAGTGAAACAACTCAATTTGTTTTCGGACGACAAGGAAGACAAACTCGAAAAAAGCGTGGACAAAATCAGAAATAAATTCGGATACAATTCTATCGTGCGCGGCGTCGTCCTCGGAAACGAACTCACGGGAAATTTGCACGAATCGGACGGTTTCAAACCTTTCGACAAATAATTTACACACTCCCACGCACGCACGATAATAAATTTTTTACCATTTTTTGATATTCGTTTTACATACGCGCATATTTTCGTTATAATTTGGTTAGCATACTGTGAGGTGTTCTATGTCGCTAATGATGAAAGAACTCGAAGAAGGGACTTCGGTCGTTCGTAAAGCGGTTTCCGCTTGCGTTCCCGTCGCCGAACTTATTTCTTCGGAGTGCAAACGCCGTGGCGTAAAACGTATCTTTATCGCAGGCAGAGGGAGTTCCCTTCACGCCGGCATCGCTTTCAAATTTTTCACCGAAACTTCCACACCCTATTCAGTCGCGTTCGAATATCCCTCCGTCGTCACCGTTTACGATGCGGATAGAGATTTGTCAGACGCATTGTATATCACGATTTCGCAATCGGGAGCAGGTCCCGACACGATAGCGTTTGCAAAAAAAGCAAAGGAACAAGGCGCGATTACGGTTGCTTGTTGCAACTACGACGACGCTCCCCTTTCAAAGATTTGCGACTATCTGTTGCCGGTTTCTGCAGGTGAAGAAAAAGCGGTCGCTGCGACAAAAACTCTCACGGGAGAAATCGTCGCGCTCGAAACACTCGCCTACGCACTTGCGGGAAAAGAAATGCCCTCCGACTTTGCGATAGACGGCGTAAAACGCGCTCTCGAAACGACGATTCCGTCCTTCACGTCCGCACTTCTTGACGCAAAACAAGTCGTGTGCCTGTCCCGTTGCAAAACCGAGGCGGTCGCAAAAGAATGTGGGCTGAAACTCATGGAAACCTGCTATCTATTCACTTATTCTTCCTCGGTGAACGAATTTCAACACGGCCCGAAAGCACTTGTATCGGACGGACTTCCCGTGATTTTGTTCGCCCCCGACGGTATAAACAAGGATAATTATATCTCCGTCGCAAAAGACTTGAAACAAAGAGGCGCGTATCTCGTGGCGTTCACGGATATTCCCGAAGTCAAAGCGGTGGCGGATATTACGATTGATATGCCTACGGTCGCGGAAGACGAACAAACCGTCGTATATCTCGTAGCAATGCAAAAATTCGTCGCTCTTCTTTGCGACGCGAAAGGATTAAACCCCGACTCCCCCAGAAACCTTAACAAGGTCACGATAACGAATTAGAGGTGCTCGATGTCAGCAGGTCAAATTATCGCTCAATTACTCGGACTTCTCGCCGGCATCGGCGTTTTCCTCATCGCCATAAAACTTATAGGCACTTATCTCGAATCCATAGGCGGAAACAAACTCAAACAACTGTTCGCCAAAACTTCGAAAAATAATTGGCTGGGCGTCGGCATAGGCACGACCGCAACCGCTCTTATACAAAGTTCGGGCGCGACATCGGTCATGGTAATCGGTTTCGTAAACGCGGGGCTTATGTCCGTCGTACAAGGCTCTGCAATCGTACTCGGCGCAAACGTCGGTACGACGATTACCGGACAAATCGTCGCAATCGGTCTTCTCGGCGGAGGGCAATCCGCCGTATCCGCAACAATAGTATTCACCGCACTTGCGGGCATAGGCGCGTTCATTCTCTATTTCGGCAAAAAGGATTCCGTCAAAAAAATAGGCGGAATGATAGCGTCTTTCGGTCTTCTCTTCGTCGGCTTGTCCACGATGAGCGACTCGATGAAAGTTTTCTCGGAACAAGATTCTATCCGCTCCTTCATCGCGTCCATCAACTTCCCCGGATATTCCGTAGTTCTCGTATTCATAGGCATAATTCTGACGGCAATCATTCAAAGTTCTTCCGTCACCTCCTCTATCGCGATTACGATGCTCGTTTCGGGGCTTATTTCCCTCGACCAAGGCATATTCCTTATGCTGGGCAGCAATATCGGCGCGGTCGTCGTGGCTTTGCTTGCAAGCCTCGGTGCGAATACCAACGCAAAGCGTATAGCGGTCTTCCACCTCATTACCAATATCGTGCGCGTGTTCGTGTTCCTTGCGATAACCGAAATCATAACCGCGGCGACGGGCGGCTGGCTCACTATGGGTTGGATTTTCGAAAGAATGTTCCCGACGGATACCCTTATTCCTTTGCGTTTATCCATGTTCCACACGATTTTCAACGCGGTCACGGTTGCGATACTTACTCCGTTCATCGGCGTTTTCGTCAAACTCACCGAAAAACTCGTCCCCGAACGCAAGTCAGCAAAACAGGAAATCTCCCCCGAACACCTCAATTATATCGACGACCACTTCCTCAAAACTCCCCCTATCGCGGTTGCGCAAATTAAAAACGAAATCGTCGGCATGGCGGAAGTCGCTATGGAAAACTTCAATCTCGCTCTCGACACGGTCTGCACTCTCGACTTCGAGCGCGCCGAACATTTCCGCTTGAACGAGGAACATTTGAACTATTTGAACCGCGAAATCACCCGTTTCGTCGTCAAACTCTCAAAGACGGATTTGAGCGAAACGGATAACGTGTATATCTCCACCGTCTTCCACTCCATAAGCGACTTAGAGCGTATCGGCGACTATGCGGAAAATATTATGGAATACGCCGAAAAACTGCAATCCGTCAACAAGGGCTTCTCGGAAGATGCGGTCGAGGAAATCAGAGAACTTCAAGCACTCATCGGACGACTTTACGAGAGAGTTATGAAAGTCTACGTCAATCACGACGTGGAATCTTTCAAAGAGGCGTATCAACTCGAAGACCACGTCGACGCCCTCACCGAAGAAATGTCCGACCGCCATATCGACAGACTGGATAAAGGCATTTGCTCCCCCGATATCGGCGCGCCTTATCTCTCCCTTGCCTCTAACGCAGAGCGTGTCGCCGACCACTTCCTCAACGTCGCAAACTCGGTTTTGAGTTATATGAAGAACGCAAAAACCACGAGAGCAACCCTCGAAGATATCAAATTTCACGACAAACAGGAGATGAAATCCGCAGAAGAATCCGCAATGATTTTCCAAGGCACGGACGCAACTCCCATAGAAAAACTCATCGACGGAGAAAACGAATGAATCTCGCAATCGCCACCAACAATCAACATAAACTCAAAGAAATTAAGGAAATCCTCGGCGGGTGTTTCGACGACCTTAAATCCATAAGGGATTTAGGTTACGATATCGATATAGAAGAAACGGGCTCCACGCTCAAAGAAAACGCGCTCATCAAGGCGCGCGCAATCCGCGACCTCACGGGGATGATTTCCCTTGCCGACGACACTGGACTTATGGTGGACGCGTTGGACGGCGCACCCGGAGTGTATTCCGCGCGTTTTGCGGGCGAAGAACACGACGACAAGAAGAACGTCCAAAAACTCCTCGACTGCCTCGAAGACGTGCCTAAAGATGGGCGTACGGCGCATTTTTGCACGGTCATAGCGGTCTGCTATCCCGACGGCAAGGAACTTATCGCCGAAGGTAGAGTGGACGGAGAAATCGCTTTCGCGCCTCAAGGTGAAAACGGTTTCGGTTACGACCCCGTATTCTATTGCTACGACCTCGGCAAAATATTCGCAACGGCAACTTCCGAAGAAAAGAATTCCGTCAGCCATAGAGGAAGAGCGCTCCGTAAAATGCTCGAAATCCTCAAAAACGAAGAATGAAAACAATCGTAGTCGTATCAGACAATCACTACTCCCCTATCCCCGATAGGCTCAAATCCGTCGTAAACGAGGCGGATTATTTTTTCTGGCTCGGAGACGGCGTTTCCATGCTCGGCGACCTGCTCTTCCACAAAGGACTGCACGCCGTCAGAGGCAACAACGACTATCCCGCCTTCCCTAACGAAGAAGTCGTCGAAGTCGAGGGCGTCAAATGTTTTCTCACGCACGGACACTTGTACGGCGTCAGACAAAGCCTTCTTCCCTTGCGCCTACGAGCACAAGAACTCGGTTGTACCGCCGCGTTTTTCGGACACACTCACGAAGCCTACGAGGGCGTAGACGGCGGCGTAACCCTGCTAAACCCCGGTGCACTCTCCTCCCCTATCAATCCGACTTACGCCTATTGCGTGGTCACGGGAGATAAAATAATAACGAAAACGGTACCGCTCTAAACGATACCGCTTTTATTTCTCGTCTTCAACTCGTTTCCGAAACCTAAATAACTAAAACTATTTCCTCAATCTAACGCCACTTTTATATCATATTTCCTCTTGGGGACGGGGACGAAAGCGGCAATGATTGCCGTTTTAATCCCCGTCCCCAAGAGGAAATGAACAATACTTTTTGTTAAGTTTATTAAACTTTTATCACCAAAAACGACGCGGCTTTTCCGCGTCGTTTCAAGCAATTAAATTTTGAGCGTCTTACCTGCTATACTTACTTGATATTCGATTTTTTGAACAAAATGATTCCAAAAATTTCAAATGCCACAATGAATAAGACCGCCGTCAAAATCACCATCCAAATATTCGACACCAAAAAAGTTTCCGCAAAAGTGATTTGAGTTATCGGCAATACTCTAAGTATAGTAACGATAATCGAGCACGCGGGCTCCCCTATTACGCCTAACGTCGCAAGAGGCGAAGTCATAATCGCCGCGAATACGCAAAGCAATATCGACGTCAGCATAACAATTATAATGCCGGACGAATTCTTCGTTAAGAAAGATATAAACACGAACACGCAGCACGCACAGCATATCGAAAGAATACCCGCAAGCAACCCTAATACTATGCCCAACGCATCGAAACTCATCCCGAGGACAGACGTCACAATGAGATAAGGTGCTATATAAGCGAGCCACGTTATCACTCCGTACAAGCATGCGGTGATGGAATCCGCTATAAAAACCGTGCTGTGAGAATATCCCATAACGAGTTGGTCGCGCACTATCCCGTCCTTAAATTCGTTCGTAAAGAACAAAGAGATTACGATCCCGACCAATATGACGGAAACCTCCATCGTCATTGCCGTAACGCCCGACATGACCGCACTCATATAAGTCATCGCGCCGAATCCGCAACCTAAAAGCACGCTTACGACCAAAAAAACGTACGCCGTTTTCAGCTTGGAAAGTCTGTACAAATTGTATTTCAAAACGTTTAACATTTTTTACCTCCTATCAATTCGACAAAGTATTGCTCCAAATCCTCCGGCAATTCATCAGCAGACGCCTCTTTCACGAGATTACCGTTGTTGATAAATCCGTAGCAAGTCGCGATTTTCGAAAGTTCCGCAAGTATATGGCTTGATATAATTATCGTCACGCCGAAATCACGGTTCAATTCGAGCAAAACGTTTCTGATTTCCACTATACCCATCGGATCCAATCCGTTCATCGGCTCGTCGAGTAAAAGGATATCCGGCTTATTCATCATCGCCTTTGCGAGTGCGAGGCGTTGACGCATACCGAGAGAAAGGTCTTTTGCCTTTTTATGCTTTGCTCCAGAAAGTCCGACCGAATTTAATATTTCGTCGACCGAAGCGTTTATCTTATTTCCGCACAGTATTTTTTGCGCGATGATATTTTCCTCCACGGTTAGCGACGTATTTAGTGCCGTAGTTTCGATTATTCCGTTCATTCTCGCAACTCCGCCGTTTTCTACGCAGCCGATACTTACGCTACCCGACGTTGGACTTTGTATCCCTGATATAATCCTCAACAAAGTAGTTTTTCCCGCGCCGTTCTTCCCTACCAGCCCGTAAATAGACCCTTTGGGAACGTGGACGGAAACGTTGTTCAGCGCATAAAAGCCTTTATACTTTTTGCAAATTTGTTCCGTTGTTAAAATGTGCTCCATACGTGCCTCCTGTTTTTATCGCAAGTATAAGCCGTGATTTTTACAAAACTATTTCTGAAACGTTTCAGAATTATTAAAAAAATCCCCCGTTTATCGGAGGATAATAAAAATTTTGATTGCGTTCAATTAGGAATACGAACGAAAACCGTAGTGCCCTTGCCGATTTCGCTGTTTATTGCGACGCTATATCCAAGCAAAGACGTTATTTGTTTGACAAGAGACAATCCGAGTCCGTTGCCCGCCGTAATTCGCGATTTATCCGCTTGATAAAATTTATCGAAAACGTGCTCGAGAGTTTGCGCGTCCATTCCTATTCCGCTATCGGTGATTTCAATGCAAACGTCGGATTGCGTTTCATAAACGTTAACGGTGATTTTTCCGTTGTCGTTTGAGAATTTTATTGCGTTTGATATTACGTTCGTCCAGACTATTTGCAACAATTCCTTGTCCGAACACACCTTGATTTCTTTTTCGAAATTTGTTTCGAGTTCCAAATTTTTGTCTTCCATTTCTTGGTCGAGCGAGATAAGGCAAGATTCGAGTTGTTCGCATAGTCCGAACTCTTCGCTATTCACCGCGATATTATTGTGCTCGACGCGATTCAATTTCAGCATATTGCCGACCATAGAATTCAATTTTTTCGTGGCGTTTTCTATCGTTTTGACATATTGCATTTGTTCTTCACTCAAATTCTCGTTTTTTAGCAAGGCAAGCGAATAGTCTATCGTCGAAATAGGTGTTTTAAACTCGTGCGAAACGTCCGAAAAAAAGTCTATTTTCATCAACTCTGCAGACCTTAATTCCGCAGTCATCTTATTGAAGTTTTCATATGCGATAGCAACGTTTTCATCGACTTTTTTCGACTCGTCGTCATATATTTCCACCGAAAAATTCCCCTTTGAAACATCCTTTAATCCGTCGCAAAGTTTGCCGAAAGGTTTAGTGACGTTTTTTTCATAATATCGAGTTAAAACGAAAGATACGACGAATGCGATTATCAAAAGCATCAACTCCATTATGATATAAAGCCTGCCCGTTTCTTTGACGTTCAAGTAGGCAAAAACAATCGTCATCGCAAGTCCTATAATAAATGCGATAAGAATTGAAATCAATATTATTTTTTTTCTGTTGTTCTTCACTTCAACACCGCCTTATAGCCGACTCCTCTAACCGTAACGATTTTGAAACCGTCGCAATCTGCAAGTTTATCTCGAAGTCTTGTGATATATACGTCGACTGCGCGCAACGAACTATCCGTGTCGTCGCTCCAGAAATCGTCGAGTAATTTGCTCCGCGAAAACGCCTGTTGCGGATAAAGCAACAATAAGTTCAAAATTCTAAATTCCCTGTTCGTAAGTGCGATTTCCTTTCCGTTTATAGAAGCGGTCATAGCAATCGAATCCATTTCGAAATTGCCTATCGAAAGTTTATTATCGTTCTTTATGCCCGTTCTGCGATAAATCGCTTTCAATTTCATGGTAAGTTCGGTCAAATCCACGGGTTTTACGACATAATCGTCTATTTCGAGGGAATAGCCCATCTGTTTCGACATAATATCGTCTTTCGCCGATAGAAAAACAATCGGAACGTTTTTATCTATACTCCGTATTCTTTCAGTCAACGTATAGCCACTTATTTCAGGCATCATAACGTCAGTGACGACTATATCGAAAGACGTCGCACTCAAACGCAATAGTGCGTCCGCCGCATTGGTAACCCCGACGGCGTTTATCTCTCCG
Source organism: uncultured Bacteroidaceae bacterium (assembly GCA_964599875.1). Lineage (GTDB taxonomy): Bacteria > Bacillota > Clostridia > Christensenellales > CAG-917 > RGIG4097. The sequence continues at coordinate 33,601 of CAZRHE010000010.1, forward strand.
CCGTTCCGATAATATTTTATCATAAGATCGACAAGTTCTTTATCATCGTCCACGAATAAAACGTTTATCATATCGCACCTCGCAAATTTTAGACCATTATATAATGCAAAAATCCATAAGTCAATCACAAGAAAATCACAATAAATCGCCGAAAACGGTACCGCTCTAAACGATACCGCTTTTATTAACACAATCAAATTCATTCTTGCAGCAAATTGTTTTGCCTTAAGAAAGAAATAAAGCAGTCTAGAATATCTTTGTTGCGAATTTCAATATCTTTTTCCACAAAATCTTCATGGCTATTTGACAATTCAATTAACTCAGCATTCTTAGTTCCTTCTTTAACTTGATTTCTGTCGTTAGTAAATCCTTCATAATACTTCTTTTTGTCAGAAAATCTATAGTCCGACGCACGTATATTAATACGTTTTTCAAGAATTGCCTTATTGCCTATTTGTTCCAGTTTCTTTGCATCCATAAGAGCCTTTTCATTCTTTTGTCTATTGCGAGCATATATATGTTCAATTTCAATTGACGTATCCAAAGATATAAGTTGTTGATTCGGTTTTTGGAACATCCACCAAACGAGCATTGATTTTGTCAATGGTCTAATATTGCTGAATGTATATGTGTTGAACAAGTTTCTTACAGTAAATTCGTCGAATTTATATCTTTCAAAATTTACCTGTTGTTCCGTCACTATATTTATCATTTCTGCATAAATAGGCGAACGCAGAGCATTTACACCGGGATTTACTATCGCATAAGTCCACACAAACGCTATTGTTTTCGATAAGAACGAATTAAATTTATCATCATCCAATTTGCCATCATCGTTTCTGTTTTTCAGATAATACACAGAAATGAAATACGTCCACATGCTGTTGGGAGCATAATTCAAAACGTACAATTGTCTTAACACTTTATCCGAAAAACGTTCGTCATCTTGAATCGCAACATCATTCCAAAAATCAGCCAAATCGATTAGGTTTTCCAATGTAGATGGATTCTTAAGCAATTTATACGATTCTTTTTCGTAAAATTTTCTCAACGCCTCTGTTGTAGATGATGATATTCCTTGATTCGCACGTTCAAAATACATATAACGCGAAAACAATTCATCCATTGGAGTTCCACCTAATGCATTAGCGAAAAGTTTATTGCACAATTCTTCAAGATTTTTCCACTTATTTATAAACTCATCCTTTTCACCGATTGATTTATAATATTTATACAATTGTGCTTTGAAGATATCCGCATCGGAAAGTGGCTTTCCTCGATCATTTAGCGTCGAGAAAATCCTTAATGCCGTATCTTGATTATCCGCTTCAATCGGTAACAATATGCAATTATTTAAAATACGCATTGGTAAATACGAAAAGTAACTCGGATATTTGCTTAAAAATTCGGAAATTTTATTTTGAAAAAACCTGTAGTTTTTAGCATAATTACTATTATTGCCACTTTTAGATACCCCGTTTCGCAATATTTCAAGAAACTCTTCTTTATCGATATCAGTAGCAACCTCCGAGTCGATTTTTAACTCGGACATTTTGGGTTTGTCAAACTCGTCCGTTTTCCATATGCAACGCTCTATTTGTTCTCGCGTACTCTTTGAATTTTCATCCCGCATATTGTCATATTTCGAATAAAACGCACGCAAAAGCAACATCAACGTCGTCAGTCTTTGCTGTCCGTCGATAATTTCAAGTTTCTTATCTTCATTTTTAAACGTAACGATAGGTCCTAAAAAATATTCATCGTTTTCACTGTCAAAACGACTATAATCATCATCGGGAAATGCAAATGTGAAAATATCTTCCCACAAAGTTTGACATTCAGTTTCACCCCATGCATAAGGACGTTGGTAATCAGGAATTAAAAAATCCGACTTTTTATCTTGAAACAAGTCTTTAACCGTCTTTTGATCAACATTAAGTTTAGACATACATCCTCCGTTTCGTCAAAAAAGACTATGTTGTAGTACGAATTTATGCGGTACAAAAAAAAGTGCCGCCCCTATGAGAGACGACACTGTAGAATATACATCTCGCATAGTTACCACACTATTTTCGAATAATCTTGAGAACGATTATTGTGCGATATCGTATATTGCTACCGATAGCAGTATCGTTCTCAAAACGGCACAATACACCCTTGCAAAAATATTCGAAAATAATGTGGTGATTTCAGTATATCATAAAACGCAAAAAAGTCAATATTAATGAGATTTCAAAAAAGAAACTCTCCATAACCATATCCGCCCCGTTCTCATCTCACAGCAACGAAAATAGACTTCGGTGGGATTACATACCGCCATCAACGGCTTTGCCGTTGTATATCATCAATGCAACGCATTGTATATCACTGACACGCAGTGTCGTATATCATCAAGTCGCAGATAATATACACGCTGTCGCGTGATGATATACAGCCCGCATATTTCGTTCAGAATGACGGATGAAATGAAATTGTTCGCTAATGCTCACAGTGAAATTTCAACTGTGTCGAAATGAAATTTTCTGCATTGCAGAAAGTGAAATAAAATCCACCACTCGCTTTAGCGAATTTCACACACCAAAGGTGTATTTCATATTGCAAAGCAATATTTCACCCACCCGCAAGGGTGGATTTCATTGAAAAAAGCACTTGCGATTGCAAGTGCTTTTTTCTGGTGACCCACCGGAGGCTCGAACTCCGGACACCCGCATTAAAAGTGCGGTGCTCTACCGACTGAGCTAGTGAGTCGTTTGGCAGGGGTAGCTGGATTTGAACCAACGAATGACGGAATCAAAATCCGTTGCCTTACCGCTTGGCGATACCCCTATGCTCGGTTTTTGACAAAACCGAAAAAACTATGTGGGGTGAGTAGTGAGATTCGAACTCACGGCCTCCAGGGCCACAACCTGGCGCTCTAACCAGCTGGGCTATACCCACCACGTTGCGAGACTCTTTAGGTTCAGTCTCGCGGTTTTGGCGAGCCTGAAGGGATTCGAACCCCCGACACACGGCTTAGAAGGCCGTTGCTCTATCCTGCTGAGCTACAGACTCAAATGTTTGGAGCGGGTGATGGGAATCGGACCCACGCAACCAGCTTGGAAGGCTGGGGCTCTACCATTGAGCTACACCCGCACGAAACCTACGTTTCAAGTGCGTCAAATTGCGAGTCAGCCTCAAATTTGATGCTTGCAAATTTTAGCATATGAAATTTTGCTTGTCAACGATTTGCGCCTATTTAATATAATTTTTTCAAAATAATTCTGAATCTAATACGAAAATGCGTAAAATAACGCAAAGCGCACATACTGACTGCGGAGGTGTTTTATGAAAAAACTCAAAAACAAAAAGGAATCCAAATTGTCAAAAGGCGCGCTATCGAAAGGAAACGAAGGAAAATTCGACATGATATCCGCCCCCTACGACCCCAACGGCATGTGGACGGGACATCCCATTCCCCCGTTTGAAACTCCCGAACAGGATGCAGACGACTTGTGATTGATACACGATTCGTGCGAATTTTTGCGGCAAATGGTATCCGTATCGTGTATTATATTGAAATACGCACATATGTGCAATCTCGAATATTATAATACTTTTAAGCAAAATCCCCGCTATTCATTGGGGATTTTGCATTTATTTTGAACTCGTCTGCTAAAATCCAAATCAATATAAATACACTTATCGTGTTTTGCC
>CAZRHE010000010.1:37393-64907 GCA_964599875.1 uncultured Bacteroidaceae bacterium
CTACCTACCTACCTACCTACCTACCTACCTACCTACCTACCTACCTACCTACCTACCTAACTAACTAACTAACGCCACACTTATGAGGATACAACTTGAAACAAACGAACGACTTGGGTTTAGGACGCAAACTTAAAAACGGCGCAAAAAAATCGCGGAGTTCCCGCGATTTTTTACACAGTTTATTGATTATTCTATTACGTTTTCTTATAAGTCGACGTTTTCGAGGTTTTCTTTTTCAATCGTTATCCTTTCCGTCTCGGTAGTGGTTTTCTCGTTTTCAAAGGTTATGGTTTCCACTTCGGGAATATTCTCTGCGGACGCTTTTCTGCGCTCTTCGATTTCATTCATCATCCCTTCGAGGGTGGATTCGTTCAAAATACACTTCTTCTTATATATCACGAGTGCAACCGCCATAAACGCCATAGGAATCAGGCATCCGCATGCAATAAGCCACATTTTCGCGCTTTCGGGCACGTTTGCTATTGCGCTCGTGATTTCGGCAACTTTGTCTATCTCAACGCCGGACGGAATCATACTGCCGTCCGCATACAATCCTTTTTCGACGTTAGAGATGCTGTTGGTATATTGCACTACGCCTACGATGAGATACACGACCATGACGAGCCCTTGCGTCAAGGCGGAACTCAATTTCGAGGTAAACGGACGCAAAGAGAATATCAAACTCTCGTCCCTTCTCCCCGTCTTATATTCGTTATATTCGACGGTATTCGCGAGGTTGATGACCATAATCATATAGAATCCCGCGCCCCAACCGGGAATCGCAAACGCAAGCGTCAGCAGCAGATATTTCAAAGTTACAGTCATGCCGAGTACGTCGAACAACACGACGTTGGGCACGGCAAGTGCAATCACGAGCATAATCGCATAGCCTATGATTATGGATAGTCCCGTCGAATATATGAGTTTATCTCTGCCGAACTTTTTGCTGAGCCACGGATAGAACAACGTAAATGCGGTGGACGTCACCGAGAATCCGACGTAGAACACCGTCCAAAGCACGCCGTTGTAACCGAATTCGAAATAGACGTACATAAGGCCGAGTCCGTTTCCGACGACGCTCGTCCCAGTGCAATAGAGCATCATAACGAGAGCGCACCACATAAGTTGGTCGTTTTTGGCTATGGTGCGGAACATTTCTTTCACGGTCATCGGTTTGACGTGCGCGAGATCTGCGGGCAACGGTTTCTCTTTCACGCCGAGAATTGTGAAAAGTTGGAAAGCGGTCATCAGTATGCCCGAGAAAATCGCCATAACGCGGAATCCGCCGACCGCTCCGCCGAATACGCTTGAAAACGCACCAACGGTGAATGCAGGGACGATAAGTCCGCAAAGTCCGCCGCCTGCGGACGCCACTATTTGAGCAAAAGACGTGAGTTTGTTTCTGTCGTGCGGATTGGACGTCAAGGACGGCATCATGCCCCAATAGGAGATGTCGTTCATGGTAAACGTGATGCTGAACAAGAAATACATGGCGGCAAGTAGCCCGATAAATCCCCACTCGTCCACTTCGATCGAAAATAGAGCCACAATAACTCCCGCGGTCAGCACGCAACCTATGAGTTGCCACGGTTTATACTTCCCCCATTTCGTGCGGGTGTTTTCCACGACTCCGCCCATAAACGGGTCGTTGAGAGCGTCGAAAATCCTTGCCGCGATTATGATGAGCGATATCATCGAAAACTGCAATGCGGACAGGTGTTTCGTAAACATGACAAAGGTCAAGAGTTGTCCCGTGAAAAAGTTGTAGAGAAAATCCCTGCCGAAAGTGCCGAGGGAAAACATAATAAGATTCCGATTCGACAGTTTGTCTTTCTCCTCGACGGGAAGGACTGCGGTGTCAGCCATAATAATAACCCCTTCTGCGCATACGCGCGTGTTTTATAGGAATATTATATCAGCATATTCCCTTGCTTTCAATAGTAAATTCGACGCAAAATCCGCGCGATAAAATTTTACGTAACTTTTTTCGCAATACCGTTGCATTGCCGCGCATATAGGACTATTATGTTTTCGAATCGGAGGTGGCGTATGTGGGTCGTAGCCGCCGTCCTGTCCGCAGTCTTTGCAGGCGTCACGGCAATCCTATCCAAATGCGGAATAAAAAACACTAATTCCGACGTTGCGACGGCAATTCGCACGACGGTCGTTTTGATATTCGCCTGGATCATTGCGTTTGCGACGGGCGCATATAAAACCATAACCGATATCAGCGCAAAGTCGTGGATTTTCCTCGTTTTGTCGGGACTTGCGACGGGTGCGAGTTGGATATGCTACTTCAAAGCGTTATCTATCGGCGAAGTGTCGAAAGTGGCGGCAGTCGATAAGTCGAGCATTATCTTGTCCGTACTTTTCGCAATCATCATATTCCCCGAAGAAAGGACTAATTGGTGGCTTAAACTCATATTCCTCGTCCTCATAGGCGCGGGCACATTCCTTATGACCGATATCAAAAAGGACGAAGACAAAAAAAGTTTGACTTGGCTATTATTCGCCATGCTTTCCGCTGTTTTTGCGGCGGCGACTTCCATTCTTGCAAAGGTCGGAATTGAAAACGTCGATTCCAATCTTGCGACCGCAATCCGCACTTGCGTCGTGCTGGTCGTGGCGTGGCTTATAGTTTTCGGACGGAAAGAAACGCATTTCGTCAAAGAGGTCACCCCGAAAGAATTGATATTCCTCGTGCTGTCGGGGATTGCTACGGGCGCAAGTTGGATATGCTATTACTACGCGATACAGCAAGGGCAAGTCAGCGTCGTTGTACCTATCGACAAGATGAGTATTCTCGTGACGGTGGCGTTTTCCCTCGTCGTATTCAAAGAAAAACTGTCCTTGAAAGCGTGGATAGGGCTTGCGCTTTTGACGACGGGCACTGTCCTTATGGCGGTTTTCACCTAAACTGCCTGCGCAATTTGCAACCGCTCCCGCTGCTTCACAAAATCAACACCCTCTTCCTATTGGATATTTAAGTCTAATTGCGATAATAATCGGATTTTCACCGCCGTTTCGTCTAAATCCTTTGAAAATCCGTCCACTCTGTCGAATCGCCTTGATTAATCTCCCGTTATGTGTTAAAATTTAACCATCAAAAACAGGGAAAGTTATTATGAGAAAAAGAAAAGGCAACGGGATAAAGATTTTCATCGGAATCCTCGTCCCCGTAGTATTATTCACAATGTTTTTAGCGGTCGTATGCAACGATACGACCATCAAAGTCGGACTCGGCAACTGTGACGGACAATATGCGACCGTCCTTGCGAATATAGACGGAATCGTCGAGGCGAATCCTCGCTACGTGGATATCGCAATGCTCGGCTCACACGACGCGGTTACGTCCACTCTCACCGACGAAACTCCCCTCGACTATCACGACAAGGACAGCATCCTTGGAAAAGTGGATCCCATTTCTTCGGGCATACAATATCGTTTCGGCAAGACGCAATCCGTCGGCATCGGTCAACAACTCTTGCAAGGCGCGCGTTTCTTCCACATAAAATGCACGGACTACGAGGGTGAATGGTACGGCACTCACGCGCACCTCACCGGCAAACTTTCAGAACATATTCTCGAACTCCTTAAATATCTTGCGTCGGACGCCGCGAAAGGCGAAATCGTCGGACTTTTGTTCCAAACCATGTACATGGGGGACGGAGTAACTCTCGACACTTTGCACGAAGATTTGAACAACGTCAAATATAACGGAAAATCCATTTTCGACTACGTCTATATAGAAAAAGCGGACACCTTCGACAACGGAAACGGCGGCGTGAGAATAGGCGACCTCACCTACAACGACCTCACCAAAAACGGCACCGAGCCCGGCGTCGTCATATTCGACAGACGCGAAGAAAAAGTCTTCAAGGCGGAATGGGAAGGCTCGAGCGCACTCACCGCGAGTTGCTACGATATGGACTCCTGCGCAGACCACGAATGGCATAGCAGTATCGGCGAAGAAAAACTCATAAGCAAAATCAACGACACTTGCGACAGAATCGCAAGCGATACGAAATATCAAAGCAAACTCCGCATGAATCAAACGCAAGCATCCTTTGCGGTGGGCTCTGCAAAAGAATTCTTCGAAATCATCGGCTCTTGGTCTTTGCTCCGCTTTGCAAAGGATTACAACGTCACCCTCATCGAGCACGAAAACTTCGACAAATGGCTCACATATATGCCGATTTTCCAAGTGGACTTCTGCAACAGCAATCACGGCGATTTCAACAACAGAGTGAACAAACTCATCATCGAGCATAACAAAGCAACGGTTGCAAAACTTCTTGCTGAATAATCGAAAACGAAACTTAAACCATGAAAAAACCGCCGATAAAGGTGGTTTTTCGTTATTCAATATCCATATTACTTATTCAAAAGTTATCACGAGGGAAGACGGAAGTCCGACGTAAGTTTTGAAAGCGTCTGCGTTTGACGAGGATAAAATTTTGCCGTCGAAAGATAACTTGCCGTCTTTTCCGACGACGAATTTTTCAACCGCGTTACTGCCCATAAACGCACCCGCGCCGATAACGCACTGCGACCCGCTTTCAAACGTGACTGTGTTTAATCTCGTCATCGCAGAGAAAGTCGCCGCCTCTATTGTTTTTATCGTGCTGGGAATAGTGAGAGTAGTCGGCACGCCTTTCAAAGTTGTATCCGCATAAGTCGAATTGCCGACTATTGTGATATCGACGCCGTCGATACTCTTCGGAATGATTACGTCCTCTATCGTCGTAGCGTTTTTGAATCCTACTATTCTACCCTCTTGTTGCTCGAAGTATTTCGCATAAACGTTCCAGTCCACGACGCCGACCTGAGGTGCTATAGAGTTATCCCCTTCGCCCGACGCCCATCTTGACAAAGTAACGCCGAGAACGGCGCCGATACACGCGACCAACGCCACCGAAATCATTATTATGATTATGCCTTTTTTCTTTCTCATACGCTACCTCAAGCAGTCTTTTGGACGAGGTTGATTTCGAAATTGAAGAAGAGGTCTACGTCCATAAGTTCGGGCGGAGTTTCCTCGTCTACGTGACGGAAATAGACGGTGACGACTATCGTATGCTCCGACCCCGACACGATATGCGCGTTGAGAGTGTTCGAAGTCGCGTCGTTGGTTTGCACGGGAATATAAACGTCGGTGCTTACTGCGTTTCCGTTTTCGTCCTTTATATCTCTTACGTCCTCTACGTAAGCAAGGCTGACCGTCGTATCCCCTTCTTTCACGGTGCTGTTTTTCGTGAGGGTGAGTGCGCTTGCGTCCGTCGTGTACGAGGTCATCGCAAGGACGAATTCATCCTTATAGTCCGTGAGCGAATCGTTGACGATAACGTTATCGTTTTCGTCTTTCGTGCGCGGATTTTCGAGGGTGACCGAAGTCAGTTTGATTTCGATTTCAGATAGGACGCCGTTTTGCGGTGCGCCCGAATATTGGAATCTAAACGACACTTCCGCCTGTCTTGCAACCGACTTCAAAACGCCGTTTTCTCCGACGAGTTTTTCAGCGTCGGCTCCTATGACGGGAATATCCGTAATTGAGCCGTCGTGGTCTGAAAGAAGTTTGCTCGGATTAACGATAGCGGGACGGAGTTTCGTTTCCTGCGTGCCCGTAGAACTAGACTCACTGCCCGCGACGATAGTTGCGTTGCCCGACGGTTGTTCAGAGGATATTTCGATTACGTTGCTTGCGTTTTTGATATCGCCAAACCACGCCGCCGTCATACCTACGATGCCCACGACGACTGCAAGGAGCATAACCACGGATATTAAAATCATCGACGTCTTTTTCACGTTATGCCTCGCTTATCGACACCACTTCGATTTGGATGTCGAACTTGAATGTCGCGCCCGCGTATGCGATTGCGGAGTATTTGTTGATATCGTCCCATTTTTCTTTGAACGCGGCGTCCGTGGAATAATCGGGATAGACATCTTTGACGCACATTTCCCAATCGGTGCCGTATTGCATCCAATAGAGTTTTTCGGGTGCGAAAACGACGGTGAAAGTCGCGTTCGTCTGACCGGATTCAAGATTTGCAGAAGTTGCGGACAATGATATATTGCTCGTCGTTGCGAAGTCCGATAGAGCCTTATTGCCAAGTGCGGATTTTTCGCCGTAAGGAGTGAAGGTTTTGCCGCCCGCTTCGAGATACCAAGTGAATCCGTACGCTATATCCGAAACGTCGTATCCGCTCTCTTTCGGGATTTCGATTGTCAATGCGTCCACGACGTTACCGCTGTCGTCTTTCTTTTCGACGGTGACGGAGGCAAGGGTAATATCGAGTTCGACTTTTTTGCCGTCCGTATCGAGGCGTAAATTGAATCTTGCGCCCTCGTTTTCCGCATTTTCGTAAGGACCGAAAGCACTGTCCCCCATATAGATATTGTAAAGGTTTGAGCCGTCTTCGAGTCCCAAAACGGATTTTGCATATTGCGCGGTGACGAGGTGTCCGCCGTCCGTCCCTATGGGGAATTGATTGTTTGCGGTCTTTTCAGAGCCGAGCACTGCTTTTTGCCCCTCGTACTTTCCGCTGTCCCCCGAAATTTCAAATTCGAGAGTAAAAATTTCCGCGGTCGAAAGATGGATTGTGGATATCTCTGCGGATACGGAATTTGAAAACCAAGCATAAGAAATCCCCGCCGTCGAGAGTGCGACGATCATAACCATTATCGGCACGAAAATGCCGTAAAAGTATTTTTTGTAGGATTTCTTCTTTTCCATAGTTCTATCCGCTTATTTAGTTCGTTTTATCCTTGACGAGCCAACTGAAATTATCAGATTTACTCGTTGCGAAAGGCATTGCGTTCGAGGTGCGCGCGTTAACGACGTGCTCCCCTATAACCGTACCGATAAACGCTTCGGGTGAGGGTTTGAGAACGTAGCCCGTATACATGGTGATATCCTTCTTCAACTCGAAGTTCATGTAGTTGAACATGGAGATGAGGGATAAGTGTTGTTGATGCACTATGCCTATACGATTTACCGTTGTGCCGTCCGCTCTTCCTACGTACGCGCTCGAATCCGCTTTCTTATAGGTCTGCACGGTTTTGCCGCCAATCGTGATATCCGCTTGCGAGATTTCGTATTTCAGCACGTAAGTATCTATGATATCGCCAAGGCGCATACTTTCTCTCGGAGCGATTCCGCTTTCGTTTGCACCGACCATAGGTTGTCTGTCCGTAACAACGTCGTAAGAGCCCTTCGTGGTCGCACTTTCGCCCATAACACCATTATTATAATTCGATTTACTGCCGTTGTAAAGGTCGTCGTAAGATTTTGCGGTGCCGTAGGTATTGGACTTCGCAACGTACGTATCGTTATTCACTCCGTAAATCGCATTTTGCAGATAGTAGCCGTTTGTGACGGTAGCACTGCCCTCGTTGACTGCACCGAGAATACCGCCCGCGTTCACGGTGGTTGCGGTGACGTAAATTTCGCTGACGGATACGATATTCGTATATGCGTTGCCCTTGTACGCAAGACCGACTATGCCGCCTGCATTCGCGGTATTTGCGGTGACGGTTACGGTTGCAATCACTATCGCGCCGTAGACGGGAGTATTCGATATCTTGGTTTCACCTACGGTGAAGTCCGCAACGGAAGATTCGTCCTTGCCGATTATTCCGCCCACGTTCACGATGCCGTTCGATTGTACGTTGATAACGCCGTGGAAGGTGCAGTCTTTCATCGCTTGTACCGCTTGATTGTAGCCGACTATGCCGCCGACGTTTAGAGTGCCGCTCGCGCGAGTATCGAGCACTTGGATATTTGCGTTGCGGAGGTTGACTGCAGTGACGACGCCTGCGGGCGTGTATGCGTTGCCGTTTGCGTCCGTGCCCGAAGGTGCGCCGACGTGTGCAAACGTACCGATATTGACAGTGTCACCGCTCGTGACGGTTGCGAATATCGTAAGGTGGTTTATGGTATATCCCGCGCCGTCGTAAGAGCCGTTGAAGCCACCCGTAAACACGGAGTCACCGAGGACTGCGACACTGCCGACGCTCAAGGAAAGCACGTTGTTAAGGAAGGTCTTGCCGACGCCCCAATTTCCGCCGAACGCCTCGTTGATGAGTTGCAAGTCGAGTGCGGTGACAATCATATCGAAGTCGTTGACTTGCACGAAGTTCGTATAAGTAGGCATTTCGACTTCGATAGGCTCCCAGTAATAGTAGCCGACCTTTTCTTTGCCGTTCTTATCCGTATAGTCGCCGAATTCGACTTCGAGTCCGTATTCTTTGCGGATATCCGCCGATATTGCGAGATAGTCGCTATATTGGCTATGCGTCGTGATATCGTAATCCTCGCCTTTTGCATCGTGATACGCGACAAGGAAGTCGTCCCACGTGTCGTAACTCGTTTCCACACCGTTGGCGACGAGTTTCGGAATTTCCATTTCGACGATATTGAAGTTGTAACTCGTGCCCTCGGTGGTGTCGTTGAAGTTGCCCTTATAGTATTCCGTTGCAATGAGCAAGCCCGCGACCGAGCCGATTTGATAACTGTCCCCCGTCTGCACGAAGTAGCCGATGATAAGAGTAGGTTGATTGCGGAGCGTCACGCAAAGTTCCTTGCCGCTACCCGATTCGAGAGTCGCGCCGAGTTTTGCGTTTCCGCTTCTGCCGACTATACGAGTGTATTTGGTATATTTTGCATCCGTGCCGTCGCTATTCTTCATCCAGCCGTTCGTGACCTTGACTTTGACGTCGAGATTCCAACTCGAAGGCACGCGAAGTTCACCCGTAACCTCGTTCCATGTCGTGTTATAAGTGTTGTCCGCATTCGCGTAACTTTGCGAAGTCCAACTGTAATCCGCCTTGACGGTGTACTTGGTGATTTCAATCTTAAGGTCGGATGCAATCGCCGTGCAGTTGTTTATCTTGCTCGACACTTTGCTATCTTTGCAAAGTACGTAGACCGTCGTATCGCTCTCGCTCAAACCACTCGACACGCTTGCGCCGCTTCTCTGCTTGACTTCCTTGATATAGTAGTTGAGATAACTGCTATCCGAAGACGAAAGCGCGAGTTCGAGCATCTTATTGTACTCGCCGCCCGACTTGTAAACGACCTTGCCGTCTACTGTTTCAGAGAAGATTCCGTTGACGTATTCGTCGAACGCGGAGCGCGCTCTATCCTCTTCGCGGAAATTCGCGGTGAGGGTGATGCCCGCCGAGCAGAAGTTTTCAACGGTTATGCCCTTGCCGAGTCGTTGCGATTTGCTCTTTGCGGTGCTGTTGCCGCTCGTCGAAGTGACGGTTGAATAGAGTTCGTCGTTGTCGAAAGTCTTGAACGCGCGACCGCTCGAATCGTTGAGCGTGACCGTAAGTCCTCTCGGCGTGATATGCGCTTTCTGCGACACCTTGCAAACGTTTTCGTTGTTGTAGAACTTAAAGTTTGTCGTGTCGTTGAGTTTCAATGTGAACCACACGTCGTACGATTGTGCGCCCGTCTTTGAGCAGGCGTCCGAAACCTTGGAGCCGTTGTAGTAGTAATAACCCTCCGTCGTGGTGTAGCCGGGATTGGACGCGCCGCCGTTCGTTGTTTCAACCTTGTATTGCATTGCGCTGAAGTTGTTATAGTTAGAGTTGCCGTCGTAGACCTTGTCGTTGAGACTGCCCGTGTAACTGAACTTGACTATGGACTTCTGAATTGTATATGCTTTCGTGTTTGTGGAATCGTCGACCGCATAGTTCTTCGCAAGCGTATCACCCGCGGCGTTTTTGCCCGACGCGCTCGAAACGCCCGTAATCTTCGCGGTGTAACTGCTACCCTCGTTTGCTTGCGACTTGCGATAATCGGTGACTGCAAGAGTGACGGTTTCACCGCCGAAGACGCCGCTGATAGTAATCGTATTATTGCTGTTGTAGATTACGTTGCTATAAGTGGACGAACCGATCTTCACAGAACTGACGTCGGGACCTTTATCAGCACCCGTGTATACCAAAGTACCAAGCGTCCAGTTGAATTCGATTTCCGCCGCCGTAATGGTGAGTGTTGCACTGCCGCTTGTCAGTCCTTCGTACGCTATGTCGTAGTTTTTGAGTGCGTCGGCGCCTTTGCGTTTGGACAGACATCCGCTTTCTTGCGTGACGGTGCCCGTACCGCTGCCGCTACTTCCGCTTTCAAAGGTAACTTTATACGTGCCGACGTTGACTGCGCCTATTCCGCCCGAAACGTTGGTTCCGTCGTATTTCGCATTGATTGTGAACGTGACGATTTCCTTGCCCCACGTGACTTCGTTGGAACTCTCGCCCGTGCCCGTGCCGCCTTCCGCATTGATATAGTGCACCTTGCCGTCGTAAGGCACGGTGGTATCTTTTATGGTCGCACCCGTCGTTTTAATATTGTGTTTGCTGATAGTCCAAGAGTGCGTAGCGGTGCCGGTTACGCGGTAGTTGCTTGCGCCCGCGACGCTCGAATTCATGGAAACGGTAACCTTATAAGTCGCCGCATCGCAAGTTTGGACGTCGCAATAAACCGAAGTGCCGCTTACTTTCATATCGCTGACGACAATCAAACTCGAATCCGTGCTTTCGCTCTTATCGACATTGAACATGTTCTTGTTTGCCTCGCCCGAAACGAATCCGGTTATGGTGAGTTTGGTGACGCCTTGATACGCGGTGCCGCCGTTATACTCGTAACTCGAACCGTTGCCCGTCTTTGTCGCCGTAATCGTAAGTACTCTCTTGTTGACTTGGACGGTGAGAGTGGTTTGAGCAAGCGTATAGTTCTTGCCGATTTCGCCCGTAGCGGCTTGGACGGTGACTTTGTGGGAGCCTGCGTCCTTGAAGAATATTCTGACCGTGTAGGTGTAAGTTTGTATTGAATCCGCCTTGCCGTAATTGCCGCCCACGACGGTGTACGCGCAATCGTTTGCGCTCGTTGAGGACGCTCCCGCACCGACCGAATAGTACGCCGTAGTGCTGTTTGCGCCGACGTCTGGCATACTCTTTTCGACTTTGGTGATAGTCGAGTTTTCTGCGGTCAATCCGAGGAGTTTCAGGAGTTCGTCGCCGCTATATACGGAGTTTGCGACGGTGAACTGGACGAAGTGTCTAAACGTGCCGTCGTAAGTGCCGACGCCCTTGTTGGTGCTATCCGTGAGTTCGAGGTCGCGTTGCGAAATAGTCCACTTATATTTTGCGGTGGTCGTTGAGTCGACGGAGCCGATTGTGAACGCCTTGCCCGCAGAATCGCGGAACCATATATTCGCTTTGACGTCGTAATTGCCCGCGTCGGTTGCGGTATTGACGGAGCCGTCGACGGTTTCGTCGAAGTAGTAGTACGACTTATTGCCCGACTTCGTGCCGTCCGAGGCGGTTGCGTAAGTCATATCGGTGATAGGCGCGTAACGCTGTTGTCCGTTGTAGACGATGCCCGATTCCATGACTACTTCTTTGAAGTAGATGAGGACGTTGCCGACTGCGCCGTAGTTATTGCTATCTTTCTTGGTTGTATCCCAGTCGAAATAGACCGCGTCTTGTGCGCCGTTCGTGCCTGTTACGCCGTGGACGGAGAGTGCGGAGTAATCGGATTCCGCATTGTTATCCGAGGGGTTAGGCGTGGTGCCGTAGAAGTAGACGTAATAACCCGTGCCGTCGGGGACGATCGCTTTCGAGTAGATATGTCCGACCTGAATCGCGCCGTTATTGTAAGTCATTGCGGAGGACGGAATCGTGCCCGCCGCGGGGGTATTCGCGATGATATTCCATTGATTAAGTTCTGCGCCCGCAATATCCACGGAGATAGTCGCGCCGACTGCGGAATCGTTTTCGGCATACACGTAGAAGAAACCGTGCTCGATATCACCCGTCGAATAGGTGACGGATTGCGAGCCGAACGTGCCGTAACCGAGTGCGGCGTTATACGTGAGTCCGCCGTATGCCGTAGCGAGTTCCGCCCAACTTGCATATCCGAGAGCGGAAGGCTCCGTGGGATGCGCGGACATATGCGATACCGAGAAGTTAAGTTTATCTTTCGGCGTGCCGATTGCGGTGTACGTGGTCGAAGTCGTGGAAGAAGGACTGCTCCACTCTTCGTCTGTTTTGTTGTAAGTGGACGTGGTGGTCGTGACGGTAGTCTTGTAGTACAAAGTCGTACTCATATCCGCCTTGCCCCCAAGTTCGGTGCCGTTTGCGTCCACGTAAAGTTTTCCGCCCGTCGTGGTGTATCTGATTTCTATTTTTTCGTCCGTATCCGTTATGGTTTCGGACTTGGTGGTCGTGACGAGATAGTCGTCGAATGCGACGTTATTGCTTGCGCCCGCGACGGTGAAAGTTGCGCTCAAAGTTTCGTTGATTCTATTGGGGTCGACCTTGTTGAGGGTTGCGTTGTCGAAAGGCAAAATCCAATAAGAGCCCTCCGTGTAAGTGCTGACGTTATTGACTTTCGCCGCATTGCCGACTATGCCGCCGTAATTCGAGGTGCCGACAATAGTGCCCTTGACGTTGAAGCAGTTGACGATAGACGCCTTATCTCTGACGCTCGAATTGTTGTAGCCGACTATGCCGCCGACGTTATTTCTGCCCTCTACTGCGGAGTTATAAACGAGCATGTTGTCGATGACGACTTTGGAGCCGTCTATCGAGCCGACAAGACCGCCGACGTTGTCCACGCCCGTACCGATGACGTTACCGTTGACGTAGTAGGAGTTTCCGCTCCAATAATTTTCGCTGCCGATATCGCTTGCGTTGATGACGCCGATGACGCCGCCAAGACCGCCTGCAAAACTCTTTCCGCCTACGGTTTGAGAGCCGCTCGTCGCGCCCGTCGCTTTAACCGTAACGACGTCCGTACTGCCCTCGTCCGCTTGATATGCGAATTTGGAGTTTGTAATATGAGTGAGTTGATTATTCGTTGCATAAGTGGGGACGGAATCGTGGGACGGATAATAGGTGTTGCCGTAACCCGTGACGATTGCGCCGATTGCACCGCCCATAGCGGTGTCACCCTTGAAGGTGATTTCTCTTGAATAGTTGGTGAATTCGCCGTAACTGACTTCGCCGTCCACGACGCCGATAATGCCGCCCGCGAAACTGTTTGCGTCTATCGAGCCGAAGTTGCGGAAGACGACCTTATTGTTTGCGTTGCCGGAAATTTTGCCGTACATAAGTCCGATAATGCCGCCCGCGTTGGAGATTGCGGCGGTTGCCGTGACTCTGCCGTAGTTTGTGAGTGTGGTGACCGACGTATCCGCGACGATAGACGCACCGCCGAGCATTGCGCCGATAACGCCGCCCACGATTTGCACGCCGTTGACGGTGGATTTGACGGTATTTTCGCCGTCCGCGCAAGCGTAAGCGTCCGAGTCATCCGCATAGGAAATCGCCGACGCGCTTTCTTCACTGCCGTTTGCGAGCGTACCGCTTATGACGCCGCTGATAAGAATACCGATTGCGCCGCCCACGTATTCTCTGCCGTAGACGTTGCCCGTATTGATGAGTGCGCCGCTGTTCGAGAATGCGCCCGCGTTTGCGCCTATGACGCCGCCGACGTAGTATTGATATGCGTTCGTATAATCCGAATTGCCGACCTGTCCCGCGTTTTCAAACTTCGAGTTTGCGCTGAAAGTGATGCTTGCGCCCGACATATTGGAGCCGATTATGCCGCCGATGATTTGGACGGGAGCATCGCTTGCGCCCTTGCTCGTAGCCGCCCCGCCGACGACGCCGACGTTGTAAACTTCGCAATATTCGCCCGAAAGGGTGCTCGAGTTTCTGCCGAGGAATCCGCCGACGTACGCTTTGCCGTCCACCGAGGAATAGAGGTTGATATCCGCCTTATTCGCGTCCGTGCCGTAAGTTGCGCCGAGAGCCTCTTTCGCGCCGACGAAGAGAGTGCCTTGGTTGCCGCCGATGAATCCGCCGACGTAATTCAAACCGACGATTTGACCGCCCGTAGTGGAGTTTTCTCTCGCGGTGTTTATGGTTGAAGTACGAGTGATATAGGTGTTGCCGCCGTTGAGCCCGATGAAGCCGCCGACGAAGTTTGCGCTCGCGCAAGAAAGCGTAGGAGCGACGTAGAAAGTGCCGTCCAAAGTGCCGCCTGCGCCGTAGCCTGCGAAACCGCCGATATTCTCCGTGCCCGTTGCGGTCGCGTTGATTTTGCCGTAAACGCGGACGGTTATGGAGTCGAAGACAGCGGACGTGCCCATGTATCCGACTGCGCCGCCGATATTCTTGACGCCCGTTGTCGAGCCCGTGTCTATCGTGCCGTGGAATTCGAGAGTGCCGCGGAAGAGTGAGAATGCGTTTTCTGCGGCGGTGTCCGAAATATATCCGACTATGCCGCCGATTGCCGTGCCGTAAGTAGAATCGTTCGTGTTGCCCGTACGCGAAATGAGGACGTCGCCGTAGACCGCGCAGTCGATGAACGCCATATTGGATTTTACGCCTGCGGTTGCGTTGCCCGCAAGACCGCCGATTGCATACTGACCGTAAATCTTGACGTTTTGATTGTTTGCAGAAGTGGTCGTATTGCCTATCGTGCCGACCGAGGAGCCCGTGACCGTAAGTGAGCCTACGTCGTCGCTCTTGCCCACTATTCCGCCGACGAGAGTTTGAACGGAGCCTGCCCCGCCCGACGTATTCGAGTTGACGATTGCACTCTTGACGTTGCAGTTTTCGACTGTGACCTGCGCGCTTGCATCCGCTCCGCTGACTGCGGACGAAACGCCGATGATTCCGCCGATATTGGGTGCAAAGCCGATAATCTTGGTGCTTCCGCCCACGATACAATTCTTTATGGTTATGGTTTCTTCCTTGTTAGGCTCCGCGATACCGATGATACCGCCGACCGCGTTTGTGCGAGTTCCGCCCGTAAGGTTGATTGCTTGGAGGGTAAGTCCGCTTGTTTCGAGTCCGTCGAGGACGGAGTTGCCGAGTGCGTGACCGACCACGCCGACGTGGACGTCACCGCCCGAAGACACGCTTCTGCCCGTGATACTGCCCGACACCTTGATATTGCCGACGGTTGCGCCGTCTATGAATGCGAAGAGTCCGGAATAGATAGGCGTTCCGCTGCCGTTTTCCGCATGGCCTATGGTTCTGTCTATCTTGACGTTTCTGACTTCCGCTCTCGAAGTGCCGTCCCAATCCGTTTGGTGAATGTTGTTTGCGTTGATTGTCTTGATTTTGCCGTCGATCGTGCCTTTGAAGGTGCGGTCGCCGGAGTTACCGAACATACCGACGGGATAGTAGTTGACCGTGGAAATGCCCGCACCCGTCGCGAATGCGGTGCCGTTGTAGTATGCGTTTCTCGACTTCCATTGTCCGGAACCGCTATAAGAATTGACTCCGCTTTCGTAGTAATTCTTCTTTTGTTGCACGACCGCACCGTATTTGAAGATATGGTAGTTTTTGCCTTCCGTGAGCGTTCCGCCGTTGTTTGCAAACTTATATGCGTTTGCAATATCGGTAGAGGTTTCGCCCGTAGGCATATTGATATAGGTGCATATATCTTTGTCGAGGTTGTTTGTGCTGTCCGCAAACTCGATATATGCGTCGTCGAAGTCGTAATGCGAACCCCACGCCTGCGTGATTGCGGTAATCGACATTAAGTCTATGCCGTCTTTGACGATATAGGGGTTATGCTCGCCGCCCGCAGGTTGCAAGACGTATTGCTCGTTGACTTCGTCGTAGCCGTAACCCATGGAAGTCATTGCAAGACCGTTCTTGGTGTCGAGTGCAAAGCACGCGAGTTGAGGCAAGCATCCGTACACGTAGATATAACCGCCGAGAGAGCCCGTTTCGATACCCGTATTTACACCGCTTATGGAAATCGTCGTCGCACCTTTGTCGTAGGTTATCGTGCCTTTGGTGTTCATAACCGCGGCAACACCTGTATCTCCAAACGCCACCGTACTATCCGCCTCGACGTTTTGGTTGTATGCGTTATAATTGCGGTTTTGCGTAAGAGGAACTATACGCTCTTTACTTCCGTCGAAATATGCCGAAGTGAAGTCGGCAAGAGAAGGCAATATAACGCCACTGTAAGACAAGTCAGTGGTGTTTTGGGTATAAGTTTGCCATTTATGGTCGCCATACGAAAGACCGCTATTAGTACCTTTGAAACCACCATCTTCCGTCCCCGGTGTCAAGCCGTCGTGTACTTTGCTTTCATCCCCCGCTTTAACGTACCTTCTATAAACTTGATATTTAAGCGAATAGTTGTTCGAGCAATCTTGATTGTAGAACGGTGTTTGCGAGAATCCTATTATACCTGCGGCATAAGAAATTTCGTTGTAATTATCCGCAGAGGTATTTACGTTTGCGCCAATGACGATAAGACCTACGTTATAGCAGTTTTTGAGAGTATACGTAGCAGTGTCGTCTGCATAACCTGCAATTCCACCGACACGAGCGTGCACGTTAATGACCGAGTGGACTACGCAACCATTTGCGGTAATCGTGCCAACGTTGTAACAATACTGAATATCAACCTTGGTTATCGTGCCGATGATGCCGCCTGCTTGCACACCATAATCCTTATGAGTTTGAGGAGTCTTGCTACCCGTATAAACTTCACCCGTATTGTAACAATAGTAAATCTTCGTAGTGCTACTCGATGAAGTCGACTCACTATCTGCGCCCAATATTCCGCCCGCTTTGTTTCCGTATGAAACAACAGTGCCCGTGTTATAGCACGCATAAATGTTCAAATTACCAGCCGCGGTGCCGACGCCTGCGATACCGCCCGAGCAAGTGTCGTCAACGGCGGCGGTGCCGGTGATTTCGCCCGTGTTTGCGCTGTTTCTGATTGTGCAAGTGACGTTGGTCGTGCCGATGATTCCGCCGACGTTTGCGTCCGAGTTGACCGTACCTGCGTTACGGCAGGATTCGAGCACTATGGTGCCGTTGGTGTTGTCCTTGCCCGACGAACCGATGATTCCGCCGACGCCGTAAGTGACCGAGCCTTTGGAGCCGTAGTTGCCCGCACTGCCAACCGTGCCTTCGTTGACGCAGTCGATGAAAGTGACGTTGTTGTTGCCCGCCGTGCCGACAAGACCGCCCGTGTTGTGACCGGTATTTCCGCCCCAAACGGTTGCTTGGTTTTTGCAGTTGAGGAAGGTGAGCGGACCTCTTGCGATGCCGACGAATGCGCCTATATCGTTGCCTTCCGTCGTACCGTTGTTGGAAATCATTCCTGCAATCGTCAGGTTTTTGAAGGTTGCGCCCGCCGCTTGCGGGAAGAGGCTCAATTCGTTATAAGTGCCTTGATTGTCCGAAGTTATATTGACGGTAATCGTATAGCCGTTGCCGTCGAAAGTGCCGCCGAAACGATATTTCGTGATATCTCCGGTGCTGCACATACCCGCCGTCTTCGTGACGGGACTTGACGCCGTGCCGATATTGGCGGTGAGTTTGACGTAGCCCGTCCAACTGCCGTTTGTATCTTTGACTTCTTGCGCCCACGTATTCCAGTCGTCTATGCTTGCTATGATGCGAGGAGTGACCTCGTTATCTTTCGAGTAACTGAACGATATCGTTCTGCTGACGAAAACGTAGGTGCCCGACAAAGTGCCGTTATTTACCGCATAATTCGCGATATATTTGATTTGGAAGGAGCCCGCGTAAGGTCCCGCAGTGCTTGTAAGGGACACCACCGCCGCATATTGCGCCGCTCTATATTGGATAGGTTTGGTGAGGGACAGATACGCGTTTTGCCATGCCGCCGCGGACGCATAATCTGATACGTTGTTGAAAGTCGCTTTACGACGGCAAACGGACATTGATTCCGCATCCTTGCCGAGGTAGATATAAATCATAGTAGCGGCCGAAGAATCGTTTTCCGCCACGAACGCATTGTCCGTTGCGGTTTCGGTTCCGCTACCGTCGTAGAATACGATTTGAACGGGAGTGTCCCCCGTGGTGTCGCCGAGCGTACCCGCCGTGGGCAAAGTCACGCCGAGAGGGATAATCCCCTGCCCTGCGTTTGCGTTCGACTTGACCGCTCTACGCTGACCGTCCGTGAGCGAGGTGTTCGCTTTGAGCCCCGCAAACACGAGCATTTCGTAATATGTCGCCGCAGAAGTCGCCGATTCGCTGTCCGCGACTATATACTTGCCGTTTTCGTTTCTGGGAACGGTGGTGAAGTCCGCGTTATCCACAAGGTACAACGCCCAAGAATTTTCGAATCTGACGGTAGACGACGCATATCCCGCGACGCCGCCCGAACTTGCAGTCACTCTACTCCACTTGAAACCTTGCATATAGCAGTCCACAAACGCGACGTTCGCGCCGTTTGCAGAGCCCGCAAGACCGCCCGCATATTGCGTGCTTGCCACCGCTTTGTCCGTATCTTTGGTCACCGGGTTGGTTTCGGGCTCGCTGACGAAACAGGAGTTGAACGTGCCGCCCGTGACTTCGCCGACGAGTCCGCCGACGTAACTTCCGCCGCTGACGTTTGCGGTCGAGAACACTCTCGTGAACAAGTTGTTGCCTGCGCCGAGATAACCCGCGATTCCGCCTACGTAATCCGTACCGCCGACGGTGAGGACGGTGCCGCCCGTTGCCGTGCCGTTATAAGACCACGTGTCCGCGTTCGAGTTTGCTGCGTTTTCAAGGGAGATAACGTTGTTGCCGTTGACTGCACCCACAATGCCGCCGACGTAGTTTCCGCCGCTGATATTCGACAAATTTCGCGCAAATTCGGGAGCGAATTTCGTGATTCCGCTCGATGAATTTTCTACTATTGCGCCCACAATGCCGCCGACGTAATTTCCGCTTGCACTCATCGTGCTTTCGTTGACGAGGCGGAGAGTTTTGCCGTTTTTGCCGACGACGTAGGTGTTGCCGCCCGCGTCGTAGCCCGCGCCTTGCTCGATTGCGCCGACGAAACCGCCGACGTAATTGGTGCCCGTGACGGTGACGTATTTATTGTTTATGGTTTTACTCGATGCGTTTTCGGAGTAAAGTTCGCATCCGCTGTCGAGATAACCTGCAATCGAGCCGACGTAATCGTTTCCGCCGACGGTGTATTTCGCCGTGCTCGAAGCGTTGATATAGCAGGAATCTATGACTGCGTTCTTCGCATATCCGACCACTCCGCCCACGTAATTCGTGCCGTTGAAGTTGCCGTTGAGCGCGATATTTTTGACGCCCGCTTTGCCTTTGTTTGCAACCGTGTCGATATAGCCGAACAAGCCGACGTAATTACGCGCCGCGCCGTTGCTATCCGAGGTATATTTGAAGTGGTTGCCGACGTCTATCGTCCTTATTGCGCCGTCCCCGACGAAGTTTCCGCCGAAGTAGGTGACTTTCTTGCCGCTATCCGCTTTGGACGTGGCAAGTGCGTTTGTAGTTTTGCTCGTTCCGCCCGTCGCCCAAGTGATATTGCCCTTCTCCGTGCCGCCTATGGGTGCGAAGATGATATCCGCAGGCATGGTTATATCCGTCGTCACGAGGAAGTAACAGCCGTCGTAGAAGAGCGTAGTCGCATTTGACGCCGCGTTCGACAATTTGGAGAATCCCACAACCGAGTCGATAGGTTGCATGGTGCCGTTGACTATGTCGCTCAGGCGCAAGAGATAAATCCAGTTGCTGACAACGAAAGGATTATCCTCACTGCCCCAAGTGTTATCTCTGGTCTTTCCGCTCTTCACGCCGAAGTCCGAATCGATAAGCGAGTAATAAAGTTTCGCGCTATTCGTATAGTTTGCACTGCCGCTGAACGTTATTTCGAGATTTTGTTGAATTCTGTCTTTGAGCACGCCGTTTTCAATAGTAATTGTTGGCAGTGCCATAGACACCGTAGTGTAACTCGTCGAATTGCTTGCGTCGTAAACGACTTTGTTAAAGTACGCGCTTGCGATATAGAAACCGCTCTCGTAACCGCTCTTATATTCGATTACGCCGACGCCGCTATTCTTGAATTTGTTGATATCGTAGCCGTTGCCGTACGCCGATGCGGGCATGCCGTATGCGGGCCCGTTGTAGCAATAATTTGCGTCCGCCGAACTCAAATCGAACGGAGTGATTGCACGACCCGTCAAATTCAAACGCTGTCCGAAAACGGGAGTCGTCTGCGTATTATCCGTGTTTTTATTGGTTTCGTCGTAACAAACGACCACTTTATAAACGTATCCGCCGCTCGTAACGTTGACGTCGTCACCGCTCGTCTTTGTGAAAGTGGATTTATAATATGAAATGCCGAGGTCGAGTTTATAGTTGGTTTTGTTGACTTTGCTCTGACCGTTATACGTGAAGTTGTTCGTGCCGTTTGCTCCGCCGACGTTTGCCGTAGGCTCGCTTATTCCGCGTGCGGACACTTGAACGCTGTTCGCAGTATTCATATATTGCACTATGCCGAAAGACACGGAGCCGTCCGTGTTTGCAGTGCTGGTTATGTAATTCGGTTTTTCATATTGTAAACCGCTCGTCGCAGTCGTAACGGCATCTGCCATTTTGATAAGTCCGAGATAATTGCCGTTTGCGACGCTCAATCCCGTTATTCTGAAATAGCCGACCGCCTTTGAAGTGACCAAGTTCCAATTCGTATCGCTCGACTCGGGATAAACGTGTGCGCTACTCTTGAACACATCTTCTATACGCAACGCTTTGCCCGCGTTAACGGTGCATTTGCCGTATGCGTTGGAGCCGTAGTAAATCGCCCACGAATTAGTGTACGTACCCGTGGTTACGCCCGACAATCCGCCTACCGTCGTGCCTGTGAGAAGATTGCTATCGTCCACTTCGACGTAGCATTGTTTAAGCGTAGGAGTGCCGCCGCCGACTATGCCGCCAACGTTGGTGCCGCCGGTGACTGCGCCTTTGTGATAGCACGATTCAAACGTTGCGCCTTCCGCCCAACCGACTATACCGCCTACGTATTGTCCCGTGCCGTTCACCGTCGCAGTGTGATAAATATTGCTTACGCCGACGCTACTCCACCCGAAGTATCCTCCGACGTTATGAGTGCCGTATACGTTTTTGTTGACGTGGACGCCCGAAACTGAATGTCCGCTTGCAGGCGCGTTATATCCCGCGATACCGCCCGTATATCCCGCGCGAAGATATGCGCCGCTGCCACCGATATTGTTCCCGCCGCCTACGGTGACGTTGGTGATAGAGCCCACGTTGTATCCGACCACGCCGCCGACGTATCCGTCGAAATCACCTTCACTGACAGCCGCGTAAAACTCTCCCGCAATATCGACGAGATTGACGCTGCTATTGCCTATTATCTTGCCCGCATTGTATCCGACAACACCGCCGAGGAAAGAGCCCGTTGCGCTACCTATGGTAGCGTTGTTATGTCTTGCGATGATATCCGCGCTTATGGGAGTGGTCGTGCAACCGCTGAAATCGAGTGTTACGTTTGCGTTATAGCCGACTGCGCAACCAATGACCGAACCGCCGCTGAATCCGCCTATGCCGTTATCGCATGCGTCGAGTTGCCCCGAGAACGAAGTGCCCTCTTTGAACGCAATCGTCGAAGAGCCCGTAGCATATCCGAAGAAACCGCCGCCGTTTTGTCCGTAAGGTGCGACCACTTCGCCTTTCTTCGTGTAGGTGTCGTGTTTGCCGACCTTGAAAATACCGCCTTGGTTTTTGCTATCCGTGTTTATATTGCCGGCGATTCCACCCACGTAACTTCCGCCCGCGACGGTGCCGTAAAATTCGAGTGTGCCGAGATTTGTTTGAGAGTTGCCCGTTTTCCAATCACCGAAAAGACCGCCTACGTAACTGCCGTGACCGATGATAAGTCCGTTGACCGTAAGCGTGGAACTTGCCACGATTTCAATCGTGCCAGAGCCGACCAAACCGCCCGTATAATCTCCGTACGTGTGTACGCTATCGGGATAACTTCCGCCCGTGACGTTGCCCGTATTCTCGTTCGTGCCGTCAAATTCAATGCTGCTACCTTCGCCGATGAATCCGCCTACTTTGTGCCCCGTACCGACGATTTCGCCCGTATTGGTGCAGTTTTTGAAGGATATCTTCCCGGTTGCTCCGCCGACGAATCCGCCGACCTGACTACCCCAGCCGTTTACGAGAGCGGAGTGCGTGACGCTATCAAACGAGAAAGCCGCCGTCGTATAACCGAAATAACCGCCCGCTTGGCTCATGCCGTAGACTGCGGAATTGGTATACACGCCAGTGACGTTTGCGCTTGTGTTGTAGCCGATTATGCCGCCCGAGTAACTCGTTCTATAACTACTTCCGCCGACCGTGACGCTTGCTCTGCAATTCGTTATCGTGCCGGTGTTATAACCGACTATGCCGCCTATGTACTTCGCCGTCTGAACAGTGGTGAAAACGCTACCCGTTTGCACGATATTGGTGCCGCTCTTGCCGATAATCGTACCGCTGTTGAAACCTGCGACGCCGCCTATCATACCGACGCTTGCGTATTCCGTGCCGTTGATAGTCACGGTTTGCGCACTTCTTTGGATTACGTTTGCGTTGATGGGGACAGTCGAACATTTGCTGAAATCGAGAGTGACGCCCACGTTTGCGCCGACCGCACTGCCTATGACAGCGCCCGTATTTCTACCGGGAGCAATATTACATTCCCATGCGTCGAGTTCGCCCGAAACGTTGGTGCCGTTGTTGAAGGTTATGGTAGACCCGCCCGAAACGTAACCGAAGAAACCGCCTGCAAACGCACCGCTGTGCGCGACGATTTCGGTGTTGCTCGTGGTGTTGCCGTCTTTGACGTAAGTTTGAGCGTAGTTTGTCCCGCTATAAGTATGCCCGACCTTGAACGTACCGCTCAAAGTCTTGCCGTTGGTGTTGAGGTTGCCGAAAATACCGCCCACGTAACTTCCGCCTGCGACCGTGCCGTAGGATTCGAAAGTGCCAAGTGCTTTATTGTCGTTTATCGTCCAGTCGCCGAAGATACCGCCTACGTAATTCGAGCCTTTGACAACCGCGGTGTTGCGCATGCTTACGGAAGCGATGACCACGCCGTTTGAAGTGACTTGACCGATAATGCCGCCCGTGTAGTTTCCGCCCTCTACTCTGCCCGAGTTGTAGGACGCGCGCAAATTGCCGTAATTGGATTGACCTGCGATACCGCCCGTATACTGACCGCCGACGACTTTCGCTCTGTTGTTGAACGAGCCGCTATTAAGGCTACTGCCGTATAAGAAACCTGCGATACCGCCTACGTATTGACGACCGGATGCGGAGATTTCCCCTTCGTTGACGATTGTCCCCGAGAATGCGGCGTCTTGCGTATATCCGCCTATACCGCCGATATAGTCCCCGCCGTTAGAGGTTATCTTGCCCGTGTTTTTGATTTCGTTTCCGTCGTTTGCCGAAACGCTGATACCCGTTGCGCTTGCGCTGTAATTTCTGCCGAAAATACCGCCCACGCAAGAAGTACCCGTGATAGCGTTGGTGTTGGTTGCCGAAACCGTGATATTGCCGTATTTCGAATAACCGATGATACCGCCGACGTTTTCCACGCCCGTGACGGTGCCGTTATTCGTTGCGCCCGACACGACCACTCTATTATCGCTCGTTGCGTCCGTCATGCCGACTATGCCGCCGACGTTTTCGCGAGAAAGGAGGTCGAATTCCGAGAATTGGACTTTCTTGCTGCCGTTTGCGCCGTGACTGCCGCTGCTGACGTATATATAATAATATTTATAACTTACCTTATTATCAAAGAATATATTTTTCCTTAAATAATTGTCTGCGCCGATTCCGATATCCGCGTTGTAATAAAGTTGCGTCCAATTGCTGTTTGCTTGCAAAGTCGCAAGTTCTGCACCGCCGCCGGTGTTGTAATCCGTGGTGTAATCGTTTTGATTGGAACCGAAGATAAATACGGTTTTCGGCTTACGGTCGGTTTGAGATGCCGTGTCGTTTGCGTTCGTTATGCCGAAGCCCGAAATAACCGCTCCGCCCTCTATATATGCGACGAAGCCCATAGAGGCTTTTGCTTCCGAATAATATTTCGTACTCGTATCGCCGTCGTTGACTTTGGAAACGTTTTGACTGCCGTCAGTTTCATACGGGTGCGCGTCGTAATTCACTATGCTGTACAAAACGTCCACGCCGTAATCCGTGCCGCTTATCGCACCGCTGTTGGTAGCACTCGCAACCGAGCCTTTCGCCATATAACCGACGATACCGCCCACGTCTTTTCCGCCGTTGATTGTTCCGCTGTTGGTGCATGCAGACGTATCGCCGATAGCAAGACTTCCGAGGCTGTATCCGACAAGTCCTCCGATACCCCTTCTACCCGTAATCGTGCCGCTGTTGCTGCTGCCGTTTATGGTTATAGTGCAATTTGCGTTTGCATAGCCGACGAATCCGCCTATACTCGAGCGATAGCCGTTTTTGGCGGAGTCCATGCGAATGCCTTCTACGCTTGCGTTGTTGGTGCAATTCGAAATCGTGAGCGTTGCCGCGTTTGCATAGCCGACAAGACCCGCTAACTGTATTCCGCCCTTGACAGTGCCGTTCGTCGTACAATTCGTTATGCTGACCGTGCCGTTGACGCACCCTGCAAGAATAGCGTGCGAGTTTGTCGAAGTCCCCGTGCAAGAGCCGCTGACGGTGAGATTCTCGATACTTGCCCCGCTGCCGAGGTTTCCGAACAATCCCGAATACTTCTGATCGGGAATGACCAATCCGCTAATCGTACAACCGTTACCTTTTATCGACCCTTTAAACTGATACTCGGTAGACCCCGAAATCCCGCCTATCGGCGAAAACTCCGTCGAAAGCATCTTGATTTCGCGTCCACCGCTTGCATATGCGGTTTGACCATTTGCGGTATTCGGTTCTACGGAAAAAGTGGTTCCGCTATAAGTGCTGTAACTCGTCAACACGTCGGTAGACAAGCAGAGGAAGTCTGTTCTATTACGCAAAGCATAATTCGCCCCCGAAACCGACGGAGTGGCATATGCAAAACTTGAATTGCGTGTAAACGTCAAAACGACGTTTGAGAAAGTCAACGTCGGATCGTTATCGTCCGACCCTTGGAAATCTATTTCAACACCTTTTGTTGAAGTTGACAACGTTGCGGTTTTTGCAGTCGCAATCGTAATGCCCGTGTCTTTGGTTGTTGCAACGGAACTATAACTTCCACTTGTGGTCGTGGATGCCTTTATGCCATAGTCAGTACCTTTATTACCACCGCTTGCAGTTGCGGAAATCGTAACGGAAGAGAAATACCCTGCTTGCACCAGCGTGAGTAAATCGCCTGAAAAATTGTAACGTTTTCTATACGTGAAGTTTGCGTAGTGCCCATCGCTATCCGAAACCATTTTAATAGAAACGGTTGCACCGCTTGAATTATTTGTCATGCCTGTGCCGGACGTAATCGCGTAAGTGTAGATGTAGTAACTATAAGCAAAGCCACTGCCAACGTCGGTAAGGCTGGTTTTCAAATTACTACCGAAAGATGATATTGTGCCATATGTCGACGAACTGACGTTGTCGTTTTTCGAGGCGTAGGCGACGTCGGAGCCGACGATATCGACGTCGAAAGCGGAAACAAGACACGCACCAAGGCAAAGCACGAAAAGCAAAGCAAAAACGGTGGCGCGTGCCACTTTTGAAGTGAGATTGAGTTTTGCATTGCGTTTTGTCATGGTTTTCCTTTTGGATAGGGGTTTGCGTTTCTGTTTATGGGATTCTTCGTCGCACTATGTGCTCCTCTGAATGACATCGAGTGTGAGTGTCTCGTATTACGTCATTCCGAGCGTAGCGTGGGAATCTCGCGGAAGCGCACCTCTTTTCTCAACTTGGGGACGGGGCAAGTTTTGACGTCGAGCATCAAAACCAAGCATGAGTTGCCCCCAAGGGTCGCAAGCGACCGCGTCCCCTTTTAAGGGCGGGGCACCCGCACCTGTTTCTTACGCATCGACGCCATCCGCGATATTCTGCGAAATCGCCTTGATGGCACTCGCGACGAAACTCTCTACCGCACGAAAATTTTTTGCTACAACTCGGACATAATCTATAACTCAAGTCAGTATTCCGCAAAATTTTCGTTTTGGTCCGTTTTGGTGTATTATAGGCGGGCACACACATATGCGCGATACTTGCACATAAATAGTTTATAACGAATATAGGCGTTTGGCAAGTGCTTTTTTCAAAAAACCGTGCTTTTCCCAAGGGAAATGCCGTTTTGCTTGTCCGCTGAAAATTGCAAAAACCGCAAAAAAACCGCATTTTTCAAGGGGTAAATAGTTTTTGACGGTTTCTATGCGGATTTCAATTTTTACTTGTCGTCCACAAGTTTTTCTGTTTGCAATATTGAAATAATTCTCCGTTCGCAACAAAAAATCAAATAGTTAATCATCTAATCAATTTTGCAAAAAACTATGTTTTTCCAAGGGTAAATCATCTCCGCCGACAAAATTACTCCCCGAAAAACATAACTTTTTGCAACTTTTCCACCAAAAAACAAAATTTTTGCTTTACACGATTACATTTTCATAATACAATATTAGGAGAACTATCGTGTGCGCGCTATGCGCATATAGACGTTTCGCCATATGGGAACGGCACCGCAGGCAAAAACAAGGAGTATCGATGAAAGCAAAATCGAACGCAAAAACGAATATCTTCCAAAGAGCGAGCAAACTCGCCGTTTTTGCATTGCTGTTTGTCCTTGCTCTCGGCGTTATGCTTTCAGCAATTCTCTACACCGACGTCACAAACGTGAGCGGTGTCAAAACCGCCGACGCAACGGCAGGGAAATATTACAGCATTTCCGATAACAAAATAGTCGTTTCTGCCGCGGCACTCGACGGCACGACTTTTTCTCTCGACGAGGCATGGGACACTTCTTCGGATAATACGCGCAATTATTGGACGCAAGTTAATTGCTCAAAGCAAGACATTTTGAACTACGACAGTACACCATTGGATAGCGACGGCTACGGAATGAAGACAAAGAGTGATAATGTTAAAAACGGATATAACACATTGTCTACGTATGCTTATTTGTCAATAGTGCCCGAAGACGGATTGACTATAACAAAAATCACCGTAACGACTACGTATTTGTATGCAAAAACTTCGGGCAGCAACGGATGGTCGTCGGCAGACCACTCGACAAAAACTTCTTTGTCAATCGTTGCAAACGGCTCGTCGGTAGAAGTTGCAAGCGTAACTGCTTCAGAATACGGCAATAGAAGCACAACGCAAAAGAACGAAAATACTAACACAAATTCGCTCTCAACAAGCGTAAATAGCAATGGCGTCATTCAAATTAGATTGACGGGTACGTACTACAAAGAGGCAGGTTCAAGCGCAAGCAACCAAGTCACCCACGTTGCTCAGGGCAAAAACATTTCAATTTCAATCGAAGGCACTTACTCTTTGCCGGGCGCAGGCACCGACGCAAATCCATACAAACTCCGCAATCGTTCAGACTTTGATTTTCTCTCCAATGCAATTAAAAACGGAGATTCCGATTTTATTTCCGCAAAATATTCCGTAGAACCGAATACCGCAAACGGACAAACCGCATATGCGAGCGGTGGACGCGAAATCAAGATGCTTTCGACGGAGTTTTCGCCGATAGGCGGGA
>CAZRHE010000011.1:0-64282 GCA_964599875.1 uncultured Bacteroidaceae bacterium
GTTCTCGGCGCGTCGCGCCTCGTGTTCCGTCTTCGAACGAGTGAGTGCTTGTATAAGTACGCTTTGAACTAGTGAGTGTTTGACACTCGCCTGTCATTCAGAGGAGCAACGCGACGAAGAATCTCCGGGAACGGCACCATATTCCCCAAAACGAAAATTTTGCGGAATACTGGCAGGAGTTACCGATTATATTCGAGTTGTAGCAAAAAATTTTCGTTGCGGAGCAGTTGCGTTGCTAGTGCCGTCAAAGCGATTTGCCAGATATCGCGGACGGCTTCGACGCATAAGCAACGTTTTCGCATATTCCCGCTTAATCTTGCAATCCGACAAGCACAAATTGCGCTTTATCAACAATTTTCTTATAATTATGCAATTTTACCTGTTTTTCGTGCAAAACATAAATTTTTTCGCCAAAATTTTGCATAAAATTAACATTGACGTTTTTCTCGAAACGGACGATTTTTTAATCTTATTTTAATGATTGAAAGTTATATAAGGGGTGTAAGACAAGTTCTTACACATCTTTGTTTCAACTTGCGCTCATCCGTTTACGCAAGTCTTGTAATCCTTCCTTAATCCCCTACTCTACGGATGAGGTAAAAAGCACCGTTTCGGCGGTGCTTTTTATTTTGTCTAAATCGTGATTCTCGAGAAAGTCTATCGCGTGGAAATTGTATCCGTTTTTCTGCGGATGCGACGACTATGGCGACGGTTTAATAACGCTACCCTTTTCGCCGTTTAAGAATTGCAATAAATTTGAAAACAATCCACGGCATATAAAAAGCGCACCGTCGTGCGGTGCGCTTTCGTCTTTCAAGAAAATTAGAGTGCTTTGACAATTTCGATAAGTCCGAGGACGCGTTTCAACGCAAGTTTGCTGTTGACTTTGAATTGGAAAGGCACTTCCTCATAGACTTTCTTATGTCCCATATTGACGTGAGGAGTTTTGCCGTCGTTAAATTCGGGAGCATCGGGATCGAGAGGGAGATTTATGCGCAAAGAAGTGCCGATGATGGTGACTTTTGCGATGATATCCCCGTTTCTTCTATACGTATCGCATTGTTTGGAGATTCTGGATTTGATTTTAGGCTCTCCCTTCGCGGTATCCGTGAGAGCGTTTTTGATGATTTCGTAACGTTCTTTGACGATTTCGTCTGAAAGCGCATATTTTTCCGCGAACGTAAGGCTCTTACGATTCGCCTTCTTTTGCATGACTTTGTCGTAATCGAACTTCTTGCCGAGAGAGGAAGTGAGGTCTTCGACCGCGACTTCGGGTTCGACTTCGGTTTTTTGTTCGTTCATAATTTCGAAAGCGGTTGCACAGGGGGTCGCATCCGTCTTATCGCAGTAGACGCAATAGTCGTAACGACCGCACATATCTATATGATTGGTTTCGGAATCCAACCACTTTTGTAAATCCATTTTCTCTTGAAGGGCTTTTTTATCCATTGTTTCCTCTTAATAATTCGGCATTCTAATTGCCTTTAATTTTCGACAACATTATATCAAAAATATGCTTTTTGTCCAACGATTTTAGCGAACTATTTTCACAATATTTTCAATCAACGCAATTAGTTCACCCGTTTATATCACCGTTCTCCTCTTTTCGAGCAAAATAGACGGACGGGCGGACGCCGTACATAGGAACGATTTTGTCGAGTCCGCGTTTTTCGACGTAGTTTTTGACGGTTACGCGGTGCACTCCGAGCCTCTTTCCGATTGCAGTATAGGTTTTTCCTTTCCGTAGCATACTCACGATTCTGTCCTCTTTGCCGTCGAGTTTGTACTTTTTATTCACGCTACCCGCAGGCCTGCCGAGAGTTTTGCCCTCGCTTTTCATCCTTGCAAGCGCCTCTTTCGTGCGTTGAGAAATGAAGTTTCTCTCAATCTCCGCCGAAAGCCCGAAAGCAAAGGCAAGCACTTTAGATTGTATATCGTCGCCAAGCCGATATCCGTCCCTGATAGTCCACACCTTGCAACCCTTTTCAAGACAAATATTGAGGATTTCCATAACCATAAACAACGTCCTGCCGAAGCGCGAAATCTCCGTTGCGATGAGGATATCACCTTCTTTGACGTCTTTAAGCAACCGCCCGAGCCGCCTTTTGTCAATTCCTTTGACGCCGGATATCGTTTCCTCAAACCAAACGTCCACCTCGATTTTGTTATCCTCACAAAATTTCTCGATTTCGTACCTTTGATTTTCGAGAGTTTGTTTCTCCGTACTAACTCGGATATAGCCGTAAACCATAACGTTTCCTCCTACGATTTTTCAAAAACTATAACCGACCTCCCCGCAAAAAGTCCACGAATCCACGATTGCAACAATCCAAATTCCCCATCCCCAAAAGAAAAACGCCTCTTTCCGAGGCGTTTTTCAATATCTATCGCAATTGTTTTATTTAATTATGACGCTTTTTATATATTCAAACGTTTTAGGCGTGCCTGCTATTATCGTAGTGGGCGCGTCGAATTGCAATGCCTTTCCCTCGTAATCGCAAAGAACACCGCCCGCTTCTTCCAAAATAAGGGACGCCGCCGCATAATCCCACGGTTTGAGTCGTTTTTCGAAGTAACCGTTAATTCGACCTGCAGCGATATAACAAATCGCAAGCGCAGACGAGCACATGCGTCTTAAATCGAGGCAGTTTTTGAATATCTCTTTGCCGTATGCAAACGCCTCGTCCGCATCGCCTTTGAGGGTTGAACCCGCGCCGAATTCCACAAGGCTGTCGTGCGGTTCTCTGTCCACGGCGTGAATACGCTTGCCGTTCAAATACGCGCCTTCCCCTCTAACCCCGGTAAAAACCTCGTCCGTATAAGGATTATATACGACGCCGTATACGATTTTTCCGCTTTCGTATAAGCCGAGGGATATCGTACTCATTTTGTAATCGAATACGAGATTGGTCGTGCCGTCAATGGGATCGAGAATATATCTGCGGTTTGCAAGTTCGACGTTATCCTCTTCCTCGCTCATAAAGCCTGCGTCGGGGTCTATTTCGCGCAATTTGCTCTTAACGTAATTGCTTACGGCGAAATCCACCTTGGTGACGTAGTCCGCCTCACCCTTCATGCTAATGCTATTTCGCAATTCCTCGCTGAATACGATTGATTTTGCACCGACGACCATATCGGTTATTTTGTTATAATCCATTTTATTCCTCGCTCAAAAAATTGTCTATTACGTATCTATCTCTGCCTTCCTTGCTGCCGAATATCCAGATATTACATTCTTTTCCGTCTTTTCCCTCGGTTATGGCATCCTGCGATTTACCCGTCAAAACGATGCCGTAATCGTCGTCTTCTCCGTCTATTTCGAAAGTATGGATTCCGTCCCTTATTCCCGGACGAATCACTTTATCTCCGTTCTGTTCGACGTCCACTTTGCGCGCCTTATATATGCCCTCTATGGAATGGTGCGCGACATCCAACGTATAACGTCCCGTCCAACTGGTATACTTCATTTTATTGGGGACTACTTTGTAATTTCCGTCCTCGTCCTGCGTTATTCTCGCCTGATAATTCTTGCCGTCGAAATCCAGGCCATATCCGCCGTCCCCTCTTTTGATTTCAAGGTAACCCACTCTCAAATAGTCGCTTTGCATAGACGACAAATGGCAATGGTAATATCTTCCGAGTGTAATACTCTTTTCGATTTCCTCGTTTGAAACGTTTCTGCTCCAGCCGACGAGTTCGTTATGCGCCAATTTGTTTTGAATGAATTGATGAATACAGTCGCACACCGCGTCTACAGA
This sequence comes from uncultured Bacteroidaceae bacterium, assembly GCA_964599875.1. Classification (GTDB taxonomy): domain Bacteria; phylum Bacillota; class Clostridia; order Christensenellales; family CAG-917; genus RGIG4097. Next base: position 3,759 of record CAZRHE010000011.1, read on the forward strand.
CGCGACCTTTGCAAACGACGCGCCCATAACCTCTCTCGCAAACGCTACCTGCGACCGCGTATCTTCGGGGCTTTGCGTAGGACAAAACGCAATTGTCTCTTCGTCCGATATTTCGCCTCCGAGGTTTTCGTCCACGCTTTTCACGAAATCCGCCAACTCCTTCAGCACTATAATCAAAACGTTCGCCTTTGCCTTCTCCGCGACGTATCTATATTCCTTTTCCGTCCAACTTGCACGACGAATATCGTTCTCGTCGCGACTACCGTACGTCGCACCCATGATAAGCACGAACATATCCGCGTCGTCAATGAGTTTTTTGATATTGTCAAATCCGTTGTTTGCGTCTACAACGAAATGTTCCATCGCAATGGGGAAAATATTACAGTCCAAAAAACTCGACGTAATTCTCCCGCGAAGGTCTTTCAGCGACGAAAAGTTCGACGACAAAAACGCAGTATATAGATTTGCCATTTCTTACCTCCGAATTCCCTTTGCTAAATTATATACTTTATCAATACTTTTTTCAAGCACTTATTAAAATTGCTACTTCTTGACATTATTTTCCCTGAATTGCAACTGTAATACACACAAAGCGACACCAAATTCGCGCAATAAGCCAAAATGCTCAAAAACTGTTGCAAAAAATTATATTAATGATTATAATGGGGGCACGCTGGAGCTTGGTGTAGTGGTAGCACTTGGGCCTCTGACTCCCACTGTGTAGGTTCGATTCCTATAGCTCCTGCCAAAAACTGATGCACACCTTGTGCGTGCATCAGTTTTGCTGAAATAAAGGCAACAGCCAACGAATAAACAAAATCAACACCAATCCACCTATCGGGGTGTAGCGCAGTTTGGTAGCGCGTACGGTTCGGGACCGTAAGGCCGCGAGTTCAAGTCTCGCCACTCCGACCAAAAGCAACACGGAATTAGTGTTGCTTTTATTTTGAGGAGTGAATTATACTTTCAAGTGCTCCCAAACAACAAAGTAATATTTTGAGTGCGTAATCCCCTAATCAATGTTTCCCCTTTCCTCACGTGTTTTCCCCATCGCCGTTCCCCCTAAAGGGACCCACGACGACCGCTTGCGCGGGGGACAACACTCGGTTTCGCGTTAAGTAACGTTCCTCGTTATGCCACTGCGCTTTGTGCGTGCCGCTATGCGAACCCAATGCACGCAGTCGCTTGTACTGGCGCAGGGCGATATCCGCCTTGCGACGCCGCTCAACGCTCGAAGTTCTCGGCGCGTCGCGCCTCGTGTTCCGTCTTCTAATAAGTAAAGCACGCGTATAAGTTCGCTTCGAATTAGCTGTTTTCGCATAAATACAAAAAAAATTTAAAAGTAAACTATTTGCTATTGACATTTATTAGTTAATTTAGTATACTATTTTTATGGAAATAATGGATATTAAACATGCGGCGTACTATTTCAGCGCATATAGGAAACTCGAAAAGTCTTATACAGACTTCCAGATGAATGCACTTGCGGATTATGAACTATCTCCCAACGAGATAGTCGTTCTCAGTTCTCTTGACAAAGGCTCGGTCACGGCAAGCGAAATTGCGGTCAACGCGGACGTCAGCAAAGCGCTCGTATCGAGAAGCGTCAAATTCTTGAAAGAACGCAAGTATATCACCGTCGAAGTGTCCGAAGAAGACAAGCGCGAACAACACCTTGCTCTCACCGAAGAGGGAGAAAAAATCGCGGGACTCATCGACGAGGCAGTGAGAAGATTTTTCGCAACTGCGTTTGCGAATTTCGAAGAAAACGAACTCAATCTTTTGAGTGCGATTCTCGACCTTATGATGAGGAACCTGAACATAACCATTTGACGAAATCGGCATTTTACCAGCACAAAACGGCAATATAAACCTTGATTTATCACAAAATCCATAAAACAAAAAAAATGACGACGTCGCTTAACGAGGCGGCGTTTTTTAGTTTCTTACGCGGCGAGGCCTCCTGTAATTTTATATACCACCCTAACGACAACAATACGTAAATTTTGCTACGGCGTATCGCATTCTTTTCCTCATTTTGCTCCGTCCCCAAGAGGAAAACACACAACGTTTTACGGCTGGTCAATGCGCAAAATTTTAAAAAAATACGACCATAAGAAAGCACCGCCACGGGCGGTGCTTTCTTATGTTTTTTGCGCCGTGATTTCACGCGTCAGATTTCGTCTTCTTCAACGTACTCAACCGCTAAATCCTTGTAGTTCGGAAAATACTTTTCTATCGGAAGTGTCGTTTTATTGAAATCGGAAAGAATGATTTCATACATTTTTCCATCTAAATCTGCTGTTATGAAGTAATTAATTTTGGTGCTTGTGTATATAATTTTGTTGTTTTTGATGCTAAAAGTGCCGTAGCCTTCCTCTACTTCTTCTTCAATATGCGCCAAATCGCGTTCTAATGATTCAGTACAAAAGTTTATATTTGCGTAATACTCGGTCACGTTCATCCAAGTATAATCATGGTCAACTTCAACTGAATTTTCGACGTCTCTAGATAATTCATACATTTTTTCGCCTTCGATGAACCAAGCAAAGCATTCATCGACCTCATCTTTAGAAACGATACTGACGTACCCGTTTTCGGTATAATAAGACGTAACGATTTTGCCATCTTCGACATATTCATACTTATAGTTTTTGACGTCTTTCAGTGCCTCTTTGACTTCGGCAAGAGTCATATCGTCTTTGAGTCTAATTTTCGGCAAATCGTTGTCATCCGAACCATCGTCGTTGTTGCAGGCAACGAACGAAAATACTAACGTTAAAACGAGAACTATTGATACAATGAACAAAATACTTTTTCTTTTCATCTTTGTTCCTCCATAATTTTTTTGATGAACAAATTGCACGCAAAACGTTCATCGAATAATGTAATCGATGAACAAAACGCAATGCTATGTACATAAATTAGTCGATACGATGCACAAAATGGCATCGAAAAATTGATTTAGCATTGACAATTATTGCTTTAAATCGTAAAATAAGTGCATCGATTACATTATTTTATGCACATTTTAGGGCATTTTTGAATGAATTTGTGCGTAATTCCTTAATCTAAATTTCCCCTTTCCTCACATGTTTTGGTAGTATATGGTGCCGTTCCCGGAGATTCTTCGTCGCGCTCCGCACTTCCTCTGAATGACAATATAGCAGGTGCGCTCACTTTCTTTGTCATTCCGAGCGAACATAGGGGCATCCCCACCGCAAAAACAAGCCAACGGCAATATGATTTAGCATTATGCTGAAATCAGGCGCAGATTTTTGCGGAAGGGGAAAAAGGAACAAGGCTCGGCACATAAAGCCCTCGAGAGAGGGCATAGCGCAAAGTGCCTTGTGACGTAATCTCGCGGAAGCGAAACGTTACTTATTCACGCACAATTATTCCGCCATAACGGAATATGCTTTTTTTCTTGACTTAAATTATTTATAAGACTATAATTTCTATAACTTGCATACGCGTTTCGCGCACGCGGGTAATACGAAAATAAACTGTAAAAATAAATGGAGGCACACTCAATGAGCAAGAAAATGACCATTGACGGTAATACCGCCGCGGCACACGTTGCGTACGCATTCTCGGACGTAGCGGCGATTTACCCTATCACTCCGTCCTCTCCTATGGCAGAAAACTGCGACGATTGGGCAGGACAAGGCAGAAAGAACATCCTCGGCAACGTTCTTAAAATCGCGGAAATGCAATCCGAAGCAGGCGCGGCGGGCGCAGTACACGGCTCCCTCGCGGCGGGCGCACTCACCACGACTTTCACCGCCAGCCAAGGTTTGCTCCTCATGATTCCGAACATGTACAAGATTTCGGGCGAACTTCTTCCTTGCGTATTCCACGTTTCGGCAAGAGCGCTTGCGGCACACGCACTCAACATTTTCGGCGACCACGCAGACGTTATGGCATGCCGCCAAACCGGTTTTGCAATGCTCGCGTCCAACAGCGTGCAAGAAGTCATGGACCTTGCTCTCGTAGCGCACCTTTCCACCTTGAAAGCATCCGTGCCTTTCATTCACTTCTTCGACGGATTCCGCACCTCTCACGAAGTCAGCAAAATCGACGTCATCGACTACGAAGAAATCAAATCTCTCGTCAACTTCGATGAAATCGACGCGTTCCGCGCACGTTCTTTGAACCCCGAACATCCTCATCAAGCGGGCACTGCGCAAAACCCCGACATCTACTTCCAAAACAGAGAAGCGGCAAACAAATATTACGAAGCAGTCCCCGGCATCGTCCAAGAAATGATGAACAAAGTCGCGGCACTCACGGGCAGAAAATATAACCTCGTCGACTACTACGGCGCACAAGATGCGGACAGAATCATCGTCATCATGGGCAGTGGCGCGGAAGCATGCGAAGAAACCGTCGATTATCTCAACGCAAAAGGCGAAAAAGTCGGCGTCGTGAAAGTTCGTTTGTATCGTCCTTTCCCCGTGGAAGCATTCGTCAACGCAATTCCCAAGACCGTCAAATGCATCACCGTCCTCGACCGCACCAAAGAACCCGGCTCCCTCGGTGAACCTCTCTATCTCGACGCGGTTGCGGCACTCGAAGAAAAAGGCTTCGACGCAGAAGTCCTTTGCGGACGTTACGGCCTCGGCAGCAAGGAATTCAATCCTTCCATGATCAACGCAATCTATGCGAACATGAACGGCGAAAAGAAGAGCCACTTCACCGTCGGTATCAACGACGACGTGTCCTTCACTTCCCTCGAAGTCACCGAAAAAATCGACGCATCCGAAAAGAGCACCATCTCCTGCAAATTCTACGGACTCGGCTCTGACGGCACCGTCGGCGCAAACAAAAACTCCATCAAAATCATCGGCGACCACACCGACAAATACGCACAAGGCTACTTCTCTTACGACTCCAAGAAATCCGGCGGTATCACCATTTCTCACTTGCGTTTTGCAGATAAGCCCATAAGAAGCACGTACCTCATCGACCAAGCGGACTTCGTCGCATGCCACAATGCGTCCTACGTACTCCGTTACGACATGCTTTCCGACCTCAAAGAAGGCGGTACGTTCCTCCTCAACAGCCAATGGTCCCCCGAAGAAATGGACGTTCGTCTTCCCGCAAAGATGAAGAATATGATTGCTCAAAAGCATATCAAATTCTACACCCTCGACGGACTTAAAGTCGTCCAAGACCTCGGCACTTCCAAGGGCGTCAACACCGTCATGCAAGCGGCGTTCTTCAAACTCGCAAACGTCATTCCTTACGAAGACGCAGAGCGTTATATGAAGGAAGCAATCAAGAAGACCTACGGCAAGAAAGGCGACGCGGTCGTTGCAATGAACTACGCATGCGTAGACAACGCAATCACCGGACTCAAAGAAGTCAACTATCCCGAAAGTTGGACCACCACCACGACCGGTGCGGATCCTCTTCCCGTTCCTAACGACGAATACTTCAAGAACTTCATCGCGCCCATCACCGCACAAGAAGGCGACAAACTCCCCGTCAGTGCGTTCGATCCCGCAGGTATCGTCCCCACCGGCACGACCAAGTTCGAAAAACGCGGCATCGCGGTTTCCGTCCCCAAGTGGATTCCCGAAAACTGCATCCAATGCAACCGCTGCTCTCTCGTCTGCCCTCACGCGACTATACGTCCCGTGCTCGCAACCGCAGAAGAACTCGCAGACAAACCAGAATCCTTCGTCACCAAACCCGCGACCGGATTCAAAGGCTATGAATATCGTATGCAAGTCAGTCCCTTCGACTGCACGGGCTGCAACAACTGCATAGCGGTCTGCCCCGCAAAAGAAAAGGCACTCACGATGGTATCTCTCGACGAATCCATCGCAAACGACGCGGCAAACTGGGATTACGCAACCTCCCTCAAGGAAACCTCTGCGGAGATCAAACAAGACACCGTCAAGGGTAGCCAATTCAAGAAACCCCTCTTCGAATTCTCGGGCGCATGCGCAGGCTGCGGCGAAACTCCTTACGTCAAACTCGTCACCCAACTCTTCGGCGACAGAATGATAGTTGCAAACGCAACGGGCTGCTCCTCCATCTACGGCGGAAGCGCACCTACCTGCCCTTACACCACCAACGACGCAGGCAGAGGTCCCGCATGGGCAAACTCCCTCTTCGAAGACAACGCGGAATTCGGTTACGGCATGCATATCGCATATCAACAACGCAGAAACATTCTCGCGAATATCATCACCAACCTCCTCGGTCTTGAAAGCGTGAGCGCGGAAATGAAAGACGCACTCCACGCATGGCTCGACGGCAAGGACGACGGTCCTCTCTCCGAAAAGGCAAGCGCGCAAATCCTCGCTCTCCTCGACGAAGAAAAGAAGAATGCGACGGGCATCACCCTCGAACAACTCGAAGCAATCGAAAAACGTAAAGACTGCCTCATCAAGAAATCCGTATGGATTATCGGCGGCGACGGCTGGGCGTACGATATCGGTTACAACGGCGTCGACCACGTGCTCGCAAGCGGCGAAGACGTCAACATCCTCGTCCTCGACACCGAAGTTTACTCCAACACCGGCGGTCAAGCAAGTAAGTCCACTCCTACCGGCGCAATCGCAAAATTCGCGGCAACCGGCAAACGCACGAAGAAGAAAGACCTCGCACTCCTCGCAATGGATTACGGCTACGTCTACGTCGCGCAAGTTTCTATGGGCGCGGATATGAACCAAGTCGTCAAAGCAATGTCCGAAGCGGAAGCGTATCACGGTCCTTCCATCATCATCGCGTACGCACCTTGCATCAACCACGGCATCAACATGAGCAAATCTCAACTCGAAATGAAGAAAGCGGTTGACACCGGATATTGGCAACTCTTCCGTTTCAATCCCGACCTCAAAGGCACGGATAAGAATGCGTTCACTCTCGACAGCAAAGAACCCACCGAAGAATATCAATCCTTCCTTATGGGCGAAGTCAGATACGCGTCCCTCGTCAAACAAAATCCCGAAGCGGCGCAAATCCTCTTTGCGAAGAACGAACAAGACGCAAAAGAAAAACGCGAATTCTACACCAAGAAGGCAGGCAAATAACAACGCTAACCCCGCTCGTTTTCGAGCGGGGTTTTTATATCCGCACAACGCAAAATCGCTTATTAGTTCACGTGCACAATGCGGTGACGCGATATGCGATTTTGACAAAATCGACCGTTTAATCGTTCGATAACGGCGGATAAACTCATCTTTCGGAGGAAACAATGCAAAATCAACACGAAGTTCTCGTCAAAAAACCTCTACTCGACGAAAGCGGAAACGTCGCCGAACCCGGATATGCGAAAACGCTTAACTGGGAATACGACAACTCCAAAATTCAAGCGAAGCGCACCCGCATAAAAGAGTGGGATTACTACTATATCGCAAACAAGGAATACGCCCTCTGCCTCACCATGGCGGATATGGGTTACGTGGGTGCGTTATCCCTGTCCATAATGGATTTCGTCACCCCCGCGCAATTCACAAACAGCAGTATCTTCCTTTTCCCCATGGGCAAAGTAGGTATGCCCGCAACCTTTGAAAAAGGTAACTGCGAATGGAGAAACGGCAAAGTTTGGATGAAGTTTGAAAACGACGGCGTCACGAGAAGACTAACGGGAGAATATCCCAATGCGGACAAGAGAGGCACAAACGTGCGTTTCGACGTCACTCTTACGGATTTCCCCGAAGAATGTATGGTCATCGCGACTCCTTTCGACAAGGACAAATACTTCTACTTCAATGCTAAAATCAACTGCATGAAAGCGGAAGGCTCTTTCTTCCTCGGCGAAAAACAATGTCCCTTCTCCCCCGACGATTCTTTCGGCACTCTCGACTGGGGACGCGGCGTCTGGACCTACGACAACACTTGGTATTGGGGAAGTTTGCAAACCCGCCTACCCGACGGAAAAACTTTCGGTTGGAATCTCGGATACGGTTTCGGCAATACCTCTCAAGCGACCGAAGATATGCTCTTCTACGACGGAAAATCTCACAAACTCCCCTCGAAAGTGGAATTCAGAATCCCCGGGGACGACGAGGGTAAACCGCGCTATATGGAAGACTGGCATTTCGTCAGCGAAGACGGCAGATTCGACTGCACCTTCCACCCCATTATCGACCGCTACGAGCCCTTCGACCTCAAAGTCATGTGCATGATACCTCACCAAGTTTTCGGACTGTTCAACGGCAAATGCGTGCTTGACGACGGCACCGTCATCGAGATAAAAGACGAACTCGGCTTTGCGGAAAAAGTCCACAATAAATGGTAATTAACTCTTGAAAGTCACGCCGTTTCGGGCGTGACTTTCTCTTTTCTTTCACAATATTTTTTCGTGCCTCTTTCGAATTTACAATCCTAATTTTTATAAAGAACACGTTTTTCTTGATTTTGTGCGCGCGGGCGTATATAATAGATAAGAGAGGAGATATGAATATGTTTTCCATTATTATTGCCGAAACGACTTGGTATGCCGACGTTGCCCTCATAGGAGTGCTGCTTCTTTTCCTTTTGGGCGGTGTCATAAAAGGATTCGGCAAGTCCTTCAAAGGATTTTTCGCAACCATAGTTATATTGCTCGTATCCCTGCTTTTGATGGGAGCGTTTCACGGCTCGCTTATGGAGTCGAGTTTGAGCGCGTCCCTTCAAGACAAAATCGCGGCGGCGTCCGCGGACTGGGGTGCGGAATTTAACGAGCACGTTTACGTAAACGACGGCGTCTATTCTATCCTCGTGGACGGCGCGCAAACTTCCCTCGATTCCATGGGATTCAAAGGCAAGATTGCGAATATGCTCGCAAAAATGCTCATCACCGAAAGCGGAGTGGATTCGGTTGCGGGAGTGTGCGTATACAATATAACCAGCCTCATCATGGCGGTATGTTTGTTCATTGCGTGCGCGATTGCTCTCACCATAATCTGCACGGTGCTGAAATTCGCGTTCAAAGGTTTCCACGAAAGCGACAGCACTGTCGTCCGCACGGTAGACAGAGTGCTCGGCGGAATAGTCGGGCTTGCGGTAGGCGCGATAATCGTCTTCCTCGTCCTTGCGATTTTCTCGGCGTTATCGGACAAAGCGCCGTCCATTATAAACTATATCGAACAATCTTCGGTCTGCAAGTTCTTCTATGAACTCAATCCTATCGGCAAAGTTTTTGAAAAAATCTTCACCAAAAACTGACCGCGTTTTCAGGAGTAAATTATGAAAGTATTGAAAGGCACTTTAACGTTCGTACTCGGTATGATTCTCGGAATCATCCTCTTCATCGTGGCGATAGCCGGCACGATTTTCGGCATAGCGTCGTCCATAACCGTCGGCGACTTGCAATCCAAAGTCGGACTCACGGGAGAAGACGCAATATTCGACGAGGGCAGCGACGTCACGAATAAGACGTTGTGGGAAATCGGCACGACCGCTATCGGCGACGCGGGCAATATCTCGAATATGTCCCTCAACGAAATCGCGGAAAAGTATGGTTTGACCACCAAACTCAATAAGTTGGGCGCGATAATCGACGGAATCGACTTCTCCCCCATTTTCGACGTGCCTATCAACGAAATAGGTTCGAGTATTCATCTCATCGTGGAGGGAATTACCTTGAGCGACGTCGGCACTCTTGCGGGCATCGACTTTTCCTCTTACGACATCCCCGTCATCAAAGACAATCTCTACAACAGCGTGACCAAAGCGGTGGACGAAATCCTTTCGGGGATTGCGGATTCCAACAATCTCACCCTTCGTCAAATCGAAGATAACTTCGGCTTGACCCTCGGCGAAAACGCAATCTTCACTCAAATCAAGGATTCTCCCCTTTCCTCTTTCGGCTCTATCGTCAACGGACTCGAAGTCGGCACTATAATCGACGCAGACTGCGACCTTTTCATTCTTAACGGCGCAAATCCCGTCTACGTCAAAGTCGACCGCTACGAACAAGTAACCCCCGAAGAAATCGACCTCGTCAAAGACGGTGCGAAGACCTACGTCGCAGGTGCGGACGACGACGGCAATCTCACTTATAAAGAACTCCGTTTCGTAGTCAAAACCGCAATCGACGAAAACGGCGACGAATCCGAAGTCAAGGACGAAAGCGGAAATCTTCTCTATAAAGTCGACAATTCCTGCTACACTCCCGACGAAGATAACGACAAAACTTATTATCGCCTCGTCGAATACGAAAAAGCGAATACCGAAAACCTCACTTCGAGTGCAAAACTCTATATCCGCGCATATTCCAATCATTTCGTCAAAAACGCGGATAACTCCTACTCTCCCGCGGAAAGCGACTTCATCGCTCTCGACACTCTCACTATCGCGGGCACTGCGGGCGCAAGCGTAATCGTCACGAGCGCGGATAAATATCTCGACGGCGAAAATCTCGTAAATATGGAAGTTTACGGCAAAGACCCCGAAGAATATCCTTCCGAAAGCACTCGTCTTATCGCGGGCGGGGACGAAAGTTATCTCCTCGTGCACAAGGGCACGTCCGACACCGCCATCCAAGCGATTGCACGCACCACCGTCAAAGGACTTAACGGCGCAACGGACAGCCTTATGAGCCTCCGCCTTGGCGACCTCATCGAAATAACTGCGGACAGTGCGACCATTCTCGTCACTCTCCAAAACACTCCTCTCAACGCTTTGAGCGGTCAAATCGACTCCCTCACTCTCGGCGACGTTATCGAAATCATTCCTTCCGCATACGTCCCCGACGATAACGGAATTTACGTCTACGTTTCTCAACAGGCGGAATACGTAGTGGCGGATTCCTCTTATAACGGCACGAAATACGTCGCATCCTTCGTCGAAAACGCGGACGGCAAATACGTCGCAATCGGTGGAAATTACTATATCTACGACAAGGACAACGCGGATATGAGCGGTCTTACTCGCTACGACAAGGTTTATAGCGAAGCCACCGCGGAAAATACGTCCGAAGTCAAATATCAACGCATAGACAAAGGCGGTTACTACACCCTTTACAATCCCGACCTCCACGACGGAATGAAGAAATACTCCAAAGTCACGGATAAAGCGGACGACGTAAATCCCGACTATATCCTTGCGACCGAAGAGCAAATCGAAAACGACGGAATCGTAAAATTCTACTGGGACGGCTCCGAAATGCAAACCTCCGTCATAGACGGCGCACAGGCATACGTCAAAGGCTCTGCGTCGAGCAAAGTCCTTCAACGCCTTGCATCCGTCGGAATCGGCGACTTCTCGGACGCTTTCAGCGGTTTGATTCTCGGCGACGTGCTCGACGTCGAAACCGACGTTTACGTCACCGCAACGCTCCCCTATGCACAAGGCAAAGACTACTACTATTTCGAAAACGACGCGTATAGACTGGCAGACGTCTTCGATTCTACCTTCCTTTCCGAGCATCCCGACGCGGTTATTTACGAAATCGCAATCGAGGGCGCAAGCAACGCAGTCCTTAAAAAACTCGCGTACACCAAAATCGACGATATGGCGGCGCAAATGGATACCGTCATCGACGATATGCGCCTTAACGAAGTCGTGGATATAACTCTCGACCTCTATATGCCCGTCGAAAACGGCAAATACGTTTACGTTTCCGAAGGCTACTACACTCTCTACAACCCCGCAGTACACGATGAAAACGCCACTCGTTACGAGAAAATCAAGGGCGTGAAAGAGGACGGCGAAGGCGGCACGATAGAATTCAGTTATATAGAAGCGACCACCGAACAACTTGCGGACGTTTCCGTAGTCAAGTATTTCTGGAACGGCTCCGAAATGCAAACTTCCCCCGTCGACAGCGCGAAAGCATACGTAGAAGGCACGGCGTCTTCTTCCACTCTCCAACGCTTCGCAAAGGTGAAAATCGGCGACTTCTCCGCATCCTTTGACAAAGTCATTCTCTCCGATGTCATCGCAATCGACGGCGACCTTTACGAGAAAGCAAACGCTATCGAAAAATTCGTAGTCGCGACGGATACGACGAACGAAGACGAAACCTATTACGTCCTCACCGCAGGCAACTACGAAGAAACCACTCGCGATTATATCGACGCTCACCCCGACGAAACTTATTACGCGTTCGAGGGCGGCAATTATTATCGCTACTCCGACGGCGTGTATCTCGAATCCACTCCCGCGTTCATCGGCTCTCACGTGACCGAACAATATTATGCGCTCGTTTCCGCAGGCACGACGCACGCGGTACTCCGCAAAATGGCGTATCTCCCCGTGAACGACCTCGGCGCGAAAATGGACGTCGTCATCAACGATATGTATCTCAAGGACCTCATCGACATAAACAAATTCGACGAAGTCAAGCACTCGAATATAGCGGACGACGACGAAAACGCGCGTTGGCTCGTCGAGGCGGACGACAACTACACTATCGTTCAAAACGGAAAAACCTATCGTTATGCGTTCGTGTACGACGAAAACGGCAAGTATTATCTGCGCAGCGACGTCTATTTGAAACTGACCGCGGAACAACTTGCAAAATTCGAACTCGGCACAATTTCCTACGGATACACGAAATTCACGTCCGCCGAGGAAGCGGCGCTTCATCCGTATATGTACTACTCCGCAACCGGCGAAGAATTCACGTTGAATCCCGCGCTTGCCACCTATCTTGCGGCGAAAAACAACTTTGAAAAGACTTATTATCGCGATTCCGAAAAATCCGATTTCACCGCAACGACCTATCAAAACTATCTGTACAACGGCAATGCGCTGCTCTACGTAAGTTTCAGCGGCAGTTACGTCCCCTACGACGCGACCAATCCCGCCCATGCGGATATGGATATCTATATTCATCTCACGGACGGCTACTATCCGCAAGAAAACGGCGAATATCGTTTCGACGGAAACGCCGGCGAATTTGTTATCGGAAGCACTACGACTCTCGACCTTGCCTTCACTAAACTCCCCGTCAGAAATCTCGGCGGCGAAGACCTCTATTACTTTGCGAAACTCGATGCGGACTACAATGCGAAAAAAGAGGCGGGCAACAAACCCATTATCTTCTCCAAACAACTCTGTGAAGAAGTATTCCTCCAAGACGAAGACGGCGAATACACCTACTTTGACGGCGAATACGTGCTCAAATCTTCTCTCCCCGCAGGTGCGGAAGGCGAAGGCTCCTTCACAAAGAAGAGTGCATATATCGCAAACGTCGCGGAAAATTGCTTGATCGGCGAAAGCGGTTACGTCAAACATATCTCCACCGAAAAAGTGGAAATCGTCAATGCAAAGAGTGCGCACGTCATCAAAGCGTTTGCGACGCACGACGTCAAAGTCGGCAGCCTCGACGACGCAATGAAGACTTTCACCGTGTCCGACCTCATGAGTATCGAGCCCGACTCCCTCTTCGACGATGCGGATATCAAGGACGCAACCCTCGACGACCTCGGCAGCATCTTCCAATCCAAACTTCAAAATATGACCATAAGCGACTTGCTCGACTGGGGCAACATCACGTCCCTTAAACCCGAAGTCCTTTCAATCATCGGCGACGTCAGGCTCGAACAATTCTTCGGTGCGCTCACCTACGACAAAGTAACGGGTATCACCGTCGACCTTGAAAAACTCTTCTCCTAAAACACAAAAGAAAACGCACTCTTCGGAGTGCGTTTTTCTTTTGCTTAAATCTTTTTTATTCGGATAATTTTTTACCATATACAATTGCGCTCCCGGGCACGACTGCAAGACGAGTATATCCGTTTTTCTCGTAGAATTTATGCGCGCGACGGTTGTTTGCCCCAACGCTCAATCTCACCGCTTTTACACCTATTTCGACAAGGTGTTTTTCAAGGGTGCGTATGAGTGCCGTGCCGTTTCCGTTGCCCTGATATTCGGGAAGAATATCTATATGCAAATGCGCGGGATATTCCTGAAACAGCCGTTTGAACATTTTGTTTTCTATGGTTTGTGCGACTGCGTCTATGAAAGAAATCTTCTTCGCTTTCAGTCTATAAGGCTCGTATTCTTCTTCAAATTTCGCTTGGTTCGGCGCGCAAAGAATATATCCGACAGCCTCGTCGTCATCGTCTACAAGCGCGAAGCAGTGCTCCGCCTCGTGGTCGATATAACTGTCGCAATAAAGATAGCACACGAGGTCTTTCGAGCGTACGTAGTTCGGCGCGGTCGCCGTCTTATGACACACCGTCCGCAAATTTTCTCTATCACTTTCTCTTATTAGTCTAATCGTAGCCATATCTCACCTCTTCATCGATTTTCCGCACTCACGCTATACTTAATCCACTTCTTTTCAAGGCTGAAAAGTTTAACTTTTTTGTCGTTGATTTTGCTCGAAAGCACCCCGTATTCGACGAGTTTATTCAAAACTTTCAATGCGGCTTGTTTAGATATATCCACGTTCGCGATTTCCAAAAATTTCTTGTAATCGAAGTATCCGTTTTCCGCACCGAGAAGTATTTTTTTGACGTAAACCCTTTCGATATGCGAAAGCGTAGTCCCTTCTTTAAGCAATTCGTCGGTCACGAAATCGAGATTTTTGTAGACGAGCGAATATCTTATAGCCACGTTCAAAACGTAAACTATAAAATACGTGACGTCATTATCCATATTTCTCGTTTCTCTGAGTGCCCTATAATAATTCATTCTGTCGTCGTTTATCGCTTCGCTCAAAAAAAGCGGCAATATTTGAGGGATTTCGGACAATACGCTTATCCACAAAGAAACCATTCTCGCCGTTCTTCCGTTATAATCGTAGTACGGATGAACGTACAAAATATAATAGTGACATATATGCGGCAAAAACGTTTTTATTATGCCTGAACCGTTTTGTATTTGCGACGACACGAAATCGAACAAACTATTCATACAATCGTCGATTTTATCCGCAGGGCATCCGTCGTATTTATCGATATAAACGTCGCCGTCGCGATAGTATCCGCCGTTAAGCATTTGTTCGTTTTCAAGGCAACCGTCGCTCAAAATTTCGTACAATTCGTGCAAGTTTTCCTTGTTGAACGTCGGGCGGTCGAGAATGAAGTCTATTGCCTTAAGCATGTTTTTTGCAATAACTTCGTTTTTATTGGTAGGCGTTGCGCCTTTTTTGATTTGGTCAAGCCGCGTACGCGTCGTCGGGACGTTCTCTATGCTCATACTGCCCTCGAGTTCTGAATAAACACGCGCTTCGAGAATTTCCGACATATTTCTTTCCACAATGGTGGATTTGTTTTCGCGCACGTCGTCGAGCAATAAATTGAGATAGGCTTTTTGCAAATTGCACAAGCATTTGCCGAGCGTAAAAAAAACGTAGTCCGAATTGAAAGATTTCAAATCAAGAGGAACGACGTTTTCGTTTTTTTCTTTCAGTAGGCGCGTCTTAAATTCTTTATACTCCGCCATTTGTTTGTTTGAAAACTTAAAACCGAAGACGTTATTGTATCTCAAATCCGTTTCCGTATAATATATGTCGTCCAAAAGTATCTTCAAATAATTCGTTTCCATAATTTACCTCGTAAACCGAATCGTCAACCTTATTTTATACGATTGTAAACCAAATCGTAAACCATGTCAAGATTTTATGCTAAAATATCCGATTATATACTTTAGGATTCAATTTTTGAAGATAAACACGGGAATGGGCGGATCCTTTTTCCAGTTGTGGAAGTAGGTCACGAGCACCTGATATGCGGAATCGTCGAGGGTTTTGAGCCACGGGATAAGCGCGTCTTTTTCTTCGTATCCCGAATCTCCGCCGTAATAGACGCTGACGCACATAACTCCGCCCCTTTTGAGAATTGCAAGTCCTTTTTCGATTGCGGTTTTCGTGCTGTCGAAGTGAGTGTAGACGGAATGGTCCCCATGGGGAAGATATCCGAGGTTGAACACGACTGCGTCTGCGCTTTCATTATCCGCATACTTATCCATATTCGCATGAGAATCCAACACGAGAGTCGCTTTCTTTCCCTCCGACGACAAAAGTTTTTCCGTGCTGTCGAGTGCGCTTTGCTGAATATCGAAAGCAATGACCTTGCCGTTTTCGCCGACGAGAGAACACAAAAACGAAGTATCGTATCCCCTGCCCGCAGTTGCGTCTACGACCAAACCGCCGACAGGGACGTACTTTTTCAAAACTTCGTGGACGATATAAAGTGCGTTCATATTATTCCGCCTTTTCCTCTTGCGATTCGTTTCCTTTCGATTGCTCTTTGAGTGCCTGCGCGCTCATTTCGACGTAACGAAGCGCGTCGTCGCGCATGGCGTTGAGTTTTTTCGTCGTGCTCGCATAGATAACCGCCATTGCGATTGTTATGCCTAATCCGAGCGCAATCAAAATTCCGCCGATAAGCACGCTTTCGAGCACTAAAACGGCTATGCCCGCTCCGAGAGCGATAAGTCCTTCGACGAAAATCACTCCGGTCAGCATAGTTTGCTTTTTCTTTTGAGCGTTGATACGCTCGATTACTTTTTCGGCTTGCGCCTTCATCATCATATCTAAGTCTTCCATAGTTTCACCAACGAAAATATACCACTACGGCGCGAATATGTCAATCTTGACACTTCGACTTCTTCGTGAGATAATATATTAGGCGTTATCGCCAAAGGAGAAATTATGCAACAATTCCGTTGGCTCGTCATAGGCACGGGCAGAATCGCAAACACCGTCATGAGAGAAATCACGAAAACGGGACGACATTCGGTCACCGCCGTTTATTCGAGGACGAAATCGCGAGCGGAAAGATTTGCAAAAAAATACGGTGCGGAAGTTTTCGACGACGTGCGCACTGCGCTACGGTCGGGAAAAGCGGATTGCGTTTATATCGCGACTCCCCACTCCGTCCATTACGAATATATGATGGCTTGCATAGAAGAAGGAATACCCGTGCTATGCGAAAAATCCTTCACAGTCAATGCTGAACAAGCGGAAAAAGTGCTTGCATATGCCGAAGAAAAGGGCGTGTACGTGACCGAAGGAATGTGGACGAGATACAATCCCGCGGTAAAACGTGTTCGAGCGTGGGTAGAAAGCGGAAAAATCGGCGTCGTCAAGGACGTATTTGCAAACTTCTGCCTTCCCGTCGATGTTGCGAAACCCTTTATCTCCACAAGAGTTTACAAAGCGAAATACGCGGGCGGCGCCCTTCTCGACCTCGGTGTCTATCCCATTGCCTACGCACAAATGCTCCTCGGCTCCCCAAATAGCATCACCTGCCTTATGCGCATGCAACACGGCGTGGACTACGACGACAAAATTCTCCTCGTCTACGACAACGCTATTTGCCACCTGCACAGTTCTTTCGACGGATTCAAGACCTATAAATCCCTCATCCGCGGCACGGACGGATATATCACGTCAAACACGTTTTATAAACCTACTCACGCAAAACTATACGTAAACGGCAAGCACGTGGAATCAGTGCACTGCAAGCGCGGATATATCTATCAATTCGACGCCGTTGCGGAAGATATACGCGCGAGAAAACTCCAAAGCGAATACATGCCCCACGCAGACACGATTGCCGTAATGAAAATAATGGACGATTGCAGAAAACAAGGCAAACTCATCTATCCCGACAAAATCGAAAAATTATAATTTAGATAAACGCTCCGCACGGAGCGTTTTTTCATTATTCGCACCTATTCGCGTGATTATTTTCCGAAATAGTGTTATAGTTATCGTATGGAAAAACCTTTGCGCTATCTCGACGGACTTAAAGACGGATTGCCGATATGTTTTGCATATCTCGCGGTTTCCTTTACTTTCGGGCTCGTGACCGTGAAAAGCGGCGTGAGCGCTTGGATAGCGACTTTGATTTCCGCCACCAATCTCACGTCGGCGGGACAATTTGCGGGAGTGAATATGATGCTCGCCTTATCGGGATATTTCGAAATCGCTCTCGCCGTATTCGTCATAAACTCGCGCTACATGCTGATGAGCCTATCAATATCCCAACAATTGGACGGCTCGGTAGGCACCCTCAAACGCCTGTTTATGAGTTGTTTCGTGACGGATGAAATCTTTGCGCTTGCGTCCATACAAAAGCGAAATCTCAATTTCAAATACTTTATAGGGCTTGCAACGACGCCGTATTTCGGCTGGGCGATAGGCACTCTGCTCGGCGGAATGGTCAACGACCTGCTCCCCGAAAGATTGCAAGTCGCCATGGGAATCGCACTCTATTGCATGTTTATAGCAATCATCGTCCCGCCCGCGCGAAAATCCTTTGCGGTTGTTGTCGCGATAGGACTTGCAACGGCGTTTTCGTGCATGCTATATTATATCCCCGTGCTAAATACGATTTCGGTCGGATTCAGAGTGATAATATCCTCCGTACTGTCCGCGTGCATAACGGCGGCGATATTCCCCGTCTTCGACGACGACTGCGAATATAAGCGTATTCCAAAGGATGAAATCGAAAAGAGGGCGGACGTATGACTTTGACTTATCAACTGATATGCGTCCTAATAATGGCTCTTGCGTCCTATATTCCGAGGGTTTTGCCCTTGGTGATATTCCGCAAGCCCATAAAATCGCGCTATATAAAATCCGTCCTATACTATATGCCCTACGCGGTGCTTGCATCCCTCACCTTCCCCGCCATATTCTACTCGACGGGAAGCGTCGCTACTGCGGCTGTCGGCACTGCGGTAGCCCTCGTAATGTCCTTCTTCAAAGTGAATCTCGCGGTCGTGGCACTCGTGTGCATAGCGGTGGTATTCGGGCTCGGATTCATCATGTAGCCGCCTGAAATCCATATATAATATACAAAATAATAGCAAGGTATAAATATCCAAATGATAAAACGCGTATTCCTCGATTTAGACGACACCATACTCGACTTCCGCTCCGCAGAGCGCAAAGCGATATCGATTGCGCTTATGCTCGACGGCATAATTCCCACGGACGAAATCGTGTCGAAATATAGCGAAATCAACCTCTCTCAATGGAAACTCCTTGAAAAAGGCGAACTTTCCTCAGTCTACGAGGTGAAAAGACGTCGTTTCGAAGTTTTGTTCGACTATTTAGGGATGCCCGTGCCGCCCTCTCTCCCCGCCCACTACGAAAGCGAATTGTCAAACGGTCACGACTTCATCGACGGCGCGGAAGAAACATTGAACGAACTTTACGGCAGATACTCTTTGTATCTCGTTTCCAACGGACTTGCATCCGTGCAGGCGAAACGACTTGCGGACGCGGACTTATATCGCTTCTTCGACGGGATTTTCATATCCGAAAGAATAGGCAGCAACAAACCCGAAAAGGAATTTTTCGACGCCGTGTTTTCTTCTATCTCCTCTTTTTCTCTCGACGAGGCGGTAATCGTCGGAGATAGCCTAACCTCCGATATAAAAGGAGGCAAAAACGCGGGAATAAAAACAATTTGGCTCAACCGCGACGGAAAAGAGAATAACTCCGGGATAATCCCCGACGTCGAAATCTCGGATATACGCGACCTCGTCGCCGTCCTTGCCACCCTATAAAAATTTTAATACCATCGACCACAATTTTTTTTGCATAAAATTATGCCGTTCGACAATAAACTATTTTGCTAAACACCGTTTAGAATATCGCTTTTTCGCGCGATAGAAAATTTCACTCCGTTTAGATTGCCGATTAGCGAAAAATTTACGGTTTTTCATCCTATTCGCAAAATCCGCCATATTTATGCATAACCACCATATGTTGTGTTTTGGCAAAAAAAATTCTTCCATATTTTGCGATTTTTGTGGTTGACAAACCGAACGTCCTATTATAGAATGAAAAGGCAAAAATTTCCCCGGAGGACACATTATGTTGAATGTCAAAAAACGTGACGGGAGCGTAGTCCCGTTCGACTTGTCCAAAATCAAACACGCTATCGAAAAGGCTTTCATAGCGGAGAACACCGTTTATAGCGACGACATGCTCGATATGCTCGCGCTCCGCACCACCGCCGCCTTCAACGACAAGGCAATCGACGGAGTGGTTTCGGTCGAAGATATCCAAGACGCAGTCGAAGTCGTCCTTATTCAAGGCGGTTACGTCCAAATCGCAAAGGCGTACATCCTTTATCGTAAACAACACGAAAAAATCCGTAACATCAAAGACACCACTCTCGACTACACCAAGGCGGTCAACAACTACCTCAAAGTCAACGACTGGCGCGTCAAGGAAAACAGCACCGTCACTTATTCCGTCGGCGGACTTATCCTTTCCAACTCCGGCGCAATCACCGCAAACTACTGGCTCAGTGAAATCTACGACGAGGAAGTCGCAAACGCACACCGCGAAGCGGCAATCCACATTCACGACCTCAGCATGCTCACCGGTTACTGCGCAGGCTGGTCCCTTAAACAACTCATCAAAGAAGGTCTCGGCGGCATCCCCGGAAAGATTACGTCTTCTCCCGCAGGACACCTCTCCACCCTCTGCAACCAAATGGTCAACTTCCTCGGAATCATGCAAAACGAATGGGCGGGCGCACAAGCGTTCTCCTCTTTCGACACCTATCTTGCGCCTTTCGTGAGAGTGGACAACCTTTCCTATAAAGAAGTCAAGCAATGCATCCAATCCTTCATCTACGGCGTCAACACGCCTTCCAGATGGGGCACGCAAGCACCTTTCACCAATATCACTCTCGACTGGACCGTCCCCAACGACCTCGCGGAACTTCCCGCAATCGTCGGCGGAAAAGAAATGGACTTCAAGTATAAGGACTGCGTGAAAGAAATGGCAATGGTCAACCGCGCGTTCATCGAAATCATGATCGAGGGCGACGCAAACGGCAGAGGTTTCCAATATCCTATCCCCACCTACTCCATTACTCGCGACTTCGACTGGTCGGACACCGAAAACAATCGTTTGTTGTTCGAAATGACCGCGAAATACGGCACTCCCTATTTCAGCAACTATATCAACAGCGATATGGAACCCAGCGACGTTCGTAGTATGTGCTGCCGCCTCCGCCTCGACCTCAGAGAACTCCGCAAAAAGAGCGGCGGTATGTTCGGTAGCGGTGAATCCACCGGTTCCGTCGGCGTCGTCACTATCAATATGCCTCGTATCGCATACCTTGCGGAAACCGAAGCGGACTTCTTCAAGGAACTCGAACGCCTTATGGACATCTCCGCGCGTTCCCTCAAAGTCAAACGTAACGTCATCACCAAACTCCTCGACGAAGGTCTTTATCCTTACACCAGACGTTATCTCGGCACCTTCAGCAACCACTTCTCCACTATCGGTCTTGTCGGCATGAACGAAGCCTGCCTCAACGCGAATTGGATAAGAAAGGACCTCTCGGACAAGAGTGCGCAAGAATTCACCAAGAAAGTCCTCAACTTTATGCGTGAAAAACTTTCGGACTACCAAGAAATGTACGGCGACCTCTACAACCTCGAAGCGACCCCCGCAGAGAGCACCTCTTATCGCCTTGCAAAACACGACAAAGCAAAATATCCCGATATCATCACCGCATCCGAAGGCAAGGACGCAGCACCTTACTACACCAACAGTTCTCACCTTCCCGTCGGTTTCACGTCGGATATCTTCACCGCACTCGACATTCAAGACGAATTGCAAACCCTCTACACTTCGGGTACCGTCTTCCACGCGTTCCTCGGTCAAAAACTCGACGATTGGAAGTCTGCTGCAAACCTCGTCAAGAAGATTGCCGAAAACTATAAACTGCCCTACTACACACTCTCCCCGACCTATTCGATTTGCTCCGAGCACGGTTACATTTCGGGCGAAGTGTACAAGTGCCCCGTCTGCGGACGCACCACCGAAGTTTACAGCCGTATCACGGGTTACTATCGCCCCGTCCAAAACTGGAACGACGGCAAACTCGCAGAGTTCAAAGAGCGTAAAACTTACGATATCGCAAACAGCGTACTCACTCATACAGGCGTAATCGGCGAAGAATGTGCTCCCGCTTGCGAAGAAAAGAAAGAGGGCGTCGACGGACTCCTCATCTTCACCACCAAGACTTGCCCCAACTGCAAAATGGCGAAAATGATGCTCGACAAGGCAGGCATCGCATACACCGCAATCGACGCGGAAGAAAATAAAGCGATGACCGTCGAATACGGCGTGAAGAAAGCACCTACCCTTCTCGTCCCCAACGGCAACGGCTACGACGTGTACGACAACGCAAGCAAAATCAAGGGCTATATCGAAAGCATTAAATAATCACTAATCGACTTAAGCGAATAACGAAGACGCCTCGCAAGAGGCGTTTTCATTGGAGAATACTATGTACGACGTTATCATCATAGGCGGAGGCGCCGCAGGGCTTACGGCGGCACTCAATACAAGACGCGCGGGAAAATCCGTGCTCATCCTCGAAGGAGATTGCATAGGCGGACAAATCGCCCTTTCCCCGAAAGTGGAAAACTTCCCTTCCTATCCCCAAATCGCGGGCAGTGAATTTATCGACGCACTGTTTTCTCAAGTCACCGACTGGGGTGCGGAATTCGAATTCGATAAAGTGACCTCGGTCGCGGACAACGGCGACTTCTTCACCGTAAACGGCGAATACGGTGCGTACAAAGGAAAATCAATCATCATCGCAACCGGCGTCCATCATCGCACTATGGGCATCGCAAGAGAGGAAGAATTGGTCGGCAAGGGCGTCAGTTACTGCGCACTCTGCGACGGCGCATTCTATACGGGCGAAGACGTCGTAGTCATCGGGGACGCAAACACTGCCTTGCAATATGCCAACCTACTTGCAGGATATTGCAAGTCCGTCCATATCTGCACGCTATTCGATAAGTTCTTCGGAGATAAAGCACTCGTGGACAGCGTACTCTCGAAAGAAAACGTTTCCTACACTCACAATCTCTCCCTCGTTGAATTTCTCGGCGACGACGAATTGACAGGACTTATGTTTGAAGACACCAAAACGCACGATAAAGTCACGATTCCGTGCAAAGGCGCGTTTATCTGCATAGGACAAATCCCTCAAAACGAACCTTTTGCAAACCTCGTCGAACTCGACAAAAACGGCTATATCGTAAGCGATGAAAACTGCGCGACGTCCCACAAAGGCGTATTCGTAGCGGGCGATTGCAGAACCAAAAAAATCCGCCAACTCGTCACCGCAACCGCAGACGGCAGCACTTCCGCATTCTACGCCTGTCAATATCTCGACCTAAACGCCTAACCTACCCCGACACGCAAAAACCGCCCTGCAAGGCGGTTTTTATTTTACCGCCGAACGATTGCGCCCATGGTCAAGGCGTGCGGTCGTGCGTTTCATTACAAAATTTGTGACGTAGGTTTTCGACTGCTCAAAAACGAACGTCGTATTGGTGCTGTTTGGGGTTTGATTCTGGACCCCCGTGTAGTAGCGGAGCGGGCGTGCTTGCACGCGTAAGCGGAGCGTCCACTGCGGTTCCGCAGTGTCAGGCACAAAGTGCCGAGCGCATTAGCGCAGGGGTTTGAGTAACTCAACAGAATAAAAGAAAAACAAACACCGAATGGTGTTGTTTGGGGTTTGATTCTGGACCCCGTGTAGTAGCGGAGCGGGCGTACTTGCACGCGTGAGCGAAGCGTCCACTGCGGTTCCGCAGTGTCAGGCACAAAGTGCCGAGCGCATTAGCGCAGGGGGCAGAGTAACTCAACAGAGTAAAGAAAAACGAACACCGAATTGGTGTTCGTTTGGCGCCTGTTGAGGGACTCGGACCCCCGACACTGCGGTTAACAGCCGCATGCTCTACCGGCTGAGCTAAACAGGCATTCTTATTGCTGAATGCTTGTTTATAATAATCTCATCGGCGGAATTTGTCAACTATTTCGGAGCAATTTTCTTGTTAAAGATAATGAGAATAAAAATTAAACCCGTTTTCACGGCATATATGCCATGACTTACAATGATTTTTCACATAGTATTCACGAGTTTATATGCGCGCGTTACATAAAAAAGTTGCGTTTTCGGAATATGGTGATATAATTATACAAAAAATATTGCTTTCAGGAGGCAAGTATGAAATACGCTTTCACGCACGTTAACGTACTCGACGGAACGGCGAATATGGCTCTCATGGCGGACACGACCGTCCTCGTATCAAACGGGAAAATAGAAAAAATCGCAAAGGACGCAAAATTCGATTCGTCCTACACCGTTATAGACATGACGGGAAAATATCTCGTTCCCGGACTTATCAACCTTCACGCGCACCTTTTCGGCACCGGACAACCCTCCAAAATTCTCGGCGGTGGCGGACTGCAAAAGAAAGTCGTTGCATTCGTACACACTCCTCTCGGGCACAAGATAGTGGATTTATTGGTTGCGTCCGCGGCGAAAACTGCGGTTAAGTCGGGCACCACGACCGTGCGTGCGGTCGGAGATTTCGTATATTCGGACGTAAGAATCAGAGATAAAATCAACGCAGGCAAGATGATAGGCCCTCGTCTTTTCGTCAGCGGTCCCGCAATCACGGCGATAGGCGGACACGGATACGGCACGTTTGCGGTGTCCTCTAACGACCCCGAAGAACTCCGTGCATTCGTGCGCGAAAACGTGAAGAATAACGTGGACTTCATAAAAACCTGCTCCACGGGCGGCGTTATGGACGCAAAAACCGCGGGCGAACCCGCCGAACTCAAAATGACCAAAGAACAATTGTTTGCAGTCGTGGACGAGGCGCACAAACTCGGAAAAATCGTTGCGTCTCACACCGAAAGTCCGGACGGCGTCGCACTCGATCTCTCGGTCGGTGTAGACACCGTAGAACACGGCGCACCCGTCGGCAAGGAAGTCATCGAAGAATATCGCAAGAACAGCTCTGCGTACGTTTTGACGCTTTCTCCCGCCCTTCCTCTCGCCACGCTCTCTCACGAAGTCACGAAGTTGAATCCCGTAGCGGAAAGCGTTGCGAAGGTCGTCATGCAAAACATGATTGACGGCGCAAAACAAGCGATTGCGGAAGGACTGCCCTTCGGCATAGGCACGGATTGCAGTTGCCCGTTTGCAACGCAATACAATATGTGGAGAGAACTTGCGTATCTCGTCAAGTACGTCGGCACGGACGAGAAATTCGCACTTCACACCGCCACTCTTGCCAACGCGAAAATCCTCGGCATAGACAAGGAAACCGGAAGTATTGAAGAAGGCAAATGCGCAGACCTACTCTTCGTCAACGAAAATCCGCTTGAAAACTTGCGCACTCTCGCAGACCCCGTCGCAGTCGTCGCAAGAGGTGAACTTCTCTCCTCTCTCAAAATCAAAAAGAACAAATATATCGAATCCACTCTCGATGAATTGCTCGCAAACTGATTTTACGTTGCAAGCAGTCAAGATTCAAGGATATAAAACGGCACGCGCGATTACGTGCCGTTTTTAAAACAACCGAACTATTTGTCGAATTTTTCATACAAAAAAGGCACTCGACGGAGTGCCTTTTCGTTTCGATTCGTTATGCGTCGATATCCGCGATGAATTGTTGCAAGGTTTCTTGCGCGTTTCCGAGATACAGATGCACGCCTTCTTCTTTGGAGTAGAGAGGATTCTCAACGCCTGCATAGCCGGGTTTAAGGTCGTAGTTGAAGATATAAATGTTCTTGCAATCCGCGACGTTCAAGACGGGCATTCCGTAGATGGGAGTGCCTTCCGCGGTGTTTGCGGCGGGGTTCAAGACGTCGTTTGCACCGACGACTATGGTTGCGTCCGCATTCTTGAATTCGGGATTGATATCGTCCATTTCGTAGAGATCTTCATAATCCACGTCCGCTTCGCAAAGGAGCACGTTCATGTGTCCGGGCATACGTCCTGCGACGGGGTGAATCGCGTACTTAATCACGGTACCGTTTGCACGGAGTTTGTCTGCAAGTTGTTTGACAAGATGTTGTGCTTGCGCGATTGCCATGCCGTAACCGGGGACGATGACGACTTCTTTCGCATCTTTGAGTGCGCTTGCGTAATTGACGTTTTCTTTGACTTCTTCTTTTACGACTTTCTTCTCTACCTTGACTTCTGCGGGTTTATCCATATTCGCGATGAATTGTTGCAAGGTTTCTTGTGCGTTGCCAAGGTACAGGTGCACGCCTTCGGTGCGAGTGTAGAGAGGATTCTCAACGCCTGCATAGCCGGGTTTAAGGTCGTAGTTGAAGATGTAAATGTTCTTGCAATCCGCAACGTCCAAGACGGGCATGCCGTAGATGGGAGTGCCTTCCGCGGTGTTTGCGGCGGGGTTCAAGACGTCGTTTGCACCGACGACTATGGTCGCGTCCGCATTCTTGAATTCGGGGTTGATATCCTCCATTTCGTAGAGGTCTTCATAATCGACGTCCGCTTCGCAAAGGAGCACGTTCATGTGTCCGGGCATACGTCCTGCAACGGGGTGAATTGCATATTTAATTACAGTGCCGTTTGCACGGAGTTTGTCTGCAAGTTGTTTGACAAGGTGTTGTGCTTGTGCGATTGCCATGCCGTAACCGGGGACGATGACGACTTCTTTCGCGCCGTTAAGGAGTGCTGCCGCATTGCTTTCGACGCATTCCTCTTCCGCCTCTTCGGTTTCGGGAGCGGAAACAACTTCGCTTTCAAGAGGTTTGTCGATATCCGCGATGAATTTCGCCAAGGTGTCTTGTGCGTTTCCGAGATACAGATGCACGCCTTCTTCTTTGGAATAAAGCGGATTTTCAACGCCTGCGTAACCGGGTTTGAGGTCGTAGTTGAAGATGAAGATATTTTTACAATCAGCGACGTCCAAGACGGGCATTCCGTAGATGGGAGTGCCTTCCGCGGTGTTTGCGGCGGGGTTCAAGACGTCGTTTGCGCCGACGACTATGGTTGCGTCCGCATTCTTGAATTCAGGGTTGATATCCTCCATTTCATAGAGGTCTTCGTATTCGACGTTGGCTTCGCAAAGAAGAACGTTCATATGTCCGGGCATACGTCCTGCGACGGGGTGAATTGCAAACTTAATGGTTGCGCCGTTGTCGCGGAGTTTGTCCGCAAGTTGTTTGACAAGGTGTTGCGCTTGCGCGATTGCCATACCGTAGCCGGGAACGATGATGACTTCTTTTGCGTCGTTCAAAGTTGCGGCATAGTTGATTTCTTTCTTGACTTCTGCTTTTTCTTCCTTGACGGGTTCCGCCGCTTTGACTTCGGGTGCCGCCGCGGGTGCGGGAGCGGGAGTTGTTGCCGCGGTTGCGCCGACGAGGATTGCGCCGAGTTTACGGTTCATTGCCTTGCACATGATTTGAGTGAGGAGCAAGCCGGACGCACCGACGATACCGCCGACTGCGACGAGGAGCAAGTCGTTGATTGCAAGACCTGCGATTGCGCCTGCCACACCGCTGAAGGAGTTGAGCAAGGAAATGGTGATAGGCATATCCGCACCGCCGACGCGGATTGCGAAGATATAACCGAAGAACGAAGAGAATATCGTCGTGAGTGCTATCATCACTGCGATGACAACCACTTTTGCAGTGCTGCCCGCCGCAGTTACTCCGTCCGTTGCGACGACTGCGAACACGACTATACATGCGATAGTAAGGATAAGACTTCCTATCGTCATTGCTTGGTGACCTTTATAAATAACGGGTTTTTGAGGGAGAATCTTGTGGAGTTTTCCTGCCGCGACCAAACTGCCGATGAGGGTAATCATACCGACTGCGAGTGCGAGAGCCGCCGTCGTGGTGGAGAATCCGTCGAATCCGGTACCGATACCCGCCATTGCGAATGCGCCGACTATTGCGGACGCCGCGCCGCCGAGACCGTTAAGGAGTGCGACCATTTGAGGCATTTGAATCATTTGGACTTTCTTCGCAAGAATGACGCCTGCGACGGAGCCGATTGCAAGGCCTACGTAAATCGTCCAAACGGATGCAATCGTGTTGCCTTGATTGCCGTAAACGATGACGAGGATTATGGAAACGAGCATGCAAATTGCGCTGACTCTGTTGCCGATTTTGGAATATTTGACGTTGCCCATCATCGCGATGCCGACGAGGACGCCGCAAGAAAGTGCGATTGCAAGTGCGAGATACGCCCATTGTGCTTTGTCGCCGAAAACGGTGGGCAAGCAACCGATGACCGCTATCATACCGCCTGCGATAATAAACGCCGCCGCGTAGATGATTTCCTGATGAGGCGCTTTTTTCTTTGCAATCATAGCAAGCATTCTGTCCGTGACCATAAATCCGCCGACGACGTTGACCATTGCGAGTGCGACTGCAAGGACGCCGAGAATTGCGGAAATCACTATGCCCGCCGTGCCACTAAAGAATAGCGATGCCGTTGCGGTGAGTGCGCCGAGGACGGTGACGCCGGAGAGTGCGTTCATACCCGACATAAGCGGAGTGTGAAGAAGACTCGGGACGTTGGAGATGAGTTTGTAGCCGATGAGGGTTGCGGCAACGAAAACGGCGATCAGAATGAGTTGGAAATAGAGAGTTCCGTTTTCAACGTTTTCAAGACCGTACAACTGTTGCGCGCCTTGGACGGCAGCAATAAAGTTTGTCATAATTTCTCTTCCTTATAATATCTTATTTTACACCGAAACGCAGGTTTATTTGTCGGTCACGATAGATAAACTTGCGTTTTCAGAATGTTTTCGAAGTTGATACTCCCACCCCGTTTCCGGGGCGGGAGTGTGTTAGTCTTAAAGACCCATTGCCTCTCTTGCGCCTTTGTGGACGATTTCTCCGTCCAAGGTGACGAGGATGCTTTGGACGATTTCATCATCCATATCGAGTTTGACTTCGCCGTCTTTCGCGAGGAAGTGGAGAAGGTTGTAAATGTTGTAAGAGAACATCCAAGTGGAACTGGTGGGAAGTTGTCCGGGGATATTCTTGATGCCTTCGATGACGACGTCGTGTTTGATGTCGCGGATGCCGGGAGTGGTGATTGCGCAGTTTCCGCCTTGGTCGATGGAAATGTCGACGATTGCAGAACCGGGTTTCATGGTTGCGACCATTTCATCGGTAAGAAGCGTAGGTGCGAGTTGTCCTTGGAGGAGTGCGGAACAGAAGATGATGTCCGCGTTCTTGACTGCATCTGCGAGTGCTTCTCTTTCTTTGACGAGCCATTCTTCGGGAAGACGTTTTGCATATTCGACGATGCCGACTCTTCTGACTGCGATTTCTTCGGGTACTCCGGTAGGAACGATCTTCGCGCCGAGGGACATTGCTTGTTCGTTTGCGGACGGACGGATATCTGCGGAGTAGACTTGTGCGCCGAGTCCTTTTGCGGTTGCGACTGCTCTGAGGCCTGCAACACCGGTGCCGAGGACGAGAACGTTGCTGGGTTTGATTACGCCGACTGCGGTGCCGATAAGGGGCATGAATTTAGGAATATCGCTTGCGCCCATGAGGATGCCTTTGTAGCCTGCGCAGGTGGACATGGAAGAAAGTGCGTCCATGGATTGTGCTCTGGAAATACGAGGCACGCCGTCGAGGGTAAGACCGATGACGCCTTGTGCCGCCATATCTTTGACCATTTGATGGTTGACGGGAGATGCGGGATGGATGAAGGTGATGAGATATTGACCTTTGTGCATCATCGCGATTTCGTGTTTGCCCTTTTGTTCGTTGAAGAGGGGTTCTTTAACCTTGAGGATGACGTCTGCTTTTGCAAAGATTTCTTCGCAATCTTCGACGATAGTCGCGCCTGCTTCGACGTATTGTGCGTCTGCATAGAAAGAACCTGCGCCCGCGTTCTTTTCAACGAGGACGGTTGCGCCGTCTGCTACCATCTTTTTGACGGTTTCGGGGATTGCTGCTACACGAGCTTCGTCGTGCATGATTTCCTTGGGGATACCAACGATCATAATTTTTCTCCTTTTATTCGGGTTATGCCCGAGTTTTTTTCATATTTTACCCTATGGGTGTCAAGGTTGCGCCACCGTAACTTTCGGCGACGAGAAGACTATATTCGTCTTCGTTTTGGATACGCCCGGGATACTCTTTATCGAGTTGAGCACGTTTTCAAGAGTTTTCGTGCTGTCGGTGACGACTTTCAAAAAGTAGTCGTATTCACCCGCGATATAAAGACATTCCGTGACGTGCGGGTTTGCGGTGACGGTTTCGATAAATCCGCCGTTGTATTTGGGATTTTCGATTGCGACCGTCATAATCGCAAAGACGTCTTTGTTTATCTTCTGGGGGTCGAGGATTGCGGTGTAACCCATAATCGTGCCGTTCGATTCGAGTTTCTTCACTCTTTCTATGACGGCGGACGTCGAAAGTTTGACTTTTTCGGCTATCTCCGAATAGCTTACTTTCGCGTTTTTGGTCAAGCACCTTAAAATTTTCAAGTCTATATTGTCCAAGGTCTGCCCCCTTTTTCTATATTGTAACATCGCGCACGCATATTGTAAATACCCAATTTGCACAAATTTTTTCGGATTTTTGAGCATTTCACCGAAAAATTTTCGGTTTTTCCCGCAAAACCGATAAAAAATGTTTTACAATTAGACTATTAAAACCACAAAATAGCGTGCAAAATCCCTAAAAAAGACCACGAAAAAATCGGACTCGCGTCCGACTTCATTCGTTTTCTCCGTAAAATTTTCGGTCAATTTCAGCGGTAAATCTCGGCTATCTTCCGAACATCCTGTTCGACAAAACGACGTTCATCAAATCCATAATCCAAACGAAAGGACACATGAAAAAGGTCACGACTGCGGTCATTGCGTCCGAAAACTTCTCCGTTTCGTAGGCGCGCAATATCCTATATACGATGCTCGTAAAGAAAATGCCGATAGTCAGGAAAAACAGTTTTGCAGTCCTCGACATTCTGTCGAATTTGCGGGAGGGCTTCGCCATATCCGATTCCATAGGAATATAGACTGAAAACTTACTCCCCTTTCCTTCTTTGCTTTTTGCTTTGATTTTGCCGCCGTGCGCGGTTGTGTATTCGTTTGCGGTGAAAAGTCCGAGCCCCGAACTGTTCGTGTTCGAACGGGATTTATCCGCCATAAAATACTTCTCGAATACGTGAGGAAGATCGGTTTTCGAAATTCCTTTGCCGTTGTCCGCGACCGTAAATCTGTAATACTTCGCGGATTTTGCAAACGTAATCCTTACTCTCCCGCCCTCGTCGGTATACTTGACGGCGTTGGTGATGATATTTTGCACTATGCTTGCAAGGATATTGGCGTCACCGTACACCCAACCTCTCTTGGGTCTGCCGACGATATATTTAATGTTTTTATTTTTCGCAAGGACGGAATACTTCACCGCTTCCCTTTCGAAAAACTCCTGACAATCGATTTTTTCAAAATGCTTTTCGGGTTTTGCTTTGCGGTTTGCCTCGACGATTCCTATGACTTGGTCGTTCATCTCCTGCGCCTTTGCGTAGATGAGAGAGGGATAATCCTTATCCGTCATGCCAGCCTGAATACATTCCGCATAACCCGCGATAACCGATAGCGGCGTTTTGAGGTCGTGAGCAACGCTTGCTACGTCCGTCGACAATTTCATCTCGTTTTTCTCGGCGGTATCGCGTGCGTCGCGGAGTCCGCGACGAAGAATTTCGAGTTCGGTCAAAAGTTTTTTATCAGGGCCGTCCAAAACGATGGGCGCGTCGTAATTGCCCTCGGAAAGTCGCTTGATGACACTCATGGTGTACGAGCGTTTTCTCTCGTGATAAACGGCGACCACTCCTTCGCTTTTTTCGGATTCGTTTTCAATAGAAGAAAAACCCGTTTCGACTTTGCCGACGGGTTTATTTTTTTCTATTTCTTTTTTCCTGATTAACTTTGCCATTTATAGCCCAGTCCCCAAACGGTGACGACGTTTTTGACGCCGACCTTTCCGAGTTTATCGCGAAGTCTTGCGATAGTGACCGCGACGGTGTTTTCGTCGATATATTCGTCTATGCCCCACACCGCGTCGATGAGTTGCTGTTTGCTAAAAATTCTATCCGCGTTCAAAGTGAGATAATCGAGGATTTTGAATTCCTTTGCGGTGAGAGGGAGAATTTCTTCCCCGACTTTCGCCTCGTATCTGTCCGATATCACGGTGAGTGCGCCGTAACGTCTTTCGTTCGAGGTTTGACGGGAATTGAAGTCGTAATATCTTCTGAGTTGCGCGTTCACTCTGCAAACCATTTCGTTGTTCGAAAACGGTTTCGTGATATAGTCGTCCGCGCCCAAGTCGAACATTCTAACTTTATCCTCTTCCGCGACTTTCGCCGACACGACGATAATCGGAATATTCATCTCCGCACGCACGATTTTGCACACCTCGTATCCGTCCATAATCGGCATCATTATGTCGAGAAGGAGAAGGTCGGGTTTGAGCGCGCGGACGAGGTTTACGGTTTCTCTTCCGTCAAACGCCTGATACACGGTGTGTCCCGCCTTGATGAGGAAGTTGCGCATTATGTCTGATATTTCGATATTGTCTTCGGCTATAAGTATTTTTCTCATTGTTAACCTCTTTTCGTTTATTATACAACGATTCTTTTAGGTTTTCCACTAAAAATTTTAGTTCGTTTATTTTTTTGCAAAATATTTGTCGTAGGAGCGTTTGCAATAACCGGAATGTTTGCCCTTTTGTCTTTCGGGAGTGGCGGAGAAATCGTACGCACCGTTCACTCTCCAACCGTTGAGCATCCCGATAGAAAACGCGTCTTCGGGGCATCCGAACGAACATTTCGTGCACATAACGCAGTCGTTGCCGAATACGAATTTGCCGTCCTTGTAGGTTATGTTATGCTCGGGGCAACCGTTTACGCACTTCATGCAGTGGATGCACTTGCTATCGTCGATTTTGAAAAATCTGCCGTTCACTTTCATTGCGATATGTTCTATTCTGAACACCCATGCTATGAACGCACCGAAAGGCACTTTGTCGAGTTTTCTTTGCTTGCCGTCGATTATGTCTTGAACGTCCGCAGGCGCCAACTCGCGAAGTTTATTTATCATGAGCGCCGCCATTCCGTCCTCGTGGCGGAAAATCATATTGTACGGCATCGCGTAGTGATATTCGTTGGTCAAACGATATCCTTTCTTTTTAAGGATTTTCATCATCTTGATAGAAGAAACGTTGTTGAGTTTGAGAGGCTCGCCCGACGTCTTGACGATGAACACGTTTTTATTCGCGCCCTCTATGCGTTTTGCAAAATCGAGGACGATTTCGGGAGCGTTGAATCCGTGAATAGGATATCCGAATCCGACGAAATCGTAGTCTTTCGGAGAGGGAATTTCGCACCCTGCGGTGATTTTTACAAGGGTGGTTTCAACTCCTTTTTCCTCGAAAATTTTCTTATATTCTCGCACCGCTTTTTCGGTGTTTCCCGTTCCCGAGAAATAGTATATAATCGCATTACTCATAGTTTATCCTCTCGTTTCCTGCTTATAAACATTGTATTTTGCTTTGAAGTTCTCATCGAAGTAGTAGAGAGTGTTCTCTCCCTTTGCGTGAGTGTCGTACCATATTTGCGCAAAGAATTTGTTGGTCTTTGCTTGTCTGTCGAAGTCCCATTTGCCGGGCTCCGCGCAAGGGCACCAATGTCCCGCTTTAAGCACCGTGTAGGGGGCTGCTTTGAAGCGATGACCGTCCGCACATTCCCATTCGAGTTTGGTGTAAAGGTCGCCTTTCGTCATGCTTTCGCTGACGCATTTTCCCCCTCTGAATTCCGCCGCCGCGCGCATATCTTCTATATCGAGTTCGCTATCGGGTTTGCTTTCGTCGTAGCCGTGGTCAAGGATAAGTCCGAGTCTTTCTGCATTGTTTATATCGCGAAGTTCGGCGTAGTCGATATCCGCGTCCGGGAGTTGTCCTTTGCAAAGCACGGGGAATTCGTCCCAAGATTTAGGAAGACATTCTATGTTGTCCGCACTTCCGAAATATGCTTTGACTTT
Source organism: uncultured Bacteroidaceae bacterium (assembly GCA_964599875.1). GTDB lineage: Bacteria > Bacillota > Clostridia > Christensenellales > CAG-917 > RGIG4097. The sequence continues at coordinate 37,494 of CAZRHE010000011.1, forward strand.
GCCTTCGTTGCCGTCCTTTATCCACTTGCGCGGAGAGTTATCGTCCGAGAGAAGTCGTTGTACGGCAAGTTTCGAGATGAGCGCGGGAGGTACGATTTTGGCGAGTTTGTAGTAAGGATGCTTCTCCAAAATTTCCTGCCAATAGTCCGCGACGCTTTCTCTTTGGAAGTCGAATTTTTCTTGAAGCACGTCGCTATCGAGAAACCACATTCCGTGGAAATTGCGAATGCTGTTCCAGGTAGGGCGCATAAACTTTTCAGCCGAACCGCCTATGATTCTGAATCCAAGGTCAAACGTGTCGAATCCCGTTTGTCTGCTGGGTGCGCCGCCACCGATATTGTATACTTTCTTCCAAAATTCGGGGACTTCTCCTCTCGCGTCCTTTTCGACGATTTTCGTCATAAGCCGTCCGCTGTCGCGTGCGGTAACCCATTCAAGCGGAACGTTGTGGCAAGTGTGGAACATAAGTCCGTCGCTCATATTGTCGGTGAGCATTCTCGAATGTAGCATTGCGGTTTGACGAAGAACCGCCCACGTATTTATTTCGCTTTCGAGGACGTATCTTTCCCCTCTCACCTTGTAGCCCGCGTAGCAGTCGTACACGCTGGGAAGCAAGGGATCGCCCACTCTGCCCCAAGGGTGCAAGTAATTGCGGTTGCCGTAGACCGCGACGGTTGATATGTGGATGAATTTAGGTTGATTGTCCCTGACGTTTTCCACCGCCTCTACGATATTTCTCGCACCGATGAGGTTGCATTTTTCGGCAAGGTCGGGACGTGAATCCGAAAGCGGAGGAATGACCGCCGCCAAATTCAAAACGTAATCGGTCCCCTCGACGAGTTTGTCGCAGTCCGAGCGGACGGACAAATCTCCGAAGATTATTTCAATTTTATTTCCATATTGTTTTTTCCATTTGCGCGCATATCTTCTCTCTCTTCTCTCATCGAGGAGCAGAACTTTGATTTTTTCGGTGACGTCGGACTCCATAAGTTGAGCAAGAGTTTCCAGTCCCATATTTCCGCTTGCGCCTGTGAGTGCTATAATTTTTTTCATACTTGCCTCCTGTCGAATATATTGTGCAAAACAAAAATTACCTCGTCTTGAAAAATTTCTTACAAATTCATTACTTTTTTCTCAAAACGGCGTAATATTCCGCAAATTCCTATAAAACGAAAAACTTGTTTGACTATCTTGCAAATCGGATATATCCTTATATCAATAAATCTTTAGAGGTGTATTATGTCTACTATGGATAGGAAAGCCCTTTATGCAGAACAATTTGCAAGGATGTTGAGAGTCCCCACCGTCACGGACACCGACCGCGCACTCTTCGACGAATTGCAAGGAATAATGAAAGAACTCGCGCCTGAATTTCACACTCTCGAATGCGCCAATCCTCGCAACAGCGCGCTCATATTCAAGTGGGAAGGCAAGCGTCACGACCGTCCTTTAGTCCTTATGGGACACCAAGACGTCGTCCCCGAGGGCGATGCGAATAAGTGGAAATATCCCCCTTATGCCGGCGTCATCGCGGAAGACAGAGTTTGGGGAAGAGGCGCACTCGACTGCAAATCCACGGTCTATGCAAGCATGACCGCCGCAAACGAACTTATGAAAGAGGGATTCGTCCCCGAACAAGATATCTATTTCTGCTACGGCGACGACGAAGAAAACTCGGGTGGCGGCGCAAAAGCGGAAGCGGATTATCTCAAAGCGCATGGCGTCGTCCCCGCACTCGTCCTCGACGAAGGCGGCGGAATGACCACTGCGGACGCTTTCCCGAAATATCTTGCCAAAAACGTCTGCCTTATGGGCGTTTGCGAAAAAGGTTTTGCGGATTATCGTTTTTATGCGCCGTCCGTCGGCGGGCACAGCAGCACTCCCGGGAAAAACACCCCCTTCGTGCGTCTTGCGAAATTCATCCTCTATTGTGAGAATCACCAAATTTTCGAAAAGAAAACCATCCCCCTCGTCAAAGAAATGCTCTATGAGTTTTCAAAGGCGGTCAAGCCTATATTCGCGCCCGTCGTCAAGCGCGCATATCACTTCATTCCGCTTGCCGCGAAACTCTTCCCCGACCTTGCGGGACAACTCAACGCATTCTTCTCGACCACTATGGTCTTCACTATGGCGCACGGCGCGGACGCAAGCAACAACATTCCCGACTCTGCCTGGGTGCTTGCAAACCTCCGCTATTCTCCCCAAGAGGGCAAGGATAAGTGCTTGAAGAAACTTGAAAAAGTCGCGAAGAAATACGATATCAAAATCGAAATCGACAACACCCGCGACGCAAGTCCTATTGCGGATACGAAATCGAAAGAATACAAGTACGTTTGCGAAACAATCAACAACGTCTTCGGCGAAACCGTCGTCGCGCCTTATCTCATCAGCGGCGGCACGGATTGCAGAAACATGCAAGAACTCTGCCCGACCGCACTTCGATTCACGCCCTTCCTCGTGTCCCTTGAAGAAATGCATCGCTGCCACGCCTACGACGAATGTATCACAATCGACGCACTCGCACAAGGAATCGACTTCTTCAAGAATCTTATCAAGGACTACAAATAATCCAAAATCAATATTTATAAGCACAAAATCCGCGGATAAACCGCGGATTTTGCATTATTAGTTTAATTAATATATATCACAATGGATTGCTCCCGTCCCATAAACTTATTTGTTCGAACCTATCCGACCTAACGTTATATCTATCGGGATTTTTTCATCGTCGGTCAGTAATATTTCGGGAGCCAATTTCCTCAAACAAAATTTATAATAAACTTGTTTCTCGGTCGGGCGCAACAAATTTATGCAATCTTGAAGATATTGAGGCCAATTCTGCCATTTATCGGCAGAACCATAGTTATTGATTTTTCCGATTTTATAATGATCCACACAATCATATTCGAGGGTCTTTTCTATCAAGCGCAAACTCTCTTTCGGCTCAATAGTCGGCTCGAAACTTGCAAAAGTTTTAATCCCGTTGTCATGAAGAATTTGTAAAGTTTCGAGCCTTTCCGAAGGAAGCGATGCAAACGGCTCCCATTCTTTGGACTTCTTTTCATCACAAAAAGTTAACGTCGTTCCGACCATAATTCTTTTGCCGAATTCTTTAAACAAATCCAAGTCGCGAAGCATTTTTTTGCCGCCCTTTGACAAAACTGCGACCGGGGCTTTATATGCGTTGAGCATTTTTAATACTTCTCTCGTAGTTTCCCCGCCATCGGCACTGTCGCAATAACAATCTCCGACAAAAGACAACAATATTTGTTCGTCATATTTGTTTTTTTGCAAATCGTTTTCCAGCAATTGCAAAATATTTTTTCTGGGTTCAGGTTTGCCGAAATAACTCTCCTTCGATTTTTGCAAAGTATGCGGAGCATAACAATATTTACATTGGTGACTGCAACCAATGTAAATATTCAAAGCATATGGGCTATATTCTCTTGCCATTCCCGTAGGTCTATATATAACACTCATATAAATTATTCTGCGCTTTCGAAAACGATTTCGCCGGAAACGAGTACGGCTACGAGTTCGCAAGTGAATTCTATATTTCCGTCCCCGTCTATCGTGCAAGATATATCACCGTTCCACCATGTGTAATAGACGAATTCCACTCCGCTTGCCTGCAGTCTTCCACCCTCTGCGCAGACCGCTCCCGTCGGATGACCGTACTTCTTGTTTCCGCTGACTTCGTAATCGGTTGCCTCGGCAAATTCGTCGTTTATGAAGAGATTGAATTTATCCTTTTCTTCCGTGCTTGCGCCCGAACTTCCGACACCCACGCTGACGACGGCATATTCGACGTCTATGAAATCAAGGAAGTCCGCACCCGAAGAATACTTCGCGCCGTGATGTCCGACTTTGAGTACGTCCGCGTCAAAGGTTTCGTCGGTGTAACCCTCTTCAAGAAGTGCGTTCAAAAAATTTTGCTCGCTACTCGTCTTTATCGTTCCGCCGTCCCCGTCGTCAAGCGCGTTGGAATCTCCCGCAAACACAACCTTACGATTGTTATATTCGAGGACGCATATGGGAGATACGTCGTTGAGGTCGTGAGCATCGCTCGTTTTCATTTCCTTATAGTAGGCGTCGTCGCGGCAATACATGGTCATCTTGTAGGAATTGTCATCCGCAACGATTTCCTGTTTGCCTTCGGTGAAGATGAGGTTTGCGGATTTTTCGACGTTGTCGTCGTCTATATAAGTCGCATCCGTCGCGCTCTTTACAAAATCGTTGTACACGATAGTCGACACGGTTTTATATTCAGAAGAAAGCCCCAAGTCGTAATCCTTGGATTTGATTTTGGGAAGATACACGTTTTCAACGTGCTCCGCCTTATTTATCGCGTCGTCCAACGAACCGCAATGGTCGGCGTCGGTGTGCGTGAGAAGTACGTAATCGAAAGAAGTGATTCCCAGCCTATCCATAGCGTTCAAGACGTCGTCTTTCGAACCCTTGTCCCCGCCGTCGATAATCATAGTCTTGTCGTCGGGGAATTGAATTATCGCGCAATCCGCCTGCCCCACGTCGATGAAGTTGACGACGAGTTCGCCCTCTCCGATAGTCAGCGTGCTATCAGGAGAATTAGACGGCTTGTCGTTCGTATCCCCGAAGACCATATCAACGAGAACGTTCCACGTGTCGGGGAATGCAAAATAGATAACGGACAGCGTGATTGCAATCACGAGGACGATTGCGACGACGGCAATGATAAAGCCTTTCGGATTTTTCTTCGCCGATTTTCTTACTGCGTTTTTAGTTTTATTACGTGATGAGTTTTTAGCCATATTTTTATTATACACCCAAACGCTTTCAGTCGCAACCCCGCGCCGCAAATTCTATTGCCTTTTGCGTGCGCGCGTGCTACAATAATATACGACGAGCGGCGGAAAACGTTTTGCTATTTGCAAAACAAGGCGTTTATCATCACAAAACCGCAATATAAAACTCGTTTTAGGTTGATAATGGACGAAAGAGCAAAAAAATCGGCAATACTCGCAGGCATAGGCGTCGCGTTAAGCGCGGGGCTTGCTTTTATGAAATTGCACGTAGGGCTCACCTCTAACAGCATAACCGTTTTGCTCGACGCGACCAACGGTTTTCTCGACGTCGTCACCTATCTTATCGCCCTCGTTTCCTTTTTGACCTTGCTCAAACCCTCGAAAAACTTAGGCTACGGACGCGTCGAATATCTTGCAAGTTTCGTCGTATCCGTCGTCGCTGTCGTCTTCGGCGGCATATTCTTTTTCCGCTCGTTCAATCGTATGGCAATGCCCGAGCCCATTTGGTTCGGATGGCAAAACTGCGTCATGCTTGCCGTCACCGTCCCCGTGAAACTATGTATGGGATTCACGTTTTTGCACTTCGGCAAGAAGTATTCTTCGAGTGCACTCACCGCAATCGCACTCGACTGTTTCTGCGACGTAGGAGTCACCGCCACTTCCCTCGTATCCTTTGCGATTTCGGGTGTAGTCGACTATGCAGTCGACGCAATCGTCGGCATAGTGCTCAGCGTAATCATAGTCGCGTTCGGGGTCGGAATGGTGATTAAAAACGTCAAAATCATCGTGCACGGCAAGGATTTTTCAGAGGAAAAAGAAAGCATAGTCGTCACCTGCAAAATGCATGGTCTCGACGTTAAAGATATCGTGTTCCACGACTACGGCGCAAAAAGCGGCGTTGCGGTCGTCAAGGTCTTTTTCGACGGAAATATGGAAGAGTTTTATTCTCTCTCCTCCGCTGTCAAAGCGGAAATCCTCGAAAAAACGGGTATCGCCGCGGATATAGTCCCCGAAGACAAGCAAGATTGACTTTACGCACGCATACGTGTATAATATTGAAAACAACGTAATCCGAGAGGTCATAATGGAAGAAAACGAAATCCTGAACGAAACCGAAAACACTCCCGAAATCGAAAACGAAGAGAAAAAAGGTATTCTTGCCGATATGCCGAAAGGCAAAAAGAAACCCAAAAAAGTTCTCTCCCCCGAAGAGAAAAAAGCAAAACGCAAAAAGGGAATCATAGCCACGGTGTCCGTACTTCTCGTACTTGCGATATTCATAAGCGTTTGCGCAATCGTCAACGTGACGGGCACGAACGACCTTATAGCGCAAGCAAAACAATATGAAAAAGTGGAATACGCAGAGCAACTCGTCCCCGAAAAAGACGCGGACGGTTATTGGACTTTCACCACGGACAGAGAACTCAAAGTGATGCAATTCACCGACGTGCACATAGGCGGTGGATGTTTCTCTCAACAAAAGGATTCGTGGGCGATGAACGCGGTCGCGAATATGATTCGCGCAGAAAAACCCGACCTTGTCGTCGTCACCGGGGATATAGCCTATCCCGTTCCTTTCCAAGCGGGCACCTTCAACAACCTTAACGCAACCAAAATTTTCTCCAATATGATGGAATCTCTCGGCGTATATTGGACGTTTGCATTCGGCAACCACGACACCGAGGCGTATAGTATGTACACCCGCGAAGAAATCTGCGAATTTTACGAAAACGCAGGATATAAATATTGCCTGTTCGGACGCGGTTTTTCGGGCGAAGAACACGGATACGGCAATAATATCGTCAAAGTGAAAAATTCCGACGGAATTTGCACGCAAGCAATCGTCACTTTCGACAGTCACAGTTATATCGACGGAGACTATTTCGGAATTGCGTGGAAATACGACAATATTCACCAAAGCCAAGTGGATTGGTATGCGCGCGAAATGAAGGCGCTCCAAGCGAAAAACGTCGAAATAGCAAATGCAAACTCAATCGAATATACGAAAACGGCTGTTGATAATCTCGCATTCTTCCACATTCCCCTTGCAGAATACAGAAGTGCGTGGGCAAACGTCATAGAAACCTACGGCAACTCCGAAACAAAGCCTCAAAGCGGGGACGTTTTCTATGGTGCCGACGGCTCGACGACCACTTATCTGTACGGCAATATGGGCGAGAGCGACAAGAATAAAAACGGCAGAAGAACGTACGGCGTTTTCTGCGGATATCGCACGGACGTCCTTTTCGACACAGGTCTTGAAAACGGATTGCAAGGCATATTCTGCGGACACGACCACTACAACAACTTCTCCGTCCTCTACAAAAAGAATTCGGGCGACCGCGAAATCCGCCTCACTTACGGCATGAGCGTGGACTATCTTGCCTACGTCGGCATTTATAAAGAGCACGCCCAACGCGGCACGACGGTCATCACCGTCAATCCCGACGGCAGTTTCGACATACAAGCGAAAAACTACTACTCCGACTACAACGTCGCAAGAGAAGTTCAAGGGGAAGACTAATGGTTCATATAGGCAACGACTGGGATGATATCCTAAAAGAAGATTTTGCAAGCGAAAATTATCAAAGACTTCGCGCCTTTCTTGCAGACGAATATCGCCGCCACGTCGTCTATCCCGATATGCACGATATTTTCAACGCACTGAAAGCAACCCCCTACGACAAGGTAAAAGTCGTGCTCCTCGGTCAAGACCCCTATCACAACCCCGGGCAAGCGCACGGCATGTGTTTTTCGGTAAAACCCGGAGTGGACGCACCCCCATCCCTTGTTAACATTTTCAAGGAAATCAAGGACGACGTCGGCATAGAAAACACGTCCCCGTATCTCGTCGGCTGGGCAAAACAAGGTATACTCCTCCTCAACACCGTCCTCACGGTCAGGGCGGGAGAGGCAAACAGCCATAAGGGTAAAGGCTGGGAAGTGCTGACGGATAGCATAATCCGCCACCTCAACGACAGAAAAGAACCGATCGTTTTTATGCTCTGGGGCGCAAACGCAAGGAGCAAAAAGGCCCTTGTCACCGCGCCTCAACACCTCATTCTCGAATGTGCGCATCCGTCTCCCCTATCCGCCTACAACGGATTTTTCGGATGCAAGCACTTCTCGAAATGCAACGACTTTTTGATTAAGCACGGAGAAACGCCGATAGACTGGCACACCCAATTATGATAACCGAACAAGAAATCCAAAGAATCAACTTCCTCGCAAGAAAATCAAAATCCGAAGGACTGACCGACGAGGAAAAATCCGAGCAATACACCCTACGTCGCAAATACGTCGACAGCGTCGTCGGCAACCTCCGCGGTCAACTCGACAACGCCGTAGTCATCCGCCCCGACGGCACCGAAGAATCCATCAAACCCAAACAATAAAACGCATTACTTCCATTGCCTCAAGCGGTGGATTTATATTGCTGAACCGCACTAAAAACATATCCCGACGATAAAATCGTCGGGATACGCTTGCAACGAGGGAATGAGATAACTCGCTGCACAAATCAAAAAGAGAGTAGCAACTATCCTATTTTTTTGCGCAATACTTGATTGCCTGCGCTGCGCTTTCAGTGCCTGAAATCGTGAATTGTATTCCGTCTTGAAGTCCGAATAACTTATCCATATCGAAGAGCGTACGTTGTTTGTGAACGTTTCCGTACGCACCGTCCATATAGTTTATGAAAAACACGTCGAGTTTGCTGTTCGGGTCGGGCATATGTCCGCAAATGGTCATAAAGGTCACGAATTCGGACTTGTTCAGTTTAAGTAAAACCGTAAACCTATAAACGTCGAGTTTAGAAAGCGTATATTGCGCCGCAACTTTTTGACGTTTTCTGCAATCGTATTCTTTCAGCGCGCGTTTTTTATTTATGCCGTACTGTTTGCAGTAGTCTTCCACGAATTGAAAATGCCTTTCGTATCCTCTTTCGCTCGGATAATTGGGATAGAACATTTCATCAGGATCTATATCCGCCATAAATTCCACTATATCGTAAATTATATCCGCTTTTTTCTTGTCCCCTTTCTGTTTTTTGGGAGTGCGTTCATCTTTGCGATATAAATCATATTCTTCATACAATACACATCCTATGAATTCTCTGTGTGGCGGTGTTTCCACAGGTCTGTCTTCACGCCGAGTGCGTCTTAAATACGCGATAATCGTAGCATCGATTATTTTTTCTCCGCGCTTTTCTTCCTCGTCGGAAATTTTGGAGAGCAAATCCGTCAAAACGTCATAGACTTCACCGTCCGTATATCCGTTTGCGCCCGTACCGATGAAAGGCAATCCAATCGTCTTATATCCGCGCTCGATTGCAAGATCGATGACCGATTTATATGCCTTGCGCAACTCGTCGCACTTGTTGTTGTCGTGCTTTTTGAACGGAGTTACGACGTGAAAAACGTGAGCGCATTTCAAATCACCGCCCTCGGTTTCAATAATTTTGCCGATTGGCATATTATGTAAAGAATCGATTTCGTTTTTAACTTCGTCGCAATTGATTCCCTTAATTATGTTTTTGCATAGCCCGCCGTATTTTGCGCCGTCGGTGCCAAGACTGTTAAGCACCGCATCGCCTTCATACTCCAGCGCATTTCCGTACACGATTGAAAACGCCATAACTCACTCTCCTTATTCGTATCAACAACTTTTTTCGTCCAAAGCGATATCGCCGTTTTATATATCTTCGTTGTCAATATCGTCTTGTTCGATTTCGTCGTAATTTATAAGTTCTTTCAAACGATTGATTTCTACACTGTTGTCCTTTCCGGTAAGTCCTTGTTCTAATTCCAATTCCGCAATCTTATAAAGCGTATCGTTCAAAATATCGTTCGTCATATTGCCGTAAATATCTTCCATATGCGTCCTTAATTTTCCTGCAGAAATCGTTTTAATCCCACGTTCTTGTTTGCATTTTCGGAATGGAGCCACCTTATCTTTTGCTTAACCATGGTGGCAGCACCCTTTCTCCGTTTTCGTCTATTTGATTAAGCCACGCAGGCGAATTGGCTCCCGACTTTTTCGACTCTTCTTTTGCACAATACTTGATTGCTTGTGCGGCGCTTTCAGTGCCCGAAATCGTGAATTGTATTCCGTCTTGAAATCCGAACAGCCTATCCATATCGCAAAGGGTAACCGAGCCGTCGAAATCATTCCCGTACATATCTATTAAATTATTCATATACTTGCCGTCCATGTAATCCATAAAGAACAAGTCGAGTTTGCTGTTGGGGTCGGGCATATATCCGCATATCGTCATAAACTGCACGAATTCGGTTTTATTGAGTCCGAGCAAAACCGTAAATCTGTATACGTCGAGTTTTGAAAGCGTATATTGTGCCGCGACTTTTTGACGCTTTTTGCTGTCGTACTCTTTGAGCGCGCGTTTTTTATTTATGCCGTACTGCTTGCAGTAGTCTTCCACAAACTCAAAATGCCTATCGTATCCTCTTTCGCTCGGATAATTGGGATAGAACATTTCGTCGGGGTTTATATCCGCCATAAATTCCACTATTTTACGGGTTAATTCCGCTTTCTTTTTATCCCCTTTTCTCTGCGTGGGTTTTACGTCGTCTTCATCCTCTTCTTCGGTTTCTTCGACGTCTTTGAATGCATTCTTCGGCTTTTTCTTCTCTTCTTCGGGGAGCGCCTCGAATTCCGCAGTGAACTCGTAGCCCAAAATTCCAACAAGGTCGCGAAGTTCATCCAACGTAAGTTCGCCCTCGGAGTACATCATATACATCGCTCCCGCGATTTGATCATCCGTCCTACCGTCTGCTCTCATTTGGTCGAATACCATTTCGACTTCTTCTACCGTCATTTAAATTCCTCCCGCTTATCTCTTCTTCCATCTTCCGAACAATCCGCGTTTTTTCTTTTCTTTCGGGGACGCCGTGTCTTTGAATGCATTTCGGGGATTTTTCTTATCCTTTTCGGACAAGGCTTCGAATTCGTCCGAAAATTCATATCCTAAAACACCGATGAAGTCGCGAAGTTCGTCCGTCGTGAGTTTGCCGTCCGAATACATCATATATAGCGACGTCAAAATTTCCTCTTCGCTTCTGCCTTCTTTCATGAGCCCGTCAAAATACGCTTTAAGTTCTTTGTAATTCATTTTTGTTTCTCCTTATATTATACATTTTCAATGGTTATAGCACAATAGGGTTTCGGAAATTTTTTATTCCGCCTTTTTTGCGTCCTGCACGCGACGAATCAGCCGTTTTGCTTTTCTTCGGCGCCCGAGTTGAGCCGTTTCCCTCTTGCTTACGATTGCATTATAACAGTGCAACCTCATAAAAAAATACCCCTCTGCGGGGGTAAAACGCACTTTTTTTGCTTTTTTGAAATTTTCTTTGCCGTTAAAAGTTTATCCTTAAAAGCCCGAACTTGACGTTTCCAAAAAAAATATCCCGACGATTTTGTCGTCGGGATAATCGTTGTTTGAAAAAGAATTAGTCGTCCATTGCATCGAGGGTTTCGTAACGGATTTGTTTTTTCTCTTCCTTGGTGAGTTTGCCTTTGGAGATTTGTTTGCTGTCGCCGTGTTTGACGAACAACATAAGCACGATTGCGATTGCGACGCAGATTGCGCTGTAGAGGAAGAGGAATTTGTTTCCGCCGACGTCCATAATCGCTCCGCCGATTGCGGGGGTGATTGCTTGTGCGGACATGGTTGCCATATAGTAATAACCGGTGTATTGTCCGACGGTTTCCGCAGTGGAAAGTTCGGTGACCATCGGGAAGGTGTTGACATTTGCGATGATAAGGCCGAATCCTGCAATCAAGTAGAACAACATGAAGAGGACTATCTTGAGGATTTCTTCGTCGCCGGGGTTGAGCACCGCGAAGATGAGAATGAATGACACCACTGCAAGCGCAAAGCCTATCATGATGGACTTTCTTCTGCCGATTTTCGCCGCCATATAGCCGACGGGGATAAACGCGATTGCGCTGATACCCATGCTGACGCCGGATATAATGGACGCTATGCCTGCGGACAGGTTAAGCGCTTTGGTCGTATAGACGGAGAGGTTGGAGGACACCGCGTTGTATCCCATAAACCACATGAATATCGACGCAAGAATGAGAATAAAGGATTTGAATTTCTCTTTTTCAAGGTCGGTTTTCTCATTCCAACTTTCCTTCAATGACTTGCGTTGTTTCTTGTTGTCGCAAACTTCTTTTGCAAATTCGAGCGCCTCTTCCGAGATGCCTTCGTCGGGTTTGCTGTCGATATCGAGTCCTTCGCTTTCTTCGAGGAGTTGTTCCGCTTTTGCTTTGGTTTCGGCGGATTCCTCTTCGTCGAAGTCGTCTATGCCGTATTCCTTACAGATTTCTTGGCAACGCGCGACGAGTTTCTTCTCGTTGACGAGGGCAAGGAATCCAGCAAGGAGCAGGAGCATGCCCGCCGCAACGGATGCAAATATGATGACGTAATTGTAAAGGTTTTCACCGAACAAAACTACCGTATAGATGAGGAATGCTATCGCACCGCCTATACCGCCGCAAAGGTTGATGATTGCGTTGCCTTGGGAGCGCAAAGGCTTGGGCGTGACGTCGGGCATAAGCGCGACCGCAGGGCTTCTGAAAGTCGCCATTGCGATAAGGACGAGGAGCAAGATGACCATATAAACGACAAGGCTCTTGATTCCGTAGAAACCCGAATAGTTTTCACTGCCAACTCCGCCGTTGATGCTTGCCTCTCTGATGAGATAGGATTCGTAGGAATTCATACCCGACGCAACGAATTTCTTATAATTTGCGTTGGAATCCACGAGGTCTTGATAGGTCTTGCCTGCGAAAGGAGATTGTGCGTTGAGATCGGTGATTTCCTCTCCGTCGTAATAATAGGTTTCCGCACCTATCATATTGAGGACTGCTTTTTTGGAGGTCATCTTTTCGTAATAACGAATTGAAGTGAAGAATTCTCTTGCGTCTTGACCGTCTCCAATATTCATCTTGATATAGTCGATATCGCAGAGGTCGTTTGCACTGACGGATTCGTAAATGTTCGTCTTGCTTGCGGACGCATCGTACCAATCGCCGAGAAGACCGCTCATAAATTCGTCGTCACTCAAACGACTTTCGACGGTGGTTTCGATATATTGATTGGATTGGTCTTGTTGGTTTATCGTGACGAGAGGCACGAACACCATAAGTGCAACGGACGCAAGCGTACCGATGACTATAAACGGAGTACGTCTGCCCCACTTCTTCGCAAGTTTGCCGTGGGCGTTGTCGCTGAGTTTGCCGAATATGGGGAGCATGAACAAAGAAAGAAGGTTGTCAAGACCCATGATAAGTCCGCGCGCCCAACTGGGAAGACCGTATGCGTTGTCGATGAGGAGAGGCACGACGAAGTCGTACGCAGTCCAGAAAAGCATGATGATTGCAAACGCAAAGCCGACTTTGAACGTAATGGGATAATTGAGTTTAAGCGGCTCCCTTTGCTTGGTTTCGGGGGTGATTTCAGTCCCTTCCGACGCCACCTCTACGGTTTCGTCAACCGCGTCGATTGCGACTTCGGGAGTGAAGTCTTGTTTTTCGTCCATAATTTTCTCCTTAAAGATACTTCTTTAATATATAGATATTATAAGGTAAATAATCATTATTGTAAAGAGCGGTTTTCATTTTTTCGCGAATTTAACGAAAAAAGGCGAAATTTGACGGAATCTTTACATTTGCAAATCGGGAAACAAAATAATAAAAACGGCGCTGATTTTTTGCGCCGACGTTTTGATTTTTGCATGAAATAGAGTTTTATATGTGAGTTTTGTGCTATTAAAGTGCGAATACGGTTTTCCCGTTCACGGTTAACGTTGCGTTTTCTCCGTCCGTGACAAGGGTCAAAACACTATCTCCCGCAGTGCGGACTACAGTAAGTCCGTTTTCCGCAGAAAAGGTCGTTTCACCCGAAAACAAGTCGCCGTATTCCTTTCTTATGCGACCGAGCGCGGCGTAGTGCGACAGCAATTCTTCGTCCTCTCTTCCCCATGGATACGTGCCGCGGTTGAGGGGGTCTTCGAATCCTTGTACGCCCGCCTCGTCGCCGTAGAATAGACATGGCACGCCGGGCAAGACGTATTGCAAAAGAGAGGCAAGTTTTAGACGCTTTTTGCCGAGTGCGTATTCAGCGTCCGACAGTCTGTATTCCGCCCTTTCCTCTTTCGTCGCGGGTGCGACTGCGCCGGACAATCTCGTAAGTGCGCGCACGGTATCGTGAGAGTCGATAAGGGTCATACAGGAGTCAAGGCTTTCTTTCGGATAATTTTCCGCGATTTTAGATACGCCTTCGACAAAATCTCTTGCACTTCCGCCCGTGATGAAATCCGTGATACTTTCCTTGAAAGGATAATTCATCACGCCGTCAAGTTGACCGCCCATAAAATAAGGACGCCACTCGCTATAACTGACTTTCGTGGACGCGTCTTCCCAAACTTCACCTATGACGACCGCATCCTCGTCCGTTTCCTTAATCTTTTTGCAAAGCGCGGTGGTGAAATCGATTGGCAATTCGTCCACGACGTCCAGTCGCCAGCCTTTGACGCCGACTTTCGCCCACTTTTCTATCACGCCGTCCACACCGAGAATAAGTTTTCGATATCCTTCCGCCGACTTGTCGACGGTGGGCACGACGGTGGAGCCCCACCAACAATGATAAGTGCCGTCCGCATTGAAATAATACCAGTCGCGATAAGGGGATTCCTTGCTTTGATACGCGCCCACGGACGGATAAGAGCCGAACTTATTGAAATAAATACTGTCCGCACCCGTATGATTGAATACGCCGTCGAGAATGACGGATATCCCGCGTTTCTTTCCCTCTTCGACGAGATGACAGAGTTGTTCTTCGTCCCCGAATAATTCGTCCACGGCAAGATAGTTTCCCGTGTCGTAGCGGTGATTGGACGAAGACTTGAAAATCGGAGAGAGATATAAGCACCCGACCCCCAAAGATTCGAGATAATCGAGTTTGGATTCTATCCCCGCGATATTCCCGCCGAAGAAATCGTCCGCGCGATAATCCACGCCCTCTTTTGCATAGTCGGGAGTTTCATACCAGTCCGCATGAAGTCGTCCGCCTTTCAAAAAAGGTCTGTCCTCCCCCTTGCAAAACCTGTCCGCAAAGACGTGATAGATTATTCCGTTTTTGAACCAATTCGGCGTTTTATAGTCGTAATTTGATACGGTTAACTGCCATTCTGGCAACCAATCCCCTCTTATCGCCGTGCCGTCGAAGTCCCGCCCGAAGAATGCAAGCGTGCCGTCCGAGAACTCTCCCTCGAAGCGATAATGCCATATTCCGCCCTTGTTTAGCGAAAACGAACCGACGAAAATATCCTCTTCGTTTTCGGTTTTTTGATACGGCAATTCATAGCGTCGCACGTCGTCGTCAAGGCGCAAAACGACGAAAACCCTCTTGATTCCGAGAGCGGTTTCAAGGGGGAATTCTATCTTCGTTTCTTTTGCGACGGCGGTTGCGCCGTACGGTTTTTTGTGTTTAAGAGGGTTGAACATTCGTCCGTGTTTTAGCGTTTGTCGAGGTCGATTTTTTCAAGATTCCAGATATACTTCGCGTATTCTTCCACCGCTCTGTCCGCCGCAAAGAATCCCGCTTTCGCGATATTCACGAGGGACATACGATTCCAACGCGCGGAATCGAGATAAGTATCGTTCACCCTCTGTTGTGCGTTTGCATAGGATTCGAAGTCCGCAAGAACCATAAATCCGTCCGCCGTGCCGCCTCTGCCTATCGTAAGACTGTCCGCGATTTCGCCGAAGTCCACTCCGCCTATGCCCGAGCGCAGTGCGTCGATAAGGCGTTTGATGCGAGGATTGGTCTGATAATAGTGAGTGGGATTGTAGCCCTTTCTCCACATTTCCTGCACTTCGTCCGCAAGAAGTCCGAAGAGGAACATATTTTCGTCCCCGACTTCGTTATGGATTTCCACGTTTGCACCGTCCATAGTGCCTATGGTGAGCGCGCCGTTTATCATAAACTTCATATTGCCCGTGCCGCTTGCTTCCTTGCCCGCAATCGAGATTTGTTCGCTGACTTCCGCCGCCGGCATAATGATTTCCGCAAGAGTGACGCGGTAGTTTTCAAGGAATACGACTTTGATTTTGTCCTTGACGTCGGGGTCGTTGTTTATGACGTTGCCGAGAGTGCAGATAAAGCGAATGATTTGTTTCGCCATATAATATGCGCTTGCGGCTTTCGCACCGAAAACGAAGGTGCGCGGTTGTACGTCGAGATTGGGATTTTCCTTTATTCTGAAATAGAGGTCGAGAATATGGAGCGCGTTCAAAAGTTGACGCTTATATTCGTGCAAACGCTTGACCTGTACGTCGAATATGGAATCGGGATTGACGGTGACGCCGTTTTGTTCGAGAATGTATTTCGCAAGGCGTTCTTTGTTTTCGCGTTTGATTGCTCCAAGGCGTTCGAGCACCGCCCCGTCCCCCATATATTTCATGAGGTCTTGCAACTTATCCGCGTCTTTGAGCCAACCGTCCCCTATGAGTTCGGTGATGAGAGAGGCAAGACCGGGATTCGCTTCCGCCACCCATCTGCGATGAGTAATGCCGTTGGTGACGTTGGTGAATTTTTCGGGGTGCATCTTGTAATAGTCGCGGAAGACGTCCTGTTTCAAAATGTCCGAGTGCAACGCACTGACGCCGTTTATCGTATGCGAAGTCGCAAGGCAGAGATTCGCCATACGGATTTGTCCGTTGCCAAGAATTGCGTTGTGCGAAACCGCGTCCCAGTTGTTGGGATAGTACGCCCAAAGTTCTCCGCAGAAACGCTGATTGATTTCGTGTATGATTTGATAAATTCTGGGAAGCAGATTTTGGAAGAGGTCTTGCGGCCACTTTTCGAGCGCTTCCGCCATAACCGTGTGATTGGTGTAACTGACGGTTTTGGTCGTGATATCCCACGCTTGTTCCCAACTCATTCCGTACTCGTCGAGAAGTATGCGCATAAGTTCGGGGATACAGAGCGTCGGATGAGTGTCGTTTATGTGTATCGCGACGCAATCCGCAAGGTTGTCAAGGGACGGATTCGTTTTGAGATGACGCTTGATTATGCTTTGAATGGACGCGGATACGAAGAAATATTGCTGTTTAAGTCTAAGCGACTTTCCTTCGATGTGGTCGTCGGCGGGATAAAGCACTTTGGAAATGCTTTCCGCCATTGCTTTTGCGGTCATCGCTTTGACGTAGTCGCCCTTTGAAAATTCCGCCATATCGAAATCGACGGGGGATTTCGAAGACCAAAGTCTAATGCGGTTGACCACTTTCGTGTCGTAACCCGAAATGCTCATATCATAAGGGACTGCAAGCACGGTCGTGTAGTCGCGTTGACGGACGGTGAGTTTGCCGTTTTCCCAAAACTCGTCCACTTTTCCGCCAAATTTGACTTCGTAGACTTCTTCCATACGCGGAGTGAGCCAAACGCCGCCCATTTTGAGCCATTCGTCGGGCTGTTCGAGTTGCCAACCGTCTACGACGACTTGTTTGAAAATGCCGTAGTCGTACATGATTGAAAAACCGCTTGCCGCGTATCCTCTTGAAGTAAGAGCGTCCATATACGCCGCCGCCAGTCTTCCAAGACCGCCGTTGCCGAGTCCCGCGTCGGGCTCGAAGGAATAAAGTTCCTCCATATCCAGTCCCAACTCTTTTATAACGGGTGCGACTTCTTCGGTTATGCCCATATTGAACAGGTGATTTTTGAGGCTTCTGCCGAGCAAAAATTCCATGGACATATAATAGACTTGTTTCGCGTTCTTTTCGCGGACGACCTTTTTGAAGTCGACGCGAGTCGTGGTGAGGATATCTCTCACCGCCATACAAGTCGCCTGATAGATTTGCGCTTTCGTCGCGTCTTCAGGCTTCACGCCGAAATAGCAAGCAAGGGTTTGGGAAATGCTTGCCTTGAAACTTTTTGATGTTACTCCATAAATATTTTTTGACATATCCTTTCCTTTTCTCTCCCGTTTCCCCCGTCGAGAGAAAGGTTATTTTCTATTCCGCCGAAGCGGTTGTTATTTCTTTAGATTTCAGAATAGATTGCGATATACTTCTTCGCGCTGTTGTCCCAGCCGTAATCTCCGCTCATAGCGTTCTTTCTGACGGCGGCGAGGTTTTCTTTGTCGTAGCAGGTTGCGTATGCGCGCCAAACGGCGTCGAGCATATCGTAACTGTTGTAGGTCTTGAAAGTGAATCCGTTGCCCGTCTTATCCGTGGGATTGTAGGCGGGGACGGTGTCTTTAAGTCCGCCCGTTTCTCTGACGATAGGGATACTGCCGTAAGTCATTGCGATGAGTTGGCTGAGTCCGCAAGGTTCGAATTTGGACGGCATCAGGAACAAGTCGCTCGCACCGTAAAGTTTGCTTGCAAGGTCGCTGCTGAATTGCAATATGCCCTTGAATTTCGAGGGATAATCGTGTTCCACTCTCTTCACGAGGTTTTCGTATTTCCAATCCCCCGTGCCGAGCACGACCACTTGTATGTCCGCGCGCATAATCTCGTCGATGACCGCCGCCACGAGGTCGAGCCCTTTTTGTTCGGTCAAACGAGTGACCATCGCAAGAAGAGGTCTGCCCTCGGAATAAGGCAAATTTATCATTTCGAGCAACGCTTTTTTGTTTTCTTCTTTCTTCTTCGCAACCGTTCTTGCGGTGTAGGGCACAAAGAGTGCGGGATCCGTCTTGGGATTGTACAACTTCGTATCTATGCCGTTGACGACGCCGTGAAGTTTGAATCTACGTTCCGAAAGGATTCCGTCCAGTCCGTAACTATAAAACGGATCGAGAATTTCCGTCGCATAGGTTTCGGAAACAGTCGTGACTGCGGATGCGCTTTCTATTCCGCCTTTCATATAGTTTACGCAACTGTCGTTAAGCACGAGAGAGTGCGCCCATTCGGGAAGTCCCAACACGTCTTCCAGCATCTCCGTGCCGTACTTGCCTTGGAATTCGATATTGTGAATGGTGAACACGGTCTTTATATTCCTATAATCCTCGCTGAAACGATAGAATACGTCGAGGAATACGGGAGTGAGTGCGGTGTGCCAATCGTTTGCGTGAAGAACGTCGGGATAAAAGTCGATGAGAGGAAGTGCCTCGAGCACCGCTTTAGAGAAAAACGCAAAACGCTCTCCGTCGTCGAAGTGTCCGTAAAGTCCGCGACGCTTGAAATAGAATTCGTTGTCGATAAAGTAGTAAGTCACTCCGTCGTAGACCGCCTCGTAAACTCCGCAATATTGTCTGCGCCAACTCAAATCGACGTAGGTCGAGCCGACGAAACGAAAATTGTTTTTGAATTCGTCCTTTATCTCTTCCTTATAAAACGGGATGATGACTCTTGCGTCGTGTCCCAACGCCGCAAAGGCTTTCGGGAGTGCGCCCGCAACGTCGCCAAGACCACCCGTCCTGATGAAAGGCATTGCTTCGGATGCTACGAATAATATTTTCATGATTTCCTCCGATTATGTTTGAATTTTTGTTCTGCACAGAGCCAAGTATCGCGCACACACTCTAAACGGTGATATTTGGATGTATGACGCGGAAGGCGCGGAAGGCGAGCGCGTAGCGTACATTGAAGTACGTGAGCGCAAGCACCCGTAAGCCTGACAAAGTCAGACGCCAAATAGCGCCGTTTAGATTACTTTGCCTTTGACAACAACCATAGGATAAGTCTCGTATCCCGACAAACTGCGTCCGCTTTGAATGATGCAGTCTTTGTCGGTGATGGTGTAGTCGAGGGATGCGTTGTCCATTACGATGCCGTTTTCCATGATTATGGAATTGCGGATTACCGCGCCTTTTCCTACCTTGACGGAACGGAAGAGGATGCTGTTTTCAACGGTGCCGTCTATTACGCAACCGTCCGCGATTATGGAGTTTTTGACGTCCGCGCCTTCGCCGTACTTGGTGGGGACGCTGTCCTTGACTTTCGTGAGAATGGTCGAATGTTTGTAGAACAAACTTTCTCTCACCGCAGGATTGAGCAATTCCATACTGTGCTTAAAGTAGGTAGGGATGCGGTCTATGACTGCGACGTAATCTTCCACTTCGTAACTCATCACGTACAACTCGTCGAGGCAATTTTGAATTATATCCTTCTCGAAGTCGTAGCAACCGTGCGCATAGGCGTTGTCGATGAGGGAAATGAGCAAATCTTTTTTGACGAAATAGATATTAAGGTCGCAAAGTTGCTCTCCCGAATCGGAGGCAACGGGGAAACGCATATCCGTTATGCGCTTGTTCTTATCCACGCTGACGATGTATTTTCTGGGATTGGTGTCGTCCGTCGAATAGGTGAGCATGGTGATATCCGCGCCTTTTTCGATATGGAAACGCTCCACTTCTTCAAAGTCGATATTGAACGCCATGTTCGTATTGGAGATGACGACGTATTCCTCGTTGGAACTCATCATAAATCCGCGGAGAGTGTAAAGAGCCTCGATTTTGCCTTTGTACACCTCGTGCGCGCTGTTGAAAACGTAAGGCGGATAGATGGATATGCCGCTGTTTTTGCGGTTCAAGTCCCAATCTCTACCCTGACGGATATGGTCCATAAGGGAGTTATAGTTGTTTTTGGTGATAATGCCGATAGTCGTGATATTCGCGTGAACGAGGTTCGAGAGTGCGAAGTCGATAAGACGATATCTTCCCGCAAACGGCAAGGACGCCGTGGTGCGATGAATGGTCAAATCGTTGAGATGACTTTCGGTATCCGACGCAAACAGAATAGCAAGAGTATTGTTTTTCATATTTTCCTCCTTAACCTATCATTTCGTTCGCGCCGACGGTCGCGCCTTCGGGGAGAACGTAGTGCGGAGCGATTACGCTGATTTTCCATTCGCCGGGCTTACACTCTTCGAGAGTTTCGCCGACGACGGCGTTTTTGCCGACTGTCGCATCCCAACCGACGATTGAAAATCTGACGTCCGCGCCGTCTTCTATGGTCGCGCCGGGCATTATGATCGAGCCTTCGACGTAGGCGTCTTTGCCGATATAAACGGAGTGCGAAATCACGCTGTCTTTAACCGTGCCGTGTACGACGGTACCCTCTGAAATAAGGCAGTTTTTGACTCTGCCCGTAGACGAGATGAAGTGAGGTGGTTCCGCCATATTTCTTGCGTAAATCTTCCACT
Source organism: uncultured Bacteroidaceae bacterium (assembly GCA_964599875.1). GTDB lineage: Bacteria > Bacillota > Clostridia > Christensenellales > CAG-917 > RGIG4097. The sequence continues at coordinate 58,455 of CAZRHE010000011.1, forward strand.
TGTCGTCGTCGAGATTAAGTCCGCCTTCTCCGCCGCGGAGAATGTCCATATTCGCTTCCCAGAGAGAGGAAATGGTTCCGACGTCCTTCCAGTAGCCGTTGAATTGATATGCAAACATTCTTTGTCCGTCCGCAAGCATTTTGGGGATAATGTTTTTGCCGAAGTCGTTTTCGCTGTCCTTATCGTTTTCGTCGTCGATGAGATAACGGCGGAGTACGCTCCAAGTGAAAACGTATATTCCCATAGACGCTTTCGTGCTTTTGGGATTTTTGGGTTTTTCCTCGAATTCCACGATTTCGGAACTGTTCTTTTTAAGATTCAAAATTCCGAAACGGCTTGCCTCTTCGATAGGCACGTCGAGGACGGCTATCGTGCAATCCGCGCGGTTTGCTTTATGCTTTTTGAGCATATCCGCATAATCCATTTTGTAGATATGGTCGCCCGAAAGCAACACGACGTATTCGGGCGAATAACTGTCCACGAAATCTATGTTTTGATAGATTGCGTTTGCTGTACCCTTGTACCATTCGCCCGACTTCGCGCGCATAAACGGAGGCAAAACGAAAATACCGCCGTTGAGCCTGTCAAGGTCCCAAGGCTGTCCGTTGCCTATGTATTGATGCAGTTCAAAAGGACGATATTGCGTCAACACGCCTATCGTATCGATACCGCTGTTTATGCAGTTCGAAAGCGGAAAGTCGATGATACGATACTTTGCGCCGAAAGGCACTGCGGGTTTCGCCACGTCGTTGGTCAACACGCCCAGACGAGTGCCTTGTCCGCCCGCGAGCAACATCGCAAGACATTCTTTTTTCTTGCCGTTAGAACTCATTTTTTATCCTCCTTATCTTCGGGGACTAAAATCATCACCGAATTTTTGGGTATATTTACTTTTATCGAATAATCGTATCCGTGAGCGGGTTTTCCCACCGCGCGGAAGGACGGACGGCGTTCTTCTTCGCCGCCGTATTTTTTGAGAGGGGAATAAAGTTCCGCTCTGTAAATTTTGTTTTCGGGAACGCCCATGACGTATTTAAGTCGTTCGACGGGAGAGAAATTGACCACGACTACGACGTACTTCCCGTCTGCGGACGAGCGAGTGAAAGATATAATATTCTGCGCGTTGTCGTCCACCACTATCCACTTGAAACCGTCGTACGAGCAGTCGAGTTGCCAAAGTTCTTTGTGTTCGAGATAAAACGCGTTCAAATCTTTGATGAATTTTCTGAACGTGCGATGACGGGGATAGTCGAGCAAGAACCAATCGAGTTCCTGCGAATAATTCCACTCTATGAACTGCGCGAACTCGTTGCCCATAAAGTTGAGTTTTTTGCCGGGGTGCGCCATCATATAGCCGTAGAACGCTTTCAAACTTTCGAATTTTTGGTCGTATTCTCCCGGCACTTTGTTTATCATACTGCACTTGCCGTGCACGACTTCGTCGTGAGAAATGGGGAGAATATAATTTTCGCTATACGCGTAAGTTATCGCGAAAGTGAGGTTGTTGTGATTGTCTTTTCTGAAAAACGGGTCGAGGGACAGATAATGCAAACTGTCGTTCATCCAACCCATATTCCACTTGAAATTGAATCCGAGTCCGCCGAGATACGCGGGTTTCGTGACCATAGGAAACGCAGTGGATTCTTCGGCTATGGTGATAACTCCGCGGTGTTTTGACAAAATCGCAGTGTTCATTCTCTGCAAAAATTCCTTTGCTTCGAGATTGTAGTTGCCGCCGTATTGATTGGGAATCCACTCCCCGTCCTTTCTGCCGTAATCGAGATAAAGCATACTTGCGACGGCGTCGCAACGCATTCCGTCTATATGATAGGTGTCAAACCAGAACATTGCCGCGGATATAAGGAAACTTCTGACTTCGTTTTTGCCGAAATCGTAAACTTTGGTGCCCCATTCCTTATGCTCTCCCTTTCTCGGATCCGCATATTCGTAAAGGGAAGTGCCGTCGAAATTGCTCAGTCCATGTTGATCACGAGGAAAATGCGCAAGCACCCAGTCCAAAATGACGCCTATGCCGGCGCGGTGACATCTGTCCACGAATTCCATAAAATCTTTGGGAGTGCCGTAGCGGGAAGTGGGAGCGAACATTCCCGTGACCTGATATCCCCAACTGCCCTCGAAAGGATATTCCGTGAGGGGCATAAATTCGATATGGGTGTATCCCATTTTCTTGACGTAAGGGATGAGTTCGTCGGCAAGCGCGGAATAGGAGAAGAAATTGCCGTCCGCATACTTTCTCCAACTGCCGATATGGACTTCGTAAATATTCATGGGAGAGCCGTAAGGGTCGTAATCCTTTCTTGCTTTCATCCACTTTCCGTCTTTCCAGTGATAGCCGCTTACGTCGTAAAGTTTGCTTGAATTTGCAGGCGCGGTTTCGAAATGCAAACCATAGGGGTCGCACTTGAAAATCGTTTGTCCGTCCGCACCCGTGACGGCGTACTTATAGTTGTCGTACTGCTTCAATCCGGGAATGAAAGTATACCAAGTGCCGTCCGAAGAGGATTCCATAACGTTGTTTTCGGGATTCCAATCGTTGAAATCGCCTACGACGGACACGCTTTTCGCGTTGGGTGCCCATACTGCAAAATTCCAGCCTTCGACTCCGTTTTCCGTTGCGGGACACGGCGAAAACATCCTTTGAGCCTCAAAGTTCGTACCCTCGTGGAATAGATACGTGGCGTAACTGTCTATCTTCATAGTTGCTCCTAAATATCGCTATGCAAAGATTATAACAAATAATTTAATTCTATTCAATAAGAAAGCGAAACTTTTTAACACATTTTTGTGAAAATTTACAAATTGCATAAAAATTTCCGTTTAATTTAACTATTTTTGTAACTTTTGCGTATATTTTGCGACAAATTTCGTTTTAGTCCGCAATCATTTTGACGATTTCGTCTGCGTCAAGCGCGCGCAAAACGTCGGCGTCGACGCTTTCAGGGAGATTATCGCGCACCGCAAGCGCGGATTTTTCATCCTCGAATATTCCGACGACGGCAGAGCCGCTACCCGTCAAAACGACGTCCGTCGCGCCTGCATTAAGCAAAATTCTCCTTGCCGTCGCAACTCCCGAATTAAGCATACGAGCCGCTCTTTCAAGGTCGTTTCTTCTCTTTCCGTATCGGCCTACTCCGTAGCGGTCGAATAGCGCGTACGCGTCCTTGCTGTCCACTCCGCCGCGCGGATAAACAACGACGAAATGCAAATCGCATTTCCCAAGGTCTTCCACCACTTCGCCTACTCCCGAAATCCTTGCGTATCCGCCCTTTGCCATATAGGGTGCGTCCGAGCCTACGGACAACAAAAACCCGTCGTCTAACCACACGTTTTTGATTTTTGCAAGCGCAAGCACGACTGCGACCGCACTTGCCGTCGAGCCGCCCATTCCCTTTCCTAACGGCACGTTTTTTTCAAGGCGCAATTCCGCGTTTACTTCCCCGTATCTCTTTTCAAAAAGCGCTATCGCCTTATCGATTAAGGGGCGGAACCTATCTTTATCGAATCCGTCAAGGGCGCAAACTATCTCGGTTTTCACTCCGCCAGACTCGGTTTTTCGATATTCTACCCTATCGAAAACGTTGACGGACACCGCTTGCATATCAAGAGTATGCAAGTTTTCTCTCCTGCCCGTCACGGCAAGGGACAGATTGATTTTCCCGGGTACGATTATTTCGAACATAACAAGATAGCCTCGCAAGGCTATCTTATCATATCCGACGAATTTTAGCAACTAACGGGAAATATTACGGAAATACAAAACTCTTTCTCCCTCGGATAAAGGCTCGACGAGAGAAGGATTTTGTTCGAGAATTTTTTCAGGGGTTGCGGTGAGCGCCTTGCAAACGTCCCAAAGTCCGTCCCCTTCCCTTGCGATATACACCGAAAGTCCCGAATTGTTAACTTCTTTTTCTTCTCCCACGTCCACCGACGAAACGACGGTCACGGTGTTTTCGACGTATTCTTCTACGGATATATAAAGGGTGATTGCAAACGCGATTTCGCCGTCGCGTTTAGGCTTTGCGTCTATCTTCCCTACGATTGCGCGAGCACGCACTTCTCCGTCGATATCCGTCGTTAGAATACTTGAAAACGGCACTTCCGCTCTGACGGAATCCACGCCGTCTTCCCCCTCGTACAACACGGATACGAGGACTATTCCGTCCACTCTGACGCCGCCGTCTTCCGCTATCGCTTTTGCGATTTGCACGCTCGACCAAGGGATTGCGATTATCCTATCCGCGCGCTTTCCGTCGTCGAGAGTTGCGATGCCGTCTATCTTCTCTTCGAAAAACGCGGTGCGCGTAATCGAACTACTTATGATTTCTTCTCTTGCAAGGGTGGTTTCGTGCGTCAAACTGAACACGTCGGAAATAATCGCCGTTTCCGACATTCTAAACGCCTTGATTTTGATATTCAAATCCGCCTCGAATCTGAGCACGTTTTCTCCCGTGACGCCTGCAAGCACTATGCGCGATTTTTTGACGGACGCATATGCGGCGATTATATCCCCCTCTTTCACGCCCTCGACTTCGATTTCGTCCGTTTTTGCAATCTCAAAAGAGGCGGTGCGGATTTCCTCTCCTTCGGTGTAAGTCACGGTTGCGGTCGTAATCGTTTCTACGCTCACTGCGTTTTCGCTTGCCGTCGCGCTTTTTACGATAGTATCCGCGGACAAAGACAACACCTTGCCGACTTCCCCGACCGTCGTTTCTTCTTCTACGGGGATAACGACGCTTTTGGACGATACAAATTCGGGGACTACGATATCGGAATTTGTCACAAGACAGTCTTCCGCCTCGCTCAAATATTCATTTTCGCCAACCGAAACGGTTTGCACGCTCACGACCACCACGGCGGACAGAGTAATCGAATCACCCGTCGTGACGTCGCTTTCTCCGACGACTACGAATGCGTCCGCCCTGTCGTCCGAGGATACGTCCCCCTCTACTCTGACGGTGAAATCCGCGTTGTAACTCACGCCTTGTTCGACGTTGTCCGTGTCTATATACAGCAATTTGAATTCCGCTCTGCCCTCCGCCTCGACGTATCCGTCGCTTGCGGTTGCGGACAAGACCTTGCCGTCCACTGCAAGAGATAGGATTTTCGCGACTTTTTCGGAATCTACGCCACTCGGCGTAAACTCGACCACTCGCTCTACGCTCTCGAAAGTTTTTATCGTTGCGGGATTTGTTTTTTCGTACTTGAACATATTCGCCTCCATATTCGATAAAATCTATGCGGACGGCAATGCAGTTATGCAAGGAAGAATAAAAATCGAAAACTACGTCAATAATCGGACTATGAGAGAAGTCGGAAAAAGTTTTTTAGAATCCAAGTCGCAAGTAGAGAAATACGTGGGCGTGCGCGCTATCATTAAGATTTGCGAGCGACACGGCAAAGAAACCCTCGTATACGGCACGGTAGACCGTCTTTTCCCGTCCGTATTCACGGTGCGCCTTGACGGCGGAGAAATCCGCTCGTTTTCATACAGCGACGTCCACACGGGCAACGTCATCTTCCCCCGCGAAGAATAGCGTCGTCGCTTTCTATGAAAGCAAATTTACTTTGGTGCTTGTACCCTAATCTATTCCTTTTTGCTCCGTCCCCAAAAGGAAAAACGTGTTGTTTGCGGAACAATCGACTGTAATATTGTGGTGCCGTTCCCGGAGATTCTTCGTCGTTCTACGAACTCCTCTGAATGACAGGTATATATTAAACGGACACTCTATTTGGAGCGTGCTTATACAAGCAATCTCTCGTTCGAAGACGGAACACGAGGCGCGACGCGCCGAGAACTTCGAGTGTTG
>CAZRHE010000012.1:0-54924 GCA_964599875.1 uncultured Bacteroidaceae bacterium
TTAGAATTTTCGCCGCTCTTTCGGGATAGTCGAGTTCGCAAAAAGACTCTATGAAGTCCTTGTCGATAGCGGGAAAAGACGACGGAACGATAAGTCCGCCGTCATCGGAAATCCCTTTGACTATAGCCTCGCTCGCCGAATAGACGCGCGATACGTTTCTCGTGCTTATATATTTCATTTTTCGGATTGATATTTTTTGAGAAATTCGGGGAAGTTCTCCTCGTTTTCGCTGACCGTGAGATAGAAAGTCGTTTCGTTTTCTTTTGCGACCTTATATATATCCGTAAAGAAATCCTCCATTTCCTGCACGGTTCTGCCGAGCATACGGTGCGCGCCGTCGATATAGAAACTTTCGATATCGTGATTGCCCGCAAGGATTCCTTTGATAAATCCTATGAGTGCGTCTTCTCTGACGAATTGTTCACCGTCGTATTTCAGCACCGCGGTGTTAATCACGCGCACCTGATAACGAATGGAGTACATATATCTGTCCGTATCCGACACGAATACGATATCGCCCTTTGCGCTGTCGACGTTATCGTTTGCCATATCGATGATTCTTTTGGTTTTTCCGCTACCTTTTGCTCCGGTTATAAGTTGTATCATTTTACACCTCCGATTATATTTTATAAAAAATATAACCGAAATACAAGCCCCAATTTTATTTTAATCGATTTCTTCTAAAGTCGGGGTGTATCCGTTCTCGTATGCAACGAATTCCGCATATCTTGCGGCGTCGTTACGTTTGATGAATTTGTCGAGTTCTATATCCGACATACTTGCGGTTCTTCCCGCCTCGTAAAGTCCGTCCACGTAGTCCTTCATCATTGCGACGAGAGGATCTTGTTTGTTTACTTTCGCTTCCGCAGGCAAGGAATAGTAACTGTTTATCCAAAACGCGAGTCCCGCAAGTCCGCTGAAACGGTCGATGATGACGCGAGGTGCGCGATTGAGTATTCTTTCAGTGTCGAATATATTGTATATTTCTTGATCTTTAAGCATGCCGTCCGCGTGTATGCCCGCTTTCGTCACGTTGAAGTTTCTGCCGACGAAAGGAGTTCTCTCGGGGATAACTATGCCCATTTCGTGTTCGAAGTAATCCGCGATTTCCGTGATGACGGATAAATCCATTCCCCCGCTGTTTCCGCGGAGAGAAGTATATTCTATCGCCATTGCTTCAAGAGGAGTGTTTCCCGTTCTTTCCCCGATTCCGAGCAGCGTCGTGTTGACCGCGCCGCAACCGTGTAACCACGCCGTCGCGGAGTTGGTGACCGCCTTATAAAAGTCGTTGTGACCGTGCCATTCGAGGCGCTCGGACGGAAATTCAGCATAATAACGGAAGCCGTAAATAATGCCTTGTACGCTTCGAGGGAGCGCGGTACCGGGATAAGAAACACCGTAACCCATAGTGTCGCAAGCACGGATTTTGATAGGGATTCCGCTGTCTTCGCTCAACTTCATGAGTTCGATTGCAAACGGAACGACGAATCCGAAATAATCCGCTCTCGTGATATCTTCGAAGTGGCAACGGGGCACGATTCCTCTTTCGAGTGCCATTTTGACGATGGAAAGATATTTATCCATCGCCTGCGCGCGCGTCATATTCATCTTCTTGAAGATGTGATAGTCCGAGCAACTGACAAGCACGCCCGTTTCCTTGATTCCGAATTGTTTGACGAGTTCGAAATCCTTTTCGTTCGCTCTAATCCACGAAGTAATTTGCGGAAAATCGTAGCCGAGTTCCAAGCATTTTTCCACTGCTTTTTTGTCGTTTTCGCTGTAAAGGAAAAATTCGCTTTGTCTGATTATGCCGTTGGGGCCGCTCATCTTGTGGAGCATTTTGTAAAGATTCACGATATCCTTGACCGCAAAAGGCTCGCAAGATTGTTGACCGTCGCGGAAAGTCGTGTCCGTTATATAAATATCCTTCGGACATTCCATAGGCACGTGGCGCATGTTGAAAGTAGTCTTCGGCACTTCGCCGAAAGAAAATACTTTTCTATGCAAATTCGGGTTGGCAACGTCTTGCAAATTCGGCTTATATGCGTGTTCCTCGATGACGTGATGCGTCTTGTTGTACTTAACTATCATAATCGGCCCTCCTTACCTTACTCGTCGATGTTTTCCAGCAATTTGTTTTGCACCGCGATTTGTAGCGCGGATATCATTTCGTCCATATCTCCCAACATAAATTTATCGAGAGAATAGAGCGTGAAACCTATTCTGTGGTCAGTCACTCTCCCTTGAGGGAAGTTATACGTGCGGATTCTTTCGCTTCTGTCCCCCGTACCCACTTGCGCGCGACGAGTTTCAGCGTATTCCTTATCCGCTTGCGATTGATAATAGTCGTAAAGTCTTGACTTCATGACTTTCATCGCCTTTTCTCTGTTCTTAATTTGACTGCGTTCGTCCTGACATTCCACGACGATTCCCGTAGGGATATGCGTCATGCGAATAGCGGATTCCGTCTTATTGACGTGTTGTCCGCCCGCACCCGAACTTCTGTAAGTGTCGATTTTGAGGTCGCTTTCCTTGATTTCGACTTCGACGTCTTCCGCCTCCGGCAAAACCGCAACCGTAACCGTCGAGGTATGTATTCTGCCTTGGGATTCCGTTTCGGGCACTCTTTGCACGCGGTGCACTCCGCTTTCGAATTTAAGTTTGCCGTACGCGCCCTTGCCCGCAATCATGAACACCGCTTCTTTGACGCCGCCGAGTTCGGTCATATTTACGTTGATATCTTCCACTTTCCAGCGGTTGAGATCGGCGTAGTGACGATACATTTTCATAAGTTCGGTGCCGAAAAGGCTTGCTTCTTCTCCGCCCGCGCCCCCGCGTATTTCAATAATAACGTTATTGTCTTCGTTGGGGTCTTTGGGGAGCATTGCGATTTGGAGCGCCTTGCCGTCCTCGTCCAAAGCGTCGCGAAGGTCGTCGAGTTCGCTTTTGATGAGGTCGCGCATTTCCTGATCGGTTTCCTGCGCAAGTTCCTTTTCGCAATCGTCGAATTGTTTTTTATGGGACGCATAAGCGTCGTAACATTCCACTATCGGCGTAAGTCCCGCAAGTTCTTTTCCGAGTTCGCGGAATTTGTTTTGATCCGCAATGACTTCGGGTTTTGAAAGGAGTTCCCCTATCTCGTGATAGCGTCCTTTAATCTTTTCGAGTTTGGCAAGCATTGCTTCCGAAATCTTCATACGTCACCTTGATTATAATTGATTAGGTTTAAGTTAATATTAAAGCCGATTCCCTTTTATTCGGCTTTTCTTTTGACGATTGCCATACGGTCGAGCCCTTCCATATCCTTGAATATCTCGACGTCGTAAGCGGAGAATATATCCACTATGTTTTCAGTCTGTCCCACTCCGAATTCAAGGAGCAAAACGCCGTCTTTTTCGAGATGTTCTTCGAGTCCGCGTGCGATAATGCGATAGAATTTCAATCCGTCCTTGTCGCCGTCGAGAGCGAGTTTAGGTTCGAAATCCTTGACTTTCACGTCCAGTTTAAGCACGTCGTCGCTGGGAATATAAGGAGGATTTGACACGATGACGTCAAAACGTTTTCCTGCAACCGCCGCCCACATATCTCCGTTCGAGAAGTCCACTCTGACACCCGTATTTATGCTGTTTGCAAGCGCGACGTCAACCGCGCCTACGCTCACGTCGCACGCACTCACGTTAGCGGTGGTATTCTTTGCGATAGCGACTGCAATCGCTCCGCTTCCCGTGCACAAATCGAGAACGCCGACTTTGCCGTCCGCACTCTTTTCTTTGACGATTGCGATAGCCTTTTCGACGAGTTCCTCGGTTTCGGGACGAGGGATAAGCACGGAGGAATTGACTGCAAGTTTTATGCCGTAAAACTCCGCGTATCCGAGAGCGTATTGGAGAGGCGCGCCGTCTTTCATTTTTTCCGCTATGCGCATTGCGTTTTCGTATTCGACGGAAGAAAGATGAGATACGGATTGCAGTTCGCTTCTCTTCTTCCCCGTGACTTCCACCAAAATCCAATCGATATCGCTTTCGTCCGCACCGAGAGCGGTTTCGGCAATCTTCTTTCTCGCGACGGGAACGGGCATCTTAATATCGAATTTTTTGACGGGATAAGACGGGTCTTCGTCCATTGCCTGCACGGTTTTGAACGCAGTCAGACTGACTTCGAGCATACTGTCGTCGGGTTCGCGCGTGGTGAGAAGTTGCAACGCCATGCCGGGCGCGCGCAAAATTCTCACGGGAAGTGCGTCGGATTTTGCAAGAAGTTTCAATATCTCGTACGAAATTCCCGCAACGACTGGTATAAACAACAATTTGATAGGCACTCTGATAAGTCCTTGCACGCCTTTGCTTTGAGCGGTGAACCACTCTCCGATTTCGGGAAGGTCGCTGAGGCCCCAATTCACGAAAGCGAACACGATTATGCTGACCATTATGACCAAAAACATAAACGTCGTTCCGCAACGGCTGTGTTGACGGCTCATCTTTCTCGCGTTTTCGACGGTGAGATCGAGCCCGTGCTCGTAGCAGTTGATGACTTTATGCTCCGCTCCGTGATACATAAACACTCTGCGGATATCCTTCATCAGACTGACGAGGACTATGTACAAGGTAAAAATCACGAGCATAACGACGCTTTCGATAAGACTGTACCAAAGGCTTGAAAGAGAGGAAGAAGAAAGCGCGTCGATTTTGAAAAGCGCGGACGCTATAACGTTCGGAAGAACGACGAAAAGTCCCACCGCAAGCACTATGCCGAGGACGAGGGAGAACCCCATCAACACGTTCATAGGATTGATTTTGAACTTCTTCGCGACCTTTTTTTCAAATTCGCTCGGCTCGGAAAAATCTCCGTACACCTCTGCGGAGCGCATAAGTATTCCCATGCCCTCGTAGAGTTGCGTCACGAGATTTACAACCCCTCTCACGAAGGGGAGTTTCGAAAACGCGCTCTTGTCCTTATCAGACTTCGTGCGCATACTTTCGATAGTGATTTCGCCCGCTTCCGTGCGAACGGCGGTTGCGATAGCCGTACTGCCTTTCATCATGACGCCTTCGAGGACCGCTTGTCCGCCTATAGAAGTTCTTTTGACCGCTTTTTCTTTTTTACTCATCTTAATTGCGTTCAAGACGCTCGTTTTACCCTAAAAAAGCAAAAATGCAGTTCCGAACACCGGCAACTGCATTTCGATTCCAAACTAGTCGAGATTGTATCTCTTTTTGAACTTATCAACACGGCCACCGGTGTCAACCAGTTTTTGTTTGCCGGTGAAGTAAGGATGGCATTTGGAGCAGATTTCTACTCTGAGTTCATCGCACTTTTTAGTAGTGCCGGTTTGGAACGTGTGTCCGCAAGCGCAGATTACGTTTACGGTGTGGTACTCGGGATGGATACCTTCTTTCATTTTTGTTCTCCGAATTTTGATTTTTACACCCACACGCGCCGATTGCGCGTATATGACATAAAGTTTCTTTATTATAACACATTTTTTCCTATTGTCAAGCGAATAAGGGCGTAAACGCGGTTGATTTAGACGGCGTTGCATTTAACGATACAAAATCGCGCATTTGTTCGGTTTTCGCACTCTACACGCCTCCCCACCGCGCCGCCGACCGAAAATCACTATTGACGATTTATCGGCACTGGTGTATCATTATCTCATCAAAATAAACTCTGGACAGGGTGAAATTCCCTACCGTTGGTAATACGCAAGTTAGTCCGACAGCCCCAACAGCTGATGTGGTGAGATTCCACTACCGCCCGTATAGTCGGAATGGGAGAGAGGTATGAAAAAAACCATTTTCGTTGCAGAAGTAGCGGTTTTTGCCGCACTCGTTTTCGTTGCGACCATAGTTATCGCAATTCCGTCCGCAGCCACGTCGGGATACGTCAATTTCGGTGACACCGTTATTTTTATAGCGGCGGCGTTTTTAGGTCCTATCGGCGGACTCGTCGCAGGTGGCATAGGCTCAATGTTTGCCGACCTCGTCTACTCCCCCGCATGGATGCCCGTCACCCTAATTGTAAAAGGGCTGGAAGGACTTATCGCAGGGCTGATTTTCAAAGCGATTTCTTCCCGTCTTAAAGACAAAAAGTACGCGTTGCCGCTTGCTCTCGTCGTAGGTTTCGTGGTCGCCGCAGTTGAAATGGTCGTCGGCTACTATATCGGCGGAGCAATCATTCTCGGTATATCTACGGGAGATTTCCAAGTGGGATTCGTATCTTCCGCAGTCGACATTCCCGGCAACTGTCTGCAAGGCGGAGTGTCCGTCCTCGTCGGCACGGTGATATCCCTTGCGCTTGCCAAAATTCCTTACACGAAGAGGATTATGGACAAAAACTCCGCTGTCTTTACAAAACGTAAAGCGGAAACAGTCCTCCCCGCAAACGACGAAATCGCGGCGGAAGACGTCGCGACTGATTCCGAAATCGACGTAACCGTTGACGAGGAAGTTTCGATTTCCGAAGAAGAAAAAGAATAATTAAGTGCCGAGCGCAATCAACAGGTCTTTTCTGATCGAGGATAATTCCTCGCCAGATAGGGACCTGTTTTCCGCTTGCAATTTTATTTCACCCTCGAGAATAATTTCCGCAGGTTTTCCTCCGAGGACGATATATCTGTCCGCACAAAGCAGACATTCGTCAATTGCGTGCGTCACGAACAAAACCGTCCTCGGCGACTTTGAGTTGAGCGCAATCAGGTTTTTTATAAGCCTTGCTTTAAGCGCGGTGTCAAGGGCTTTGAAAGGCTCGTCCATTATGAGAATTTTGCCGGGATAAAGATATGCCCTTGCAAGCGCGACCCTTTGCGCTTGTCCCCCGCTTATCTCGTCGGGATACTTGTCCATGCAATCTAAAATTTCAAGTGCGGACAGCGTTTCGACGATTTTTTCTGTTCTCTCTTTTTTATCCTTAATTATCGAACGTAATATCAAATCAAGGTTTTTATACACCGAAATCGAGGGGATTAACCTGTCTTTTTGAAAAATGTACGATTTTCTTCCCTCCGCTCCGTCTATCGTTCCGTCATAGAAAATCAGTCCCGCAACGGCGTTCACGAGAGTGGTTTTGCCGACCCCCGACCCGCCTAAAACAACGTTGATTTTGTTCTCTAAAAACACGGTCGAAAAGGAATCGAACACGAGATTGTCGCCGTATGCGACGGTCAAGTTTTTCACGGTCACGTCACTCATCTTGCGACCTCCCAAATCTTTTTCAATATCTTCACAACTCCTTCAAGGACGAAACTGAATACGATTGCGACAAACGTCCAAGCAAGCAAACTTTCAATTTCGGGCAATGCGTATGCGGTCTGTATTTTCTCACCTATCGTGCCTGAAAGCGACGTCAAAATCTCCGCCGCCACCACAACTTTAAGAGTTAGCGAAAGCGTTGATTCGGACGTGTCGAAAAGCACGGGCGCAATCGTGGGAAGATAGATTGAAAATATCTTATCCCGCTTTCGCACTTCGTATAAATCCGCCATTTCGAGTAGGTCTTTATCCACCTCTGCGATAGCGGTGTGAAACGCCGAATACATGACGGGAAACGCTATCAAAAATCCGACGACGACCGCCATTGTTTTGTTGGATAAGAATGCGTACAGCACGAGTATCACTGCAACCGTAGGCGCGGAGCGCAAAAACGTCACAATAGGCGCAACCACTTTGTGCAAAGGCTTAAACGCCCCTCCGAGTGCTGCGAGCGCAAGTGCAAAAACGAAAGACAGCGCAAAACTCTCTATCGTGCGAAGAATAGTCCTTCCGACGCTCTCCCAAAATCCGCTTTCCGAGCCGAGCGTAAAGAATTTTTCAAGCACGACGGACGGCATGGGGAGAACGAAAGGATTGTTTTCAACCTTTGCGATTATAGCCCAAATCCCGACCGTAAGCCCGAAAGCGAGGACGGGATAAAGGATATTTTCAAGGAGTTTTTTCGCCGTCGTTTTTTTCATTTATTCAATATCCTGTAGAGTAAAACCGTTTGCGCTCATTACGTAGCGGAATACGAGTCCGGGCACGCCGGTTTTGCCTATGCAAGCAATCTTTTTACCGACAAGATCCGCAAAGGAAACTTCTCCGCCGTCCGCAGTGTTCCCGACGAGATACAAACTGCCGTCCACCGCAACGCTTACGAGTTTATAATCCTTGCCTTGTCTTATAAGGTTTGCGCCTGCGTTGACGGGCATGATGACTATATCGCTCTTTCCCGCCGCCATTTCGGATGCAATATTAGACGGAGAAACCGCTTCGTAAGTCACGCTCTTTCCGCCGATTTGTTTTCCGTTCGATGCAAGGGTCAGCATTGCGAGTGCGGGAGTGCCTTCGGGTGCGGCGAAACGGAGATTATCCCCCGCGACCGACGTGTTTGCGGTGAAAAGGGTATCCGCAAGTGCGTCCCAATCTATCGCGTTACCGTTTCCGTCCTCGGGCATAACGGTGTTAAGGAAGGTCAAAATCTCCGTCTTGCCCGCGTCGTCGAGTTTTTCACCGTCAATCGCACAACGAGGAATAGACACCGCGGGGAAAGTCGCGCTTGCATACAACTTCTTCGCCTCTTCTGTTACTTGCGTTTTGTTGTTCGAAACCCATTGTTTGTTTTCGGCAAGGAGTGCGAAAAGTGAATCCATAAATTCCGCGTCCCCCGCAAGAGAGGACTTGACGAAAATGCCCGCTTGCGGATAATTGCTCACTCCGCTTGCGGCGGCGTACGCCGTCTGCATATTCATTTCCGCATTTAATGAAAGTCTGTTCTTTTGTGCGCTTGCGGCAGGCTCTCCGACTACGATATAGTCCACTTTTCCGCCCGCAAGCAAAGTCGCCGCTTGACTGCCGTCCGCAACGTATTGCACGTATGCGACCTTGTTTTCGCCGTTCGTATCGGGTGCGTTGTCGTCGTTGCAAGCAACGAAACTCATCGTGCATAAGCAAAGCACGATTGCTATAACGGATATTAACGCTTTTTTCATATATTGCTCCTTATTATTCGATTTCCACGGAAGTTATCGCCGACTTGACCGACACTTCCGAAAACTTTCCGAGTTTCCCAGTGAGAGCGGATATTCTCTCCACACTTCCTTCGACTACAAGCGCGATAGTATTCACGCCGTCGCGAGGCACGCCCATTCTGCCCACGATGATATCGGCAAAATCACTCAAAACCTTTTGAATTTCAACGGACACCTTTCTGTCCCCCGACACGACTATGCCGACCACTCCTATTCTTTTCATACTAACCTCCTGAATCCACAAAAAAAGCCACCGCGTAAAATGGTGGCATAGAATTATCCTATATCTATCTCTGCCGTCTTACACTCCGAATGCTCATCGTTTGGGATTGCACGTATATAATATTATTTTTAATTCTATCTGTCAAGCGATATCGACGGCGCACGTATGCGCACGTCTTGTCACCATGCGTTCGATTCGGTCACACAGTGTTGGTGCATGGGTGCCTCGACGAAGAAACCTTCAGCCTGTTTGACGCCTGCTTGTGCGCCCATTCTGTTTGCGCGGAGTGCAAGATACAACGCCTGTCCTTCTGCAAGTGCGGAGGACATTTGAGACTCGTGGCACTTCATAAGTTCGACTTGTTTGAGTTGGTCGTCGTCGGTGAATTCGACGAAAGTGTTCGCACGATGCGTATAGTAATATGCAATCACGTGGTTGGATTTTATCTTATCGGGGTCGAGTTTCAGTCCGTTGCGCTCCGCCACGATACGATAACTCGAGATAAACAAAGCGGTGTTCGTAGCACGACCGCACTTCAAATGGTCGGGGTGCGTTTCGGTGGGAAGATGCGGATCGGGACAGAAGATGACGTCGGGTGCGTATTCGTAAATCACTCTGCCGATTTCAACCGCAAGGTCTTGTTCCGAGTACGGACCTCCGTCCTCGAAATTAAGACGCTCGAATTCGACGTTGCCGTTCGTATTAAGGGTTGAAACAGCCTTTTTGCACTCGTTAAGTCTTGTTTGTGCAACTTCCGCCGCAGTTATCGTAGGGTTGGAGGTGCCTGCTCCGCCGTCAGTGCAAACGAGCATTTTGATATCCTTTCCCATACGCGCAAGTTTCACGAGGGTCGCTCCCGCGCCTATTTCGATATCGTCGGGGTGAGGCCCTATGAACAAAAATCTCTTGCCTTTTTCCACGTCGGGAAGGGGTGCGATGAGTTGCAAAAGTTTGTCGTCTTTGAGCATTTTGTCAACGCCCTCGACAAGTTTCTTTTTGAGTTTGAACAGTGCCATAATTATCTCCTATTCTCGGACGGTCGGGATGAGAATTTCCGCGACCTCTTCCATTGCTTTCACCAAATTTTCATACTCCGCGTCGGAGCGTTTCACGGGAGCGGACGTCGCTACGTCGGCAAGGGAATCGAACGCCTCGTCGAACAAATATTCGATATACTCGTTTCTGATATTCGCTTGCACCGCGGGAAGCATCGCGTCGAGGTCGCTTTCGATTTTCGCCTTCGTCTTCGCCAAAACTTCGTTATACCAACTTGCGGTTATCGTTTCGGTGACGGTGACGTTATCTTCGCCCGTGTAGTAACTAATAAGCGTTCTCGCCGTATCGCGCAAAGAGTTTTTGACGCTCGTATCCCCCGTGGAATATTTCTCATACAAGCCCTTGAAAATGGAGAGTGCCACTTCCTTTTGCAAAAGGACGCCCACGTCCCCTACGGTCAAATCCGTGCCGATTACCTTATCCGAATCTCTTTGATTCAACGCACAGCAAACGTAAACGAATATAATTTCCTTTTCGTATACGCCGTCGCTAGTCCGCACGAATTTGTCATAAAGTTCAAGCACTTTCGTCTTTGCCGCCGCGACGGATTCCTCGTATTTTGCGGAGTCCGTATTCTTTATATAAGGATTAACGCCCAGTGCGAACAAAATCGCGCGAATCGTCAAAACGTCGTTGTTGATTTGTGAGTCATCGGTGACGTATTCATCCCCGGTGTTGACGGTCGTGAAATCCTTGAGCGTGATATATTCCCCCGTCGTGCCTTCGAGATTTTTCGCAAGCACGAAGTCGCTTGCGGTTTCTAAAAGGTCGCAGAAATCAGGGACGTAGTCCGACAAAAGACGCGCGTAGCTGAGTACGTCCACGGCGGAGTTTGCGACTTCGTTTCCGAATACCGCCTTTTCAAGATGAGAGCATAGTGCGTCGAGTGCGCGCCCGACTTTTGCAACTTCGTCGTCCGTCATCGCCGTGCGCAATTCGCGGACGGACGCCATAACGCCGTTGAGATAGGTCACGATTTCGTCGTCGGACGCAGAAGACAAAGTGCCCGACGAGAGTTTGGTCACAAGGTCTTCGTCCCCTGCAAGCAAATCCGCCGCCTTATATGCAAACGCAAACAAATTTTTAAGTCCGTTTTCCGCGTCCGCAAGAAGTGCGGAAACAGAGTCTTTATTTGCGCTCAATTCGGCGAGTGAGTTTATTCCCTCGTCGCAACGCTCGATTGCGGATAGTGCGTTACTGCGCGCCGCCGCGCTCAAAGGGATTGCGGACAATCTTTCTTTCGCCCGCGAATAAACGCTTTCGGACTTCGTCACCAAGGCTTGAGTAAGGTTGTACGCAACGTTTTTCGCATCGTCGGCAGTGAGCCCCGCCTCTCTCATAAGTTTCGCAATCGTATTCACGTCCACGTCTTCGGAAAACACTTTTCCGCCGTCTTCGGACAGGGTGAAGTCTTTGATTTTATTGATTTTAGCGGTTTGCAATCCGCTTTCGCCGACGGTACGCACAATCAAATTCGTCCATTCGTAAGAAAGGATATAATCGCCGCCGTTTTCAAGTGCCGCAACTTCGTCGTCGTTCAAAAGCCCGCCCCAGTCCGCGTCGAGCCTACTAAGGACGGCAATCGTCAAATCCGTACAAGCGGCGTTTCTCAACTCCTGCTCCGACGGCTGATCGTCGTTGTTTTTATTCTTGTTGCAAGCGGAAAATCCGACTGCGAAAGTCGCAATCAACACCGCACATAAAACTAAAATCAATACCTTTTTCGATTTCATAGTCACTTTCTCAACATATTGTATTTCCGCTTATAGCCGAGCAAAAGCGGTATAAGAGTATATGCAACGGCAATCACTCCGCCGACGAGGGCGACGATTCCCGCGTTATACATAAATCCGTAGTACAGGTCGAACAAGCGCAACGCGTTGATGAGAGACGCCGTGACGGCGACGCTTATCCCGAAAGACACTGCATAAGACGTAATCGCAGTGAAAACGTTCTTGCCGATTTCCATGCCGAGCAATCCGTTTTTCGATACGCCCGCCGAGAGAAGCGAAGTCCTTGCCTTGTCGTCCGCGGGGAAAGACACGACTGCGGAAGCGATAAGCACGAGATACGTAAGCACCGCAAGAATAATCGCGAGCGTGCCGACGAGGTCGAACACGGCGGACATGGATTCCGCGTCCCATTCGTACATGGTGAGTGCTTCGGTTGCGTAGTAATTCTTTTCGGAATACTTCCCTCTTATTCTCTCTGCGACAAGAGCGGGGTCGTCTGCGACCGCAATCACGGTATCCGCGCCTATTCCGAACTTATTTTTCAAATTGTCGAGGGATATCACGATATAATTTCCGCCGAACAAAACGTGATGAGTGATTCCGCCGACAATCAAATCCGCCTTATTCCCGTCGATATCGAAAGAGAGAGTATCTCCGACCCCGACGCCGTAAAGTTCCGCATACGCCTTGTCTATGACGACGTATCCGTCCTGCGTCACCGCGTTTCTAACCGCGGACTCGTCCGTTATATATTCGAAGTCGATGAGGTCTAACGCCCCCGCCGAGCCGAGAATATTGACCGTTTTCACTTTTCCGTTAGGGAGAATGACGTCCCCTTGTTTCCAAACCATAGGAGTTACGCTCTTCACGCCGTCCACGGAGAGTATGCCGTCTGCGTCCGCGGATTCCGCAATGCTTTCGCTCACGTTGGTGATGAATATTTTATCCTCGAATTCGGACAGATAACCCGTAAATATTTCAGTCGTCAAAGTCCACGCCATAAACAGCAGCATAACGACCGCAGTCCCCGCCGTCAGCGTTTGCAAATTGGAATGTCGTTTGTTTCTCGACTCGAACTTGCCGACGATAGCAACTTTTGCATTTTTACTCTTCGACAGCGCTTTCGCAATCGCGCGATATATATAAGGAATATCCACGACCGCAGTCAGCAGCAAAAGCAATACGTTGACGATTGACAATCCGCCTTTCGCACTAGCAACGGTATGCTCCACGACGACGGACACGACGGTCGCAAGAGTAAGCGCAATGGGAAATGCGATTTTGACGACGCTCTTTTTCTCGACCGCGAATTCGTTTTCTCTGACCGACGAGCGGAAAGAGGACGCTACGGGGATAATCACGCCAAGCACGGACAATGCGAATCCGAGTGCCGACGCACCGAAAAGATAAAGTCCGTTTATGCTGAATCCTATCATTGAGGACAAAATCAATTTGACGAGCAAAGCAAACAGTCCGCCCGCAAGAACGGAGCCTACGACTGCGCCGATAAAGGACACGAATAACGTTTCTACAAGGAACACACCGAGAATATCTCTTCTCGTCGCGCCTATGACGGTGAGTTTAGACACGTACTTGCGTCTTTCTGCAACCGTCGTCAAGGATATAAGCACTATGCAAGCGACCGCCAGCACGATAACGCCGAGCCCTGCGACGACTACGGGTGCAGACAAGGAATCCGCTTGTGTCCCGATATAGTCCGAATCTTCCGCATAATCGATTGTAAAGTCTTTGTATAATTCGTGGGATTTCAAAGTTTCGATGACCTTATCCGCAGACGAAGTCACGAGATAAATTTCGTTGAAAATCTTGTTTTCACCGACGAGAAGGCGGGACGTCCCCTCCACTCTGCCGATGAAAGTATACGGCGCACCGCTCAAAAAGTATCCGTCGTTTTCCGCAATCGCGCACACGTAAAAGGTGTTTTTGAAAGAGCCGTTGACAAGGGTCAACGCATCCCCTACTTTCACGTTTTTCTCATCCGCAAACGCGCGGGACACGACGACGTTATCCACGTTATCTTCAAGCGCGGACAAATCTCCGTCCACTACTTTTATCTTTTGCAGGCTTTCCGCTTTTCCGCTTTCGAAGCCGCGCACGCGCACGTATTCTCCGTCGTAAAGCGCGTACATGGCAAGCGTGGCGACGACGTCCTCTACGCCGTCAATATTTTCAAGTCCTTTCGAATTCATGATTCTCGGCGTCGTGGAATTCGTACGCACGAGAACGTTGCTATTCCCCGAATCGGCGGTTTCTACTGCAAAAATGTATTCGTAAACCGCGTCTTTGAACGAGAACATACAAAACAGCAACGCCACCGCAACGGCTATAACCAATATAGTCGCAGTGGCGCGAAGAGGTCTTGACTTTACGTTTTTCCATGCAAGTTTTGCAATCATACTATCCTTTTATAAGTCCGTCCTCTATTTCGACTTTTCTCGTTGCGTATTGCGAGTGGGCAACGGAGTGGGTAACCATAACGAGGGCTACTTTTCTCGTTGCGTTCACGTCTTTCAAAAGTTCCATAACCCCCGTTCCGCGTTCACGGTCGAGGCTTCCCGTAGGTTCGTCCAAAAACACGACTTCGGGAGAGGTCGCAAGCGCGCGTGCAAGCGCGACGCGTTGTTGTTCGCCGCCAGACAGTTGCGACGGATAATTATCAAGCCTTTCGGTTATACCCAAATAATCCGCAAGGGACTTCACTTCTTCCTTATATTCGGATTCCTTTTTCTTGTCGAGCATAAGCGGCAAAACGATATTCTCGTACGCGGTCAAATTCGGCACGAGATTGTCGTATTGATAAACGAATGAAATTTTTCTTCTACGCATTTCGGCAAGGGTTTCGTCTGATACGGTCGAAAGGTCGACGCCGTCGATTTCCACCTTTCCGTCCGTCGGCTTGTCTATCCCCGCAAGGATATAGAGAAGAGTGGACTTGCCGCTTCCCGACTCACCCACTATCGCGAGAAATTCGCCCTCCGCAACTTCGAGGTCAATGCCTTTCAGCACGTCGGTTTCGACGTTTCCGTTGACGAATTTTTTCTTAATTCCCGTCCCCTTGACGACTATACGCGCGTCGTTACGGGCGGTTTCGGTCAATGTTTCCATATGCACCTCTGTGACGTGATTGCTTGTCGCATTGCGTTAAAAGCAAAACCACGCAAGTTTTCATCTTATTATAACATACATATCCGCCACACTCAACAACGAATTTATATTTTATACTATAATAATTTTTATATTGCCCGCACGCGCACGAGATGATATAATGGTTTCAGGTGAAATTATGAAAACAGCGGCAATTACGATTTCGGCAGTTACGGCGATTTTCGTCGTGCTGACCCTCTATTTCGACAAAAAAGGACAAACGCTAAAAAAGACTATTGCAAAAAGTCTTGCAAGTCTTTGTTTCGTCGTGAGCGGCTCGCTTGCTTATTCGATGAATCCGTCCTCGACTTCCGTCCTTATCCTTTGCGCTTTGGTCGCAGGACTTATAGGGGACGTCCTTCTCGGTTATCGTTCGTCAAACCCTAAAATACAAATGGCACTGGACGCGGGCGGTATGCTTACGTTTATTGCGGGACACGTGCTTTTCATCGTCGCGTTTATTTTGCGCGCGGGTACTTTCAATCACGCCCTGCTTGCATTGATACTCGGACTTCCCGTAATAGTCGTCGTGCTTTTCAAACTCAAACTACTCTCCGCCGACAAACCCGTAATGGCGGTAGGCGCACTTCTATATTCAGTCGTCGCAGGCACGTTTCTTGCAAGCGCGTGCAACCTCTACACGGCGGGTGCGACCGTCGCCACGAAAATGATATTGTCGGGCACGGTTTTGTTTGCGGCAAGCGACTTGATTCTCGCATTTCTCAACTACAATAAAACGGTCAATCGCGCGGCGATATTCCCCTTCGTACTCGTCTTCTACTACGTCGGGCAAAACCTTATCGCGCTATCCATGATGCTATGAATATATTCGACGTAACAGGCGACAAAAACAAACTTCTACTTCACGCGTGTTGTGCACCGTGTTTTTGCGGTTCAATCGAACGACTCGTCGAGCGTTTCGACGTGACGGCGTTTTATTACAATCCGAACATTCAACCGAAAGAAGAGTTTATCAGACGAGAAGACGCACTTAAAACGTTGATTGAGCATTTTCCGTCCGTAAAACTAATCGTCCCCGAACAAGACGAAATCGAATTTTTGACGGCGGCAAAAGGGTTTGAAAAAGAGCGCGAAGGGGGACTGCGTTGCCCAGAATGTTTCAAACTAAGGCTGACTAAAACGGCGGAATTTTTGGCGGAGCACAAAGACGAATACGACTTTTTCGCGACCACTCTCACCGTAAGTCCTCACAAAAACGCACCCTTAATCAACGAAATAGGACGACAAATCGCAAGCGAATACGGCGTCGAATATCTCGACTCCGACTTCAAAAAACAAAACGGATTTCTCCGCTCCATAACGCTTTCTAAAGAACTGGGAATATACAGACAAAACTATTGCGGGTGCGATTTCTCACGTTTAATTTATTAATAATATTTATAAAAAAATCCGCCGACGGCGGATTTTATTTTACTCTTCTCTATTCTCTATCATGGACTTGACTTTCATCATTCTTATTATCGAACTTCTTTCGTTTTCGTCAAGTTTCATAGTGATATACTTTATGGTTTCTTCGAGCTGCGGTATCATAACGTATTCGAGAGCGTTGACGCGACGCCTGTTTTTCTCGATTTCGTCCGCAAGCATATTGCATGATTTTTCCACTTCGGCAAGTTTCAGCATGTCGCCGAGAAGTCCCGAAAGAGTGGCAATCGAACCGTCTAATTCCGCAGTGACGCCCGCAAACGAATAAGGATACAATTCCTTGTTCTCTCCCTCTTCGATTTCAAACGCGGGGACGTCCACTCCCATAAGGTTTTTTTCGGACAGCACGAGTTTTACGTTATTAGACGGCATGGCTATCGCCTCTTCGATAGTCGCGTCGCTCGAAACGGCGCGCGCAAGCATGAAGTTTTTGAGAGCGTCGGACAGTTTTTCTTCGACTTCCTCTCTCAACCTCTTGTTCTCTTTCACGAGCGCCATAAATTGACGTATCATTTCATCCGACTTATCCTTGAGCAGTTTATGCCCGCGCGTAGCGGTTTTCAGACGGGTTTTGAGCCGCCTTAATTCCATTCTTGTCGGATTTACGTTCAGTCTTGCCATCTTTTCGTCCTTGCGTTATTCCTTAACGGGAAGATATTTGTCGAGATATGCATCTCTGATTCGTTTCAGTTCACCTCTCGGGAGCATCCCCAAAAGTTCCCATCCGAGATTTAGGGTTTCTTCTATCGTTCTATCGGTTTCGAATCCTTGCGAAACGTAGCGTTTTTCGAATTCTTCGGCAAATCGCGCGAATTTTTTATCCGTTTCGGTAAGTGCCGCCTCGCCGAGAATGGAACTGAGTTCCTTCGCCTCTTTGCCCTGTGCGTATGCGCTGAACAATTGGTTCATGGTATCCGCGTGATCTTCTCTCGTTTTCCCCGCTCCGATGCCCTTATCTTTCAAGCGGGACAGGGAGGGCAAAACGTCGATAGGCGGATTCAGCCCTTTCTTATACAACTCTCTCGAAAGGATGATTTGTCCCTCGGTTATATAGCCCGTAAGGTCGGGGATTGGGTGCGTCTTGTCGTCTTCGGGCATGGTCAAAATAGGAATTTGAGTGATAGAGCCTTTCTTCCCTACGATTCTACCCGCGCGCTCGTACATAGTCGCGAGGTTCGTATAAAGATATCCGGGGTATCCTCTACGCCCAGGGACTTCCTTTCTTGCCGCCGAAACTTCGCGGAGAGCCTCTGCATAGTTAGTGATATCCGTCGTGATGACGAGGACGTGCATATCCTTTTCATACGCAAGATATTCCGCCGCCGTGAGCGCCATACGAGGAGTTGCAATACGCTCGATTGCGGGGTCGTTTGCAAGGTTGACGAACACGACCGCCCTTTCGATTGCGCCCGTTTTGCGGAAATCCGAAATGAAGAAATCCGCCTCTTCGAAGGTTATGCCGACAGCCGCGAAAACGACTGCGAATTTGCTATCCGAGCCGAGAACTTTTGCTTGACGCGCGATTTGCGCCGCAAGTTCCGCATGGGGAAGACCGGACATGGAAAACACGGGAAGTTTTTGTCCTCTGACAAGGGTGTTCAGTCCGTCTATCGCGCTGACGCCCGTCTGAATAAACTCGTTGGGATAATCGCGTGCGACGGGATTTATGGGTTGCCCGTTGATATCCATTTTCATTTCGGGAATAATAGGCGCACCGCCGTCGCGGGGATTGCCCATTCCGTCGAAAACTCTGCCGAGCATCTCTTCCGAAACTCCGAGTTCCATACTCTTTCCGAGAAATCTTGCCTTTGACGTAGACATTTTTATGCCTTGCGACGGTTCGAACAGTTGTACGAGTGCTTTATCGCGATTGACTTCGAGCACTTTGCCGCGTCTTACGTCCCCGTTTTCCTGCCTGATTTCCACGAGTTCGTCGTATTTCGCGCCGTCCACGCCCTCGACGAGCATAAGCGGCCCGACGATTTCTCTTATGGTCTTGTATTCTTTAAGCATCTATGCCTCCTTCGCCGGAGAGGGCAAGCATTTGTTTTTTGAGTTCTTGTTCGAGGTCGTCGAATTTGTCGATTTCCTCTTCGGGAATATACTTTGCTCTGCCGATTTTATCCTTGATTTTGAGTTCGAGAATATCTTCTATATCCACGTTTTTATCCAGTGCGTCATTGCCTTGACGGTTAAATTCAAGGATGAGTTTCAACATTCTGCACTGTTTCCCAAGGGACGCATAGGTGTCCACTTCGTGGAATGCGTTTTGGTGCAAATAGTCTTCGCGCAAGGATTTTGCGGTTTCCATAGTGAGTCTGTCTTTGGGAGAAAGCGCGTCCATGCCGACGAGTTGCACTATTTCGTTAAGGGACGCCTCTTCTTGCAATATTCTCATAGCAGTCGCGCGCAGAGATACCCATTCTTCGCCGACGTTGTCGCGATACCATTCGCCGAGTTTATCGGCATAAAGAGAATAACTCGTGAGCCAATCCACCGCGGGAAAATGGCGTTTATACGCAAGGGACGCAGACAGTCCCCAGAACACCTTGACGATACGCAGAGTGCTTTGAGATACGGGCTCGCTGAGGTCGCCGCCCGGAGGTGAAACCGCTCCGATTGCGGTAATCGAGCCGATTTCGTTCTCTCTGCCGAGGACTTTGACAAGTCCCGCTCTCTCGTAAAACTCCGCAAGACGGGAACTGAGATACGCAGGATATCCTTCTTCACCGGGCATTTCTTCCAGTCGTCCGCTCATTTCGCGCAACGCCTCCGCCCAACGGGACGTCGAATCCGCCATAATTGCAACCGAATAACCCATATCGCGGAAATACTCCGCAATCGTGATACCCGTATATATGGACGCCTCGCGCGCCGCAACGGGCATATCCGACGTGTTCGCTATAAGCACGGTTCTCTTCATAAGAGGTTCGCCGCTGCGCGGGTCTTTGAGTTCGGGGAACTCGTTCAAGACGTCCGTCATCTCGTTTCCGCGCTCTCCGCAACCGACGTAGACGATTATATCCGCGTCCGCCCACTTGGCAAGTTGGTGTTGCACGACGGTTTTTCCGCTACCGAACGGGCCGGGAACCGCCGCCACGCCCCCTTTTGCAATCGGGAAAAGAGTGTCTATGACGCGTTGTCCCGTAACGAGAGGGGTTTTCGGGGATAGTTTTTCGCTATATGGTCTACCTTTTCTAACGGGCCAGCGTTGGAGCATAGTCACGTTCACGTCGCCGCTATCCGTAGTCACGACGGCAATTGTTTCGTCGACGGTGAAACTACCCGTCTTTATCTCTTTCACGACGCCTTTCACGCCGTAAGGAACCATGATTTTATGCAGAACGAGAACGTTTTCCTGCACCGTACCCACGACCGAACCGGGCACGACGTTATCCCCGACTTTGACCGTAGGGGTGAAATCCCACTTCTTGTCGTGATCGACCGCGGGGACGTAAACTCCTCTTGCGATACGGTCGCCCGATACGTCGCGGAGTTTTTTCAAGGGACGCTGTATTCCGTCGTAAATACCCTCGATAAGACCGGGGGCAAGTTCGACGGACAACGGCATGCCCGTAGACGTGACTTCTTCACCGGGACCGAGCCCGCTCGTTTCTTCGTAGACTTGAATGGAGGCTTTATCTCCTCTCAACTCGATAATTTCGCCGATGAGTTGCTTTTCGCTGACTCTGACAACGTCATACATTTTGCTGTCCGCCATATTTTCGGCGACGATTAGCGGTCCGGAAACCTTAACGATTCTTCCTGATTCCATCATTTATCCTCTTTGTCGTCAAACAAAATATCCGACCCGATAGCCTTTTCCACGTCGCTTTGGATTCCTTTCATTCCGAATCCGCTGTTGCCCTCCGCGGAGGGAATGGGCACGACGACGGGATAAGGACGGGACTTATATCGTTTGAGTAAACTGTCTATACTTATTGCTATTTTATCCGTGATGAAAATTACGGAGTACGTCCTTGCGACTTGTTTGACGGTTTCGCGCGCGTCAATCTCTCCCTCCACGGGAAAGACGTCAAGACCTATCGCCTTGAATGCGAGGACGGAATCCTTATCTCCTACAACCGCAATGCCGTTACGCTCCATAAATTTCACGCGTCCTTTCTTTGATTAACGACGGCGACACGTTGTTTTTTATGCCTGCCGCGATGAGTTTTGCCACCTTTATTTCGGTGCGTTTTGCCAGATAGTAATATATTATAGGCGCGGGAGTGTCGAGGTCGTTAAACTCCTTTTTCCACCCGCGAAGGATTTCGTTATCCCTTTCAACCTCGAATCCGACGAGATTTCCGCTTTCCGCAAGCGCGGTGAAGATATCCTCGTAAGGCGTGGATTTCAATTCGTTTTTAAGCGCCTCGTTCAAGCCATAACATCTCTCGAAAGTCGAGTATGCAATCTTTCCGCCGTCGATGAAATTCTCCTTGAAAAATTCTACGTCCGCACCTATTTTTTCGGTGCGATAGAAAGCGGATATATTCGCATAATCTATTGCGGATACGAAATGCCCGACCACGAGTTTTCCGCCTTTTTTCGCCTTTTCGAGTTGTTCGCGGAATAAACCCTTGTCAAAAGTCACGTCGATAAAGCGAGAAGTCACGCTGCCGTCCGAAATTCTTGCGCCGACAGAATCGAAACACTCCGCCATAATCGCGCTTATTCCTTCTCTACCGCCCGAAATCGCGCCCTTAATCACATCGACCGAGGTCAGTCCTTCGGGCATGAGCGCGGGATTTTTATCCCCGATGATTTCCGCTTTGACGAGTGCTTTTGCGTTGTGATAGTCTTGCGAAAGAAGGAACGCGTCGAGGGCGCCGTCCACGTTGAACGCTTTCAAAAACGCTATCAAACTTTCTTCTTCGTTTGCAATCAGTGCGTCGAAATCTCCTTGCGCTACGGTTTGTCCTTGTCCGAAACCGAGTTCGAGAATAACCTTAAACGCCTCGTCCGTAGACGAACATTCGGAAAGCCGTTGCATATGTTGCGAAGTGAGCAACTTGCTCTCCATGGCTTTTATTCGAGCGTTTTCAAACAAGAACTTATCGGACATCAGTCAAACAACTCCTTTGCGACTTTCGCTTCGGTATCTTCGCGCAAAACGTCGAGTTCCGCCTCGAAAGTGAGGTTTTTATCCGCGCCTTTCCCGGACAAAATCATCCCGCCTGCAAAATCGCCGTACGTCGACGAAAGCGTAAGGTTAATGCCTTTTTTCTTCGCTACGTCCGCCACGACTTTTGCGGTCACGATGCTCTTTTCGTTTTCGGATATAATCACTTCGTCGCCGTCTTCAGCCTCGTCGAGCATGCCTAAAAGCAACGCTTTCAGCGTCTTCTTGTCGAGGTTTTTCAACTTATCGAGGACGAGTGCATAGGTCGAATCCAGCACTTTTGCTTTCGCGCCCAATCCGAGTTTTCTCGCGTCGAGTTCGGCAACGGTTTCGCTCCTCGTCGCTATTTCCGCCACTGCGACGTCGATATCGTGCATATTCTTTGCAAGATACGCCTTACATTCCTGCGACGCCGCCGCTATGATTTCGTCTGCCTTGTTTTGCGCCTCGCCCAAAATCGCGTCCGCTTTTCTTTCGGCATCCGAAATTATTTTTTCGATAATCGCATCTTTGCTCATCTTATCCTCTTATTACGCTACGGTGTTCACTGCGGGCATCATAACCGCAAGGAAGGACGTAAGCAGTGCAAGAACGGCGTAGGTTTCGACCATTGCGGTCAAAATGATTGCCTTACCGCTTTCTTCGGGGCGTTTCGCTACGAGCGCGATACCGCTACACGCGACTTTCGACTGATACAGTGCGGAAATAAGACCAACGATTGCCATAGGCATACAGCCTGCGAACAACGTAAGTCCGGATTCCACGGTCAAGCCGAGTATTCCGCCGAACAAATCGATTTTGATGAACACGATGAACGCAATCAACAAACCGTAAATACCTTGCGTGCCGGGAAGAAGTTGCAAAACAAGACATTTTGAGAACTTGTCGGGGTCTTCCGCCGTAACGCCCGCCGCCGCTTTGCCCGCCATGCCGACGCCAACCGCCGAGCCTATGCCTGCAAAGATTGCCGCGCATGCCGCACCTAAAACTGCGATAAATGTTCCGAGAGTCATATATTACCTCCTACACGAAAATCGTGCGATTTTTTATGCTTTGACCGCGACTTCCGCCGCATCGGTCAGAGATTCGTATTCTTTGCTTGTGTCGATATAGGTATATTTCGTTCTCGACGCAAACGGAATGAATTGTCTTCCTCCGCCCGTGTAGAACTTGCCGAAGAATTCAATGTATTGCAAGCGGCAGTTATGCACGTATGCGCCCAGTGCGGATATCGCTATATTGAACGTATGCCCGATGAGATAGACGGGAATACAAATGATATATCCGATGAATTGCAGGTTTGCGGGGAAGAATCCCGCCACTATATTGCAAATCATATTGACGACCATCGCGACCACTCCGCCCGAAAGCGCAAGTCCGAAAAGTCGGGAATAACTCAATATATCGGACAGCACGTTGACTATATCGTAGAGTTTGCTCACCCTTCCTATCATGCCCTTGACGGGGCCTTTCGCACTCTTTATTCCGCCGACGAGAAGAAGGACGACGCCGACCGCCGCAAGCGCAATCGCGATATATTTAAGCCAAGACGGCGCGCCTTTTATAAGAAGTCCCGCCGCAAGACAGCCTATCGCTCCGAATATAAAATACCAGGACAGCACGTCCGACACCGCACCGAGATAGTTTTTATGTTTGATGAGATTCAGCGCGTTCACGAACATTCCGACGACTATCTGCAAAAATCCGAGCGCAAAGCACATTACGAGCATTTTCAGCGGCTCGTCAAGCGGATTGAACAGCAAGGCAAAGGATTTGTTCATATCAGGCGTCGGGAATCCTAAATAACTGCCGAATAGCATGCCCCATATCGCGGTCGATATTCCGCCCATTGCGATGATGAGCATAAGTCTGCCTTTGCCGGGGACGGGTTTCGAAATCTTGTACAGTACGAATCCCGCAACCGCAAATATGAGTCCGTATACGGCGTCCGCCACCATAATTCCGAAAAACAGGAAGTAAAAGAACGTCATAATCGGATTCGGGTCTATGTCATCGCCGTATTTCGGCACCGAGAACATATTCGTTATATCTTCGTAAGGCTCGACGATTTTGTTCGAACGCACGAGGGTGGGCACTGCATCCCCTTCTTCGGGATTTCTGAATTCATACACCAGCCTGTCCGAAACCTTGTCGAGTATCTTTTTGAGGTCGTTTTCCTTGTCTGCCGGGAACCAACCTTCGAGCACGAACGCCTTTTCGGTCGTTGCAAAACCGTCGAGAGCGTCGAATTTTGCTTTTTCTATGAGATAATAGTCGTACAAAGTTTTCAATTTTCCGACTACTTTCTCTTTTTCGAGCGCACGCACCATCAAATCGAATTTGCTCTTTTCGATATCCGCAATGCGCGCGTTATTATTTTCAATTTTTTCTTTTGCCGTGCAATCGTATGAAAACGGGCATTTCACGAAATCCGCACTTTGCAAAATCGCGGTCAATTCGTTTTCATTCTCTTTGAGAGTTACGGCAACGAAAGGTTTCGCCTTTTGCCCGTTGAAAACCTCGACGTATACGCCGTCTATTTCGTTGGCACGTAAGACGGTTTCGGACTTCGAGCCGACCACGGAGCCGACGACGACGGAGAAATTTTTGCCGCCGACGATGGACGAAAAAGGCATTGCGATTTCTTCATAGACCGCAAGCGATTCGTTTTCGGCAAGAATCTTCTGCTTTTCGGATTCGAGTTCCTGCCTTTCGTTTTTTATGGATTCAAGTTCCTCTACGTCCGCCAGCAATTCGTATTCCTGTGCGCTTATCATAGAAAAATCGTCGTAATCCATTCTTGCAATAGAACTAAACGGCGCTTCTTTTACGGGCGTGTATACGTAGGGATTATCGGTATTTTTGCTTTCTTTTTGAGTTTTTTGCGCAAGTTTTTTCTGCGCGCGCAAGAAATCGAAGGCGGAGGATATGCGGAAAATCTTTCCGTCAATCTCCTCCTTCGTTCGAGAATTGTCAAGTCGCACCGTATCGCCGATATCCTTCGTCGCTACGATTTCTACCAATTTGCTTTGGTGCAACGCCTTGAAAAGATTGAATCTGTCCGACCGATGCCCTATGAGCACCAGTTTTTTCATTTCAACGATCATTTGATATACTTATCGAGCAAAATACCCAGCAATTCGTTTGCTTTCGCATCCGCGCTTTCGCGCTTGCTTTCGACGTATTCAGACGCCGCAGTTTCACCTTTTTCTATTATTTCCGCGCGTTTTTCTTCCGCCTTTTTCTCGGCGTCTGCGACCGCGCGACGAAAATCCGCTTTGCATTGCAAAACGGTTTCCCTTTTCTCTTTCTCCGCTTTGATTTCGGCGTCCAAAACAATCTGTTTCCCGTCCGTAAACGCTTTCGACTGCATCTCGGACGCCTGCTCTTCCGCGGATTTAATCTCTTTCAAGACCTCTTCTATCATTTTATTTGCTATACTTCTTTTCGATATCGGTTATCATATCGAGACGGCGTTGATGTCTTCCGCCCTCGTATTCCGCCGTATACCATGCGGTGACGATATCTTTCGCCTCTTCGGGGGTGATTACTCTGCCGCCGAGTGCGATTATATTTGCGTTGTTGTGGTTTTTGGTGAGTTGTGCCATATAAGTATTCGTCACGACCGCCGCTCTTATGCCGGGGACTTTGTTTGCGGATATGGAAATGCCGATACCCGTGCCACACATAAGCACGCCTGCGTCGCATTCGCCGCTCGCGACTGCCTCCGCTACTTTGAGCCCGTAGGTCGGATAATCAACGGAATCCGTGTTGTAAGTGCCGAGGTCGACGACTTCCGCGCCGAGGGATTCGAGGGTAGCGATTACGCTTTCTTTGAGGACGATACCGCCGTGGTCACAGCCGATTGCAATTTTTTTCATAATTTGTTACTCCCTTATTTGATATAATAATTATACTCTGCATTCGTTCAGTTGTAAAGTATTGATTTTTTCAGCGCCTTACGGCTCAATTCTAATTCGCCGCCCTTAAACTTCTATGAAAGAAATCCAATAAAAAACAGAACGCAAGGGAAAATTCCCTTGCGTTCATCAATTATTACTCGTTAGTCTTTTTTGCCGACTACGGGCGGTTTCTTTTTTCCGACGACGGGAGGCTTTTTCTCGGTATCCGCCGCCGCTTCCGGCATAGGAGTTTCAGCCGATTGTTCGGGTGCGGGAGTTTCGGGAACTGCCGCCTCGGGCGATGAAACTTCGGGTGCCGCGGTTTCAGGTGCGGGGTTCGAGAAGTCGGGAGCGGATATGGATTTTGCATTTACGTCCGCGCCTTCCTTTATTCCGATAACGGGAGGTTTCTTCTTGCCTACGTGCGTGGGTTTCGCGGGTCTTACTCTCTTGGGTGCCGGTTCTTCCACGGGTTCGGGCGTAGGCTCGGGAGCGGGCTCATCGGGCTCTTTTTCAGGTTCCTTTTCAGGTTCCGGAGTGGGTTCCGGCGTAGGTTCCGGCGTAGGTTCGGGAGTAGGTTCGGGAGTAGGTTCGGGAGTGGGCTCACTCACGGGTTCTTCCGCTTGAACGGGTTCTTCGGTAGGAACGTCCATAGTCATTCCGGCGCCTGCGACTGCCGCTTTTTTCTTCTTGGACAAGCCGATTCCGAGGCCGAGTGCAAGGCCGATTATAACTGCCGCACCGACGCCGACGATTATCCACACCCAGAACGGAATTCCCGCAACGGGAGTGTAGATGACGGGATCTGCTTGCACGAAGACTATCCATCCGAGTCTGTCGGTATCGAAATCGATATAAACTTTATCGGGATTATTTGCTTCGGTCGAAGTCGTGTAGTTCGTGATTTCAGCATATTGACCATTGTCGCTGTACACGATGAACACTCTGTATCCTTCGAGATCGGTGAAACCGGTGTTCATATGCACCGACATTTCTTTGTCCAAGAAGATTTCCTTATCCACCTTGTTATTCTTGACGTACATCTTGATTTGGACTATCTTATGGATTTCCGAAACGTAGCCGTAAGAATCAATCCACGGAACGAGCGTATCCGAAATCTTCGTATACATTTCGTTGTCAGTTTTCACCGTCGTCGTCGAAATTTTCGCTTTGCTATCGGTGGTTGTGAAATCTTTTACGGTAACGCTTGCGTTGACGTACCTTTCGTCGCCGGAGCCCACGCTTTCGTCAAACGTATTTTTCACCAACGTAAAGTCGCCTGCGGCGGCACCGATTATCTTGAAGTTGGAATCTTCCTCGCCGTCCATGAAGCCGGATTTGACTTGTTTGGTGACGGCATAGATGTATCTTACTCCGTCTATGGTTTCTTCATGTACGTCGGAAATCTCTTCATCGCAATACGTTATCGAGAACGAATATTTGCCGACGCCGCTGATTATTTCCGCAAGCGCGCCGGTCTTCAACGAACTGGTGTACTTGATTTGGAAGAACGCTTCTTCGATCATATCCGACAATTCGTCGTATTGCTCGAATTTATCGGAGAGTTTATAAGTAAACGCGACACCGCGATTCGTAACGCGTTCAACGTCGTTCTTGCCGGATTTTACGATAGTGGTAGTTATAATTTGTTGCTTGCTGCTTTCAAGGACTTGGACTTCGATTTCCGCGGGAACGACAATAACGGAGTAACTCTTGCTGAACTCATTATAGTTGGCGAAGATTTCCGGATACTTTGCAGCACTCTTTGAGTCGAATTTGACAATTACGGTATAAGTATTTGCATCAGTAATATCCGTTACTTCCTCGTAATTTTCTCCGACTTTGATTTGAATGGTAAATTTGAGAGCCTTCTTAAGGGCGGAAAGGTCTGCGCCAGCAACACCCGAAATTGCCGACTTGATTCCGTCTTTGACGTCTTCGAAGTGGTCGTAATCGTGATAGTCGAGATTCACGGTGCCGTAGTCGATGGACACGTCCGCTTTTTGGATGGTCACGTCTGCTTGGAGCACGAGAGTGCTTGCGTATTCTTCGTCGTATGCTTTGACGAGAGTTGCAACGACGATATACTTGCCTGCATTCTTGAGGTCTGCCGCTTCGACTTTGTTTTCGGGAGCGACTGCGGTCTTGTAGAACGCATATTCTGCGACTATACCCGTGACGTTACCCTTAATTGCGACTTTGTTCGCTTTGGACGTACCGTCGTAAACGGAAGTCACGTTAGGCAATCTGACGCCCGTGATAGGCGCGATTTCGATATTGAGTTTGCCGACCTTGCCGCTATCCCAAACGATATCGTAGTTGGATGCGCTTGCGGAAGTGACGTCGACGTAAACCGCATAGTAACTATCGCCTTCAAGAGCGGAAGAAGGAATTGCGTTTTCATCGATATCGCTCCAAGCACTGCCGTCGTAAAGTTTGAAGGACGCGACGGGTGCGGAGGTTACTGCGGAAGAAACGGTGTCGCCGTTGACGAGTCCGCTGTACTTGAGCGCAATCGCGGGCAAGCCTGCTTTGTAGTACGTGCTGTAACTATACTCGCCGTCCCCGACTTGTGCGTGGACTTTGAGGGTTGCTTTTTCAACGACGATTTCACTTGCGGACGCCGTATCGTCTGCAACGCCGGTGCCGTTTTCGTCGAACTTGGTGTACGCAAACTTGAACTTATAGTTCGTCGAAGAACCGCCCGTCAAGGTTGCATAGTAGGTGCCGACGGGATAAGACGCAATCGCTTTGCCCGCGGAAACCACGGTGGGTGCCGCGAATACGCCGTCTATACGGATATATTCGCCGTCGTTGTTTTGTACGAACGCGCCGTTCTCGAAGTTATAGCGGAGTGCGTTGATGCTCTCGCCGAGTTCTTGATAACGACCCGCAAACGCCGCCTCGTAATCCGCAACGGTCATATATGCGTATTTATCGTTGACGACGACTTCTCCGCCCTCCGTTCTGTACGCGATCTTGCCGTCGAATGACGGGACGGTGCCGTAAGAGGTCTTGACGGAATCAAGCCTCGCGATAATGGTGCGCGCTTTGATTTCCGCTGCTATGGACACGGTGGAGCCTACCGTAGTGTAGTTTTTGAAGACGTTCGCGTGTGCTTCGTCAACGTTGTCCTTTGCTTTGAGAGCGTTGCCCGTGAACGTGAACACGACGGAAGTCGAACCGACGGTGGAACTCTTGTATGCGATAGACACGTTTTCGTCGCTGACGTTGAGGGACACGAATTCGACGTCGTTATTCATGAATCCGCCGTTATCGATCGAGTAATCGTCCTCGGTGCCGTAGAACTTCGTGGTTGCGTCGTATTCTTTGCTGAACGCCGTGCTACCGGGTTTTGCCGCGACGGAAATTTTGATATTCTTGGGAGAAATCGTGCCTTGCGCGTTGGAAACGTATGCGACGCTTTCTTTGGTCATTCCCTCGATTTCAGCGGAGCCGTCTACGATATAGTAGGTGACGTACGCCTTGATATACGAACCGAGGATTGCGGGTTTCGCGCCCGAAAGGTTGTTGTAATCGGTTTCGCTGATATTGTACGCGTCGATCGTGTCGAGCGCATAGTAGTAGACGGTTTCGCCGTTGTCGTTCGCAGACAGGACGGAGCCGAGTTTATCCGCCGCGATAGGCGTCTTGCCTTCTATCGCGACGGTCGAGGACACGACGGGATAGTAGTTGACGACGCTTTCGGTGTTGCTTGCGAGTGCGACGCCGTAAACGAACGCGTTTTTGCTCGCGACCGCGCCGGTTTCGTCGAACGCGACGTTTGCGTCCGCATACTCTGCGTAGTAACTCTTGACGAGGTACTTACCGGTTTCTGCGGGCATCAATCCGTTGAGCGTGTAAGAGGTCTTGCTTACGGAAGTGGTTCCGTCGTATTCCTTATCCGCGACTTTGAAGTCGACGACGACGGGCGCCTTGTAGATAGACGCGTGACCGGTTGCGGAAACGTTCTTTTGGATTCTGTAGTTCTTTGCGTAATCGACGGTATCAGAAACGCTCTTGACGCCGACGATCTTGACGTAAACGTTTTTCCTGACGCCGCTGTTCTTGTTTTCGTATTCGCCGACTATGTCGAGGGTAACGTATTCGGATTCTTCGGGAGCGACGCCGAAACCGCTGACGTCGTAATCGCCCTTGATAGCGACGTCTACGCTGTTGGTGCCGTCGTAAATCTTATCCGAGATGATGATTCCGTCGACGTCGATTTCGAGGACTTTTTGATCGAGGGTTGCGACCGCGATATTTTCAAAGGCTTCGATTTCGGTATTTGCGACGAATTTTCTGTTATTTTCGACGTACGCGCCGTCCGTGAAGTCGAACGCGACGAGTTCGTAATTTGCAAAGACTGCGTTTGCGTCCTCGACGGTCTTGCCTGCGGGAACGGTGAATTTAAGTCCGCTGATGATGATATTGTGTTTGACGACTTTGCCGTTTGCGTCGAATGCGACGGATGCGTCCGCTACGCCGTCGATGCTGTACTTGAACACTACGCTACTGAAATCGTAGTAGAAGAAGGCGCTGTCGTTTGCCCACGCGTTGTGGTCGAATCCCTTTGCGTCCTCGGGGACGAGGGTCACTGCGGATTCCGCCTTGGAGTTGTCGACGTCCTTTCCGTTTTCGAGAATCTTATCGTCGTCGGTATTGCCCTCGTATTGCTTGTTCTCGTCGTAATCGACGGAAAGTTGCAATCTTGCGGGAGAGATGACGACGGAGAGAGTGGAAAGTTTGTCGTTGAGTTGTGCCGCGGTGAAGTCGAGAGCGTAGTTGGAGCCGTCCTTGACGCCGACGGATTCCACGAACACCTTATGCGTACCCGCGCTCGCGGTAATATTGGTATCGTACGCGTGCGCGAGGATTTCGAATCCGATATCCTCGAAGTTATCGCCGACTGCGTACACGCTATGCAAGAATGAGATTGCGAGTTCGACTTCGGAAACGCCGTTGTATCTGCGGTCTGCGACCGAGTATTCGACGATATCGTCAAGACCGATATATTTCGGCGTGATGGAACCGCTGAGGTTGGTAATCGAGATTTCAAGGCCTGCGTCGGTGAAGCGGTAAGTTATACCCTCTTCTGCAACTTCGAGGTTGATGGACGCGGGTTTGACGCCCTCGAAGAAGAGCGTGATATCAACCGCTTGCGTGGTGACGTTTGCGGTGCTGAACACGACGCTCGAAGTGAGTTCCAAGTTTTCACCGAGGCTGATTCCGACGATATTGACGTTTTGAGTGGTGAAAACGGGGCTGCCGTCGTAGACCTTGGTGAGTTTGAAGTATTGTTTGATGAGTTGGATTGCCTCGTCGGTGATATAGCAGATTTCTTCGAGGAGATAGGATTCTCCGTCCGCTCCGACAAGGACGTAGTTGTTTGCATCGTCGCCTGCGAGGACGAAGGATGCAAAGATCATGTATTTTTCACCGACGGTTTCGCTGGGTTCGTGAGAAGTGACGTCCACGAAATCCGCGGAGAAGTCGACGTACACGTCGTCGGTGTTGCGTTTGAGTTGGCTGAAGATGGAAATCATACCCTTCTTCTGCTCGACGGTGAAAACTGCGGAAGATTCGCCGTTTGCCGCTCTATTCATGGTAATGAAGGTCTTTGCGGCGTCTGCGTAGTTGATTTCCGCGGGATTGACGATAAGGCGAGTAGACGCGAGTGCGTCTTCATCCACGACCACCACGTAGTTGCCGTCCGAGCAAACGAATTCGGATGCGACCGCAACGCCGTAGTAGTAGTTGTCGCCGTTGTAGACGATTGCGCCGTTCAAATCGCTTGCGCTATCGTAGCGTTCACCGAAGCGGTAGAAAGTGCCGTCTTCTCTGTAAACCACTCTGACGAAAGAGCCGCTGACGTATTCCGTCATGGTATCGTCCGAGCAGGTGAAACCGATGCCGTATTCGCTGTCGAGGTCACCGTAGGTCTTGGAGCCGCTCGTGACGGACGGGCTGACGATAAGGGTTGCGGGATTGATGGTCACGTTGTAAGCGTCGACGATGACGACGTAATCGGTTTCATCGCCGTTCGCGTCGTAAAGCATAGGATCCTTGAACGCGGAATTGCCTACGTAAACTTGGACGCTTTGGATGCCGACGTTGCCGTTTGCTATGGATATATTCCACTTAATGGAGTAACCTTCGGGAAGTTCGGAGCCGTCCGAAACTGCGACGCTGTAATCCGTGCTGGATGCGTCGATTGCGACTTTGGACGCATATGTGAAGTCTTTCGAGTAGGTCAACGTCCAAGGAGTGATGCGAGTAACGGTAACGACGACTTTGTTGGATTCCGCGTTAATCGTGCGGATGATGACGTGGTGCACGCCGTCCGCAAGGACGAATTTGACGTTGGAAGTGGAAGAAAGGAGTTCCGCGATAATATCGTAATCCGTTTCGATATATCCGCCGACGATATCGCTATTTCCTTCCGCGCCGAGAGTGAAGTTTGCGGTGAGATATTCCGCGAATCTTTGGTCTGCGCTTGCGAGAGTGTACGCGATATTATAGGAATCCGTTTCGTTCTTGACGAAGTATTGATTTGCGGTGGGAGTGACCTTGACTACCCTTTGCGTGATTTCGTACTTAACGCCGCTTGCATCCACGACGACGGAGTAATTGTCGTCCACGTCGAAATACGCGGTGCCCGTCGAATAGTTGTAATATCCGACGTTTTCACCGATTTGACGAGAGATGAGTTGAGTGCCGGGGACGGTGAAGTAGACGATAGAGCCGACTTCGCTTTCCTTGACCGCGCCGTTGAAGATATCCGAGAAGGATTTGTTGCCGAGTTTACTCGAATCGACGCCGACGATAATGGTGCCGTCCGCATCGCCGAACACCTTGCTTTGACCGTCCTTAACGATAACGGTTACGGTTTTTTGTTTGATGATATGGGTTGCGCCGACGAGGGTAACTTCGTAGTTTTCACCGAGATTGGGTTGTTCGTTTTGCGAGAAGGTGATTGCATAGTTGCCGACGGGATAATTTCTGAATCCGCCGCCGTTCGCATAGAGAACGCCGTCGACTTCGAGCCAATCTTCCGCATTAGGCAGGGTGAGATAATCTCTGCCCACGAATATATATCCGTTCCACGCCTCGAGGTCTGCGCCGACAAGGCCGTCCACGGTGTAACCGACGACTTGATGATCGCCGTATTCTCCGACCGAGGAATTTGCGGTTATGGTGACGTTTTGTTTAAGGATTCTGTAAGTTTTTGCCTCGACCGCGGTTGCGATGTAGTTATCGTTGTCGATAGACGTTCTCACGTAGTAAGTGCCGACGTTGGTAGGTGCGCCCGCAAGGTCGATATAAGTTTGTTCGTTATATTCGTTGAGGTCGCCGAATTGTTTCCATTCGTACACGACTTGGCTCTTCGCATCGGTAGGCACGACTGCGAGAGGAAGTTCGGTAGGTGCGCCCGCATAACTGACGTTGGTACCCGTTATGGTGAGGGTGACGAGGCGACGATAACGGAAGATGAGTTCGATATTTCCGTTGTTGGACGGAATATTGTCGAGGTTATCAAGATCCGTATTTTCGAGCAATACGCTGAATTCAAGACCCGAAAGCGTAAGGCTGCCGTTAGGATCCGAATAGGATTGCGACGGCGAAGTGGGATCGTCAGTCGTCCATTTATTTTTGATATCGTCTTCGCCCGCGCCGAACTTGTAGTCGAGTTTGTACGCGACGTAGCCGTCTTCGAGTGCATAGTTGAGAGTGATGATTTCTCCTCTCTTGTACACTTTGGACTTGCCGCCTTCGAGGACGGAAGCGACGTTCTTACTTGCGAAGATGCTGTTCTTATCCACGGATCCGACCACCTTGTAATCGGTTGCGTCCGCAAATACGACGTATTCCGCGAGATCGCTGACGTTGCCCGCTTGGTCGATAGCCCAGAAGTAGAACACTCTCATACCCGCGCCGAGTGCGCTGTTGAAGTTGAGTTTGATATTGTTGATTTCCGAAAGTTTGCTGCCGAGGACCTCGTAAGTCGCGTCGAAGCCGTAGTCCGCAAGGTTGCCATATCCTGTGCCGAATGCGTCGAGGAACGCTTTAACCGAGAGTTTACCGTTTGCGGTTGCGGTGAAGTCGTCGATATTTTTGATATTCTTCATCGCGTAATACACTCTGATTTCGTCGCCGTATTGCGAAAGCAAGGATTCCTCGAAATGATAGAACGCGTCGAGGGACCAGCCGTCCGTATACCACTTTCTGTCCGTGGCGGCGGGGACGGAAGGATTGAGTGCGTCGTCGATTTCCGCGATCACTTTATCCTCTGCGTCTTGGTCGAGAGCGGGGGTTGCGGGCTTGTTTCTATCCGCGCGGATATAAACGCCGTCGGTATATTTCTTGCCGTTCTTGACTTGCCATTCTTTATGTTCCACGCCGTCCGTAGTGACGGTCTTGCCTTGGTCTATGTAAGTGACGGGAGTTTCGTTTTCGGGGTCGTCGCCGACGAGGAGTTCGAAGGTCGTGACGTATGCGAAGTCGAAATACGTACTGCCGTTAGCGTCCGTCGTGCTGGGGTCTTTTGCAAATGTAATCGTCCAAGTCGCCGAGCCGTCCGCGTTGAGTTTGTACGAAATATAAATTCTCGTACCCGCAGTCGTACCGCCGAAAGATTCGATGACGCCCGATTTATTCGTCTTCACCGTGGAAGTGTCGATAGTGCCGTCCGCATAAACTTTCGTGACGTTACCGTTAAGGACGGTGATTGCTCTCGTGACGTCGTCCGCGTCCGTGAAAGTGAGGGTATTGCCCGATATAGATGCTTTGGTTTGCGTGAGAGTTACTGTAAGTTCTTTGGTTGCCCAATCCGCATTGGAGAGGGTCTTGCCGTCCGATTGTTTGGTGAGAGTATACGTAGGAGTTTCGTAGTCCGCCTTGACGTAATACGAAATGCTGTTGCCCACTTCGTATCTACCCGACATATCCATGCAGTAGAAAGTGAAGAGGTAATATCCGACGCCCGTTGCAGCAGTGCCCGATTGTCCGCCGAGTCCCGACGAATCGCCCGTCGAGAAGTCGTACTTGAAGTTGCTGACGTTGCCGACAGCAAAAGGCACTTTTGTGAGTAGCGTTGTCCTATTCCAGTTTGCCGAAGTCAACCCCGTAGGAGTATCCGACTTGACCACCGAATAGAACCACATATAAGGAGAAACGCCCAAAGAATCTTCGGTTAAGTCCTCGTTTGCTTCGATTGCCAAATCCAAAACTCTGCCGTTATACCAGCGGAGGTCGTTCCAACCCGTGAATGCACTCGTATCCGCGGTATATCCTTCCGAATCGTCGACGGTGAGGTGTCCGTCGGGATTATCGAAATCGATACCTTTTACGTTAATCGATCTACCGACGCTGAAATTGCCGTAGTCCGAAACGCTCATATTCAATCCGACTATGTTTTTGCAGAAATACGCCTCGATAGTGATTTGCGCGCGGTTATCCGACGCTTTCGTCACTTTGAACCAGCCGTACACGGTCGAATCGTCCGCTTTCTTGATTTCTTTGAAACCGCTGTCCGTCGCAACCGTATAAGTCGTCGCGCCTATCGTGACCGACTTGATACCCGATGCAAAGTATTGATATTGTTTGTTGTTGCTATCAACCGTGACGACTTTATTTACTTCTTTGCCGTTTACGGTCTCCTTGTAGTCGTAACTGTATCTATCGTTGACGACGAGGTTGAGGCTCTTATAGTAAGTGTTGTTGTTTATCGACTTGCCGTCCGTCGCAGAATTGACGTAACTGTTGAGTTCTATCATTGAACTCGTAGCGCTCAATTTATCTTGTGCAAGTTGATATTTGTTGTAAACGTTGTTGACGTAGGGACTTGCAGGGTCACCGCTGTTGACGGTAACGTTCCAATTCCAACTGTCCCCTTTCCAAACGTTGTTTTCTACGTATCTGTTGGGATATCCCGCAACGCTCGTAACGGTAGGAGCCTCGCCGTCCCAAATATACGCATCGGCAGAATCGGTGAAAGTTGCGCCGGCAGCACCACCGGCAAGAGTGATTGCGAACGTGATTTTTACGTTTGCGATTTTGACGCCTGCGTTTTTATACCATCCGGATTCAGCATAACATGCAATCGCTATATGCGAAGTCGTCGAAGTCAAATATTCGGATTTTGAAGTCATGCTTTGGACGGACGAATCTTTAGAAGTACCGGTTTTATAAAAATCCTTCTTCTTATTCAGCACGCCGTCCACGTAAGTCGAACTGTCGGTATCGCTTTCGCAACTTGCAGCCGTTTTCGCTTTATCAGACAAATAAATACCGAAACCGATATCTTGGCTACCGCTATGCGCCGCATTGACGTCCGCTTGTACCGTTACGGCAACTTTATAATTCGAGTTTTTGGCGATGTTCGTAACAAACGTCGGCAGTTTGTAGTTCAAGACGATATAAGTATCAGGCATATACATTGCGTGCTGTTCCGTTTCACGGAATTGCACCCAGCCGGTTCCGAAAGTAAATCCGACTTTAGCACTCGTACCCGAACTCCTATAACCCGATGCCGTAGTTTCCGAATACGCCATATTTTTGAAGTTAAGCACTTGGCTCCACGTTCTCAAATTGCCGTCCGTCCCCGGGAAGTTGAACGAGTTTGCCGTCGGGGTTCCCTCGTCAGGGGTAATCGAACCGGTACCGCCTTCGAGTTCGTCATCAGCAAGCGCGACGTCACTTATCACGCTGTTTTCAGTCGTCGTCATCGTGATCATCGCAAACGCGAACACGAATACGAAACACAGCGCAAGCACTACGAGTCTTGTGATTGAAAGTGTCTGTCTGATTGTGTTGTTTCTCATAATTTCACCTCAAGTCTGTTCCTTTGGTCTGCCGTCCGCAGGAACGCTAAGTAGTGTCCTTTTTGTCCTCACCCGCCTCCATGCACACCCTCACGCAGCCCTTCACGCACGCTCATCGCACACGCTCCACACATACGCACGCGCATACACCGCGGGCAATATACAACGATATAATATAACATTCATTTGAAATTTGTCAATACTCTTTTTCATT
Source organism: uncultured Bacteroidaceae bacterium (assembly GCA_964599875.1). Classification (GTDB taxonomy): domain Bacteria; phylum Bacillota; class Clostridia; order Christensenellales; family CAG-917; genus RGIG4097. The sequence continues at coordinate 36,689 of CAZRHE010000012.1, forward strand.
TTCCTGAATTTCCCTTTGCTTTCCCCCCTCCACCTTTTCCTCTTGGGGACGGGGACAAAAACGGCAATAATTGCCGCTTTCATCCCCGTCCCCAAGAGGAAATAAACCCCACCAAATCGCAAAAAAAAATAAGCGCTTCCGCGCTTACTTCAAAATATATCTTATCATCCTCTCGCTCATTTCAAAAACGTTCGCTATATCCTTCTGCGTCATCCCGACGTCTTTCAGTTTCCGCATACACTCAATCATCTTTTCTCTATCCAATTTCAAGAACTTCGGCGGCACTCCGTAACTCATTAGAATTTCATACGCCTTATCTTCTACCGTCCTTGCGTTTTCTTTGACTTCAATCCAATCAGGACAATCCGCATCCGCTCCGTGTTCGTTCGCAATCGCAAGAATATTTGCAGGATCGGTATCGAAAAATTCGCCTGCAAAATCGAAATCTATTATGCCTATGCGACGCATATAACAATCGTAACTCGAATAGGGATATTCGTCGAGTTTTTGCGCTATTCCAGCGTTTATCGGGTTATTATGTATATAACAAAGGCAGTTTCCGACATAATTGATATCATAAATTGCTTGACTCTTATACCTTTCTCTAAACACGTAGCCCACTCGGTCGGTTTTGAAATTATAATATTTTGCATATCGCGTATTAACACGCAGCATATACCGTCCGAGATTGTCTACGCTCGGAGTGTAGACTAACAGATGGCAATGATTGCCCATTATGCAGTAGGCAAGGATTTTAATACCTTCTTCATCCTTATATTTTGCGAGATTATAAAGGTAGGTGTTTTTCATTTCATCGGTATCGAAGATATACTCTTTCGCTATCCCCTGCACCATAACGTGAAAACAATTTGTATCCGAACAAGCCCTTGCGATTCTACTCATAATTTCATCTCCTTTGTACGACGTAATTATACCACGCACCCCTCGTCTTGTCAACAACAATTTCCTCTTGGGGACGGGGACAAAAGCGGCAATTATTGCCGCTTTTGTCCCCGTCCCCAAGAGGAAATAAAAAAGAGCGCGGTTTTCCCGCGCCCCGCTATTTTCTAAGTTCCGTACGCCTTATCTTTCCGCTAATAGTCTTCGGCAATTCCGCCACGAAATCGATTATCCTCGGATACTTATAAGGCGCCGTCGCGTGCTTGACGTATTGCTGAATCTCTTTCTTCAATTCCTCGCTCGGTTCCACGCCCTTCACGAGCACGATAGTCGCCTTGACCACCTGCCCTCTCACCGGATCGGGAACGCCCGTAACCGCACATTCCACCACCGACGGGTGCTCCATAATCACGCTTTCGATTTCGAACGGTCCTATTCTGTATCCGCTCGACTTAATAATATCGTCCGTTCTTCCGACGAAAAACAAATTGCCGTCCTCATCCTTCCACGCGGTATCCCCCGTATGATAAAGTCCGTCGTGCATAGCCTCCGCCGTCTGCTCCGGGCTGCCGTAATACTCTCTGAAAAGTCCGTACGGTCTACCCTCGCTTATATCCACGCAAATCTCTCCCGCCTCGCCCATAGGTACGTCGTTGCCGTCGTAATCCACGAGCCGCAACTTGTATATCGGCGTAGGCAAGCCCATACTGCCCGCCTTAGGCGTAGCACCGCAAAGGTTTGCAATCGTAAGCGTAGTTTCCGTCTGTCCGAATCCTTCCATAATAGAAAGTCCCGTGCTTGCTTTCAACTGATTGAAGACCTCGGGATTGAGAGCCTCTCCCGCCGTCGTCAAGTATTTCAGCGACGACAAGTCGTACTTGCCAAGATCCGCCTTAATCATAAAGCGGTAAATGGTAGGCGGAGCGCAGAAAGTCGTTATGCCGTACTTTGCGAACATGGACAAAACTTTATCCTGATCGAACTTGTCGAAATCATAGGTAAACACGCACGCGCCGAGTAGCCATTGTCCGTACAATTTGCCCCAAACAGCCTTCCCCCAGCCCGTTTCCGCGACCGTGAAATGCACTCCGTCCTTTTCGACGTTATGCCACCACTTTGCAGTGACGAAATGCGCAAGGGAATACGTATGTTCGTGTGCGGCGATTTTGGGATAAGCGGTCGTGCCCGACGTGAAATACATAAGCATCAACTCGTCGCGCATAGGTGCGCTTTCATCCGTAGGACGAGGATAAACGTCCGAATCTTTTTCAAACTCCGCAAACGCCGTCCAGCCGTCTTTCACCCCGTTAGATACCACTTTTACGGTGACGTCGGGACATTTTTCGCAAGCGGATTCCGCCTCGCCGAGCACGTTTCCGGTTGCGGTACAAATTATTGCTTTCACTCCCGCCGACTTGAATCTGTATACGAAATCCTTATCTTTGAGTTGGTCCGTTGCGGGAATGACGATCGCGCCTATTTTATGTAGCGCGACGATAGCGGGCCAAAACTCCCAATGCCGTCTCAACACAAGCATAACCCTATCCCCTTTCTCGATTCCGAGAGAGCGGAAAAAGTTTGCGCACTTTGCGCTGAGTCGCATAATATCGCCGAACGTGAAAATTCGTGACTCCATTTCGTTAGAAACCCAAATCATAGCCTTTCTGTCAGGCTCGACGGTGCCGAAATAGTCCACGACGTCGAATCCGAAATTATAGGTATCGGGGACGTGCCATTCGACGCCCGTCAATCTTCCGTTTTCGTCAATTTGTTCGGTGAGAAATTTTTCGTATAGTTCCATAATAATATGCAGAAATCCTATGCGTTAAACGATAGGATTCGAGTGGGTTATCGCTTTGCGCCTGCTTCCGCTGATTGCGGAAGCAAGCACGTAAGTCGTTATTTAAGATTATTTTCGAGAGTATTGAGTTCTTCTCTCAAGGTTTCGGGGAGTTTGTCGCCGAACTTGGTGTAGAATTCTTCGATACCGTCCGCATCCTTTCTCCACAAATCCTTATCGACGGTAAGGAGGTTTGCGATTTGTTCTTCGGTAAGGTCGGAACCGCTGAGGTCGATATCCGCGGGATCGGGAACGTAACCGATAGGAGTTTCGACTGCGTCTACGGTTTCTTCGCAACGGCGGAGGATCCAATCGAGGACTCTCATGTTGTCGCCGAAGCCGGGCCACAAGAATTTGCCGTTTTCGTCCGTTCTGAACCAGTTGACGTTGAAGATCTTGGGTTGATGCTTAATCTTCTTGCCCATTTCAATCCAATGTGCGAAGTAGTCGCCCATGTGATATCCGCAGAAAGGAAGCATTGCCATAGGATCGCGTCTGACTACGCCGACCGCACCGCTTGCCGCCGCCGTGGTTTCGGACGCCATAATGGAGCCGACGAACACGCCGTGGTCCCAATCTCTGGATTGATAGACGAGCGGAGTGGTTTGTGCTCTTCTTCCGCCGAAGATTATTGCGCTGATAGGCACGCCGTTAGGCGCTTCGAATTCGCTGGAAATGCAGGGGCAGTTCTTTGCGGGAGCGGTAAAACGGCTGTTGGGATGCGCCGCTTTGACGGGTTTGCCGTCTGCGTCGACCATACCGGGATGCCAAGGATTACCCTTCCAATCGATGAGTTCTTCGGGAGCCTCTTTGGTAAGACCTTCCCACCAAACGGTGTTGTCCGCGGGATTGATTGCGACGTTGGTGAAGATGGTACCCTTTTGAGTGGATGCAAGTGCGTTGGGGTTGGATTTTGCGTTCGTGCCGGGAGCGACGCCGAAGAAGCCCGCCTCGGGGTTGATTGCGTAAAGTCTGCCGTCCGCGCCCACTCTGAGCCATGCGATGTCGTCGCCGACCGTGAACACTTTATAACCTTTCTTGGTGTAAGTTTCGGGAGGAATAAGCATTGCGAGGTTGGTCTTTCCGCAAGCAGAGGGGAAAGCCGCCGTAACGTACTTGGTTTCGCCGTTGGGCTTTTGGATTCCGAGGATAAGCATATGTTCTGCCATCCAGCCTTCCTTCCAGCCTTGGTAGGACGCTATACGAAGAGCAAAGCATTTCTTTCCGAGAAGGACGTTTCCGCCGTACGCGCTGTTGACCGACCAAATCGCATTGTCTTCGGGGAATTGAACGATATAACGATTGTTTTCGTCGACGTCACATTTCGCGTGGAAACCGCGAACGAAATCGTCGTTGTCGCCGAGAGTGTCGAGGACTTTTTGTCCTACTCTGGTCATAATCGCCATATTGAGAACGACGTAAATGCTGTCGGTAACTTCGATACCGATTTTAGAGAAAGGAGAACCGACCGCGCCCATGGAGAAAGGAATGACGTACATGGTGCGTCCCTTCATGCTGTCGCGTGCGATATCCTTAAGCATTGCGTACATTTCTTCGGGGTCTTTCCAATTGTTGGTGGGACCTGCGTTTTCTTTCTTTTTGGAGCAGATAAAAGTTCTGCCTTCCACTCTTGCCACGTCGTTGGGCTTCGTGCGATGATAATAGCAACCGGGAAGAAGTTCCTGATTGAGTTTAATCATTTCGCCGGTAGAAACCGCTTCTTGTCGAAGTGCTTCGAGTTGATCTTCCTCACCGGTGATGAGGACGACGTTTTCGGGTTTGCAAAGAGCGACGCTTTCTTCTACGAATTTCTCAACGCCTTTGTTTTGAAATTTCATTTATACCTCCGCTGTGGCAGACGCCACAAATTTAATACTAAGTATGCGAATATCGCGAACTTGTAAAATAGTATACTATTTTGTGCTCGAATTGTCAACGACTGCTTTTCATCTCGCGACGATTCCGTTTCTTTATAATTTTGCCCAAAAATTTCCTCATTTTTTCAATCGTCGGAAAAAGAGGTTTATCCGTGCGATTTAGCCTTATAAACTATCTTTTAATTCAAATGTAAACTTTTTGCTTGAAATATTTTCGATATGGATATATAATCGTTATGATAAAAAAAATTTAGAGGTGTATTATGTCAATCGGCGCAATAGTCGGCATAGCAATCGCGGCAGTCGTGGTTCTTTTCTTCCTCGCGCTCGTGATTCGTACCGCATTGAACAAACCCACTCACAAACCCGTCGAACTCGCAACCCCTGCGAAAGTGGACAAGGAAAGAGCGATAAAGCACTTGCAAGAAGCAATCCAAATCCCCACCGTATCCATGGTGGACGATTATATCGACAACGAGCAAGCGTTCATCGATTATAGAAATTGGCTCGAAAAATCCTATCCCCTTCTCAATCAAAAAGCGGAACGCACTATTATTGCGGGCTATTCTATAATCTATCATCTCAAAGGCAAAAATCCCGCACTCAAAGGCGGTTGCTATTTGAGCCATATCGACGTCGTTCCCGCCCCCGTAGACGGTTGGGAATACGATCCGTTCAGCGGACACCTCACCGAAGACGGTTATATCTACGGCAGAGGCGCGCAAGATATGAAGAGCCATATGATCGCCCTTCTCGAAGCGGTGGAATATCACCTTGAACACGGCAAAGAATTCGAAAGAGATTTGTATCTCTGTTTCGGTCACGACGAAGAACCCGGTCAATCCATCGTCGGCGCGTCCAGCATAGTCAAATATCTCAAAGACAAGGGCGTCGAAATGGAATTCGTCGTAGACGAAGGCGGCACCGTCCTTGACGGAAATCTTCTCGGAATCCCCCACACCGTCGCACTCATCGGAGCGGCGGAAAAAGGAAGCGGCGACCTCGAACTCGTCGTCAACAAGCAAGGCGGACACGCGTCCAACCCCAATCCTCCCACGGCGGACGGCGTGCTTGCAAAAGCGGTCGCAAAAGTTGAAACCCATCCCATGAAGACCCGTTGGACCGAACTCACCAAAGAAACTTTCAGAGAACTTGCACCTTACTGCGGCGGAAGCGCACTCGGTCACGTGTTCAAATTCTTGTTCACCAACCGCGACGTATTCTCCCCTCTCCTCAAGTTTGCGTTCACTCTCGTCATGCCTATGACCAACGCACTCGTGCGCACCACGTTTGCGCCCACCATGCTTTGGGGCAGCGACGCGAGAAACGTCATTCCTAAAGAAGCAAGAGCGAATATTAACTATCGTATGATTACAGGCGAAACCGCGGACGACGTCAAGGCGTATCTTGAAAAACTTCTCAAGAAAGACGTGAAGAAAGGCACCCTCAAAGTCAATATGCTCCAATACTCCAACCCCTCCGCAGAGGCGGACGTACATTGCGAAGCATACGAGAACATTCGTTCTTCCATTCTCGAAACCTTCGACGACGTAGTCGTCGCGCCTTATATGTTCATCGCGGCAAGCGACGCGCGCTTCTACAATCCTTTGACGGACAACGTGTTCCGTTTCGGACCTTTCATCAACTCCATGGACGACCAAGCGCGTATCCACGGTATCAACGAGCGTCTGCACGTCGACCAACTCGAAAAAGCAACGCAATTCTTCGTGCGCTGCCTCGAAAACACTCTCGGCTGATTTATCAGAATCCCATAAAGAAACCGTCCGAAAGGGCGGTTTTCTTGTGGGCGAAAAAACGCGGAGCACTACATTTTGTCACGGCGATATTTTTTTTGCATAAACCCTTGAATTTTCTGCGGTCTTGGTGTTACAATGGCAATCCTATTAAACCGAGGAGGAAACAAATGGATTTCGAACAATCGCCCATGCGCCTTGACAGCAAAATTCAAAAACTCATAATTTTGTTCGTTTTCGAAAAGATGGCGATACCTCTTGCGGAATCCACCATTCTCGACATTTGCTCTTCGGACAACGACTGGCTCACCTATATGGAGTGCAAGCAATATCTTGGCGAACTTCTCGACACCAACCTCGTCTACAAAGTCCCCAAAAGCGAAAACTACAATATAACTCAAGACGGCACGAGTTGTCTTGCGCTGTTCTACACGCGTATTCCCGCATCCGTGCGCGACGACATAACCGCATATGCTCGCGATAACCGTATGCGCTACAAAAAGCGTCAATCCTATTTTTGCGACTACTCGAAGAATGCGGACGGCACCTATACGGTCATTCTCAAAATCAACAACGATACCACTACTCTCATGGAATTGAAAATGGTTGTCGCCAATCGCCAACTTGCGAAATATCTATACAAAAGTTGGGTGGACAAAGCGTCCCAAACCTACGCCCTCATCCACGACACTCTTCTCGATTAAAAACAAGACACTCAACCGAGTGCCTTGTTTTTATAAGTTTTATCGCGTTGTCGCTCTATTAGTCTACGTTTATCAAAATCTTGTTGTGCTGATAAGGATATTCCGCACATTCTTTCACGATTTCGGGGACTTCGTCGAAATACGCCTCTTTCGTGATAAGTCCGTCCGTTTTGATGATTTTGTTTGCGAGCAAATTGATTGCGGACGACATTTCGCCGTAGCCGTTGCCCACGCCCTTTATGGTGAGTTGCTTATTGAGCACCATATCCATATCGAGTTGATGCTTTGCGTGCGCAGAGTAACCCGCTATGATGACGACGCCTTTGTCTTGGACGAGGCGCACGGTATTGTTGAAAGGAATACCCTCTCCTGCAAACACCGAAAATTCGCTCATTCTTCCGCCCGTGATTTCCTCTACTCTTCTTTCGAGGTTGTCATAGGTGGGATTGAGGGTATAATATATCCCCCAATGCTCCGCTATGCGAAGTTTTTCCGCATCCAAATCCACGAGGATAGGCACGAGTTGATAATAGACCGCAAGTTGTGCGATGACGAGTCCAAGCGTGCTTGCGCCGACGATGACGACGTAGTCGCCTTTGTTTGAATCCATATGCTCGAAAACGTTATTGCCGAGCGCGATATATTCCGCGAAAATCGCTTCTTCGTCGGGGATTCCGTCGGGAAGTTGATAAACGTTTTCGGACGGGACGCACACGAAGTCCGAAAGAAGACCGTCCGTGTCCACTCCCATAACCTTGACTTTCTTTACGCCGTGGATTTCGTAGGGGATAAACGGACTGACGACGACGCGAGAGCCCATTTTAAGTCCGAGTGATTCGTCCGCCTCGCTGACGTATGCAACGCCGCTGTGTCCCGGGACGAGAGTGCCTTCGTGGTCGCCCGCAAAGTATGCGACGTCCGTAGAGGAAAGCGCGACTTTACTCATCTTGACCTTGACTTCGTTTTCACCTCTCGAGAGGGTGGACTCCATCAATCTAACGTTATCCAAATTTTCAATTTGCCAAGTTTTCATAATTACCTCGACTATATGATACCACAACCATGGTAAGATTGCAATACGAAATCCTTCGCTTACTTATCGAAAGCGTACAAATCCACCTGTTTCGCTTCCTTTGGAAGCGACTCTACCGACTCCACTCCCGTTATCTCGAACTTGTCGTGTCCGCAATTCTTGTCTGCAAGGAAATAGATTTTTTTGCCTTTCCACACCCTCAAAACCTCTCTGGGCATATAGTTGATTTCAAAAAGTTTATCGAACACCGCAGGATGCACTTTGACAAGCGCAATCGAATGTATTCTGTCGCGGAGCGCAAATTCCACGAATTCGTCGCGGATGACGAAAAGCATTTGCATTTCGGACGTCGTATGCCCGTCCATACAATCGGGACAGTCGGACAGCATAAAGTTATCGACGGGGAGTTTCGCTTTCTTTCTCGTGAGTTCCACGAGCCCTAACGCGGTCATTTCGACGGCGGAAGTTTTGAGCCTGTCTTTTTTGAGCGCTTGTTTCAGCCTTTCCACGACCTCCGCTTTATGTCCCTCGTCCGTCATGTCGATAAAGTCGACGACGACGATTCCGCTGATATTTCTCACGCGCAGTTGTTTTGCGATTTCGTCCGCGGCGGCGATATTGGTTTTGAACACCGTATCTTCGAGGTCTTTACCGCCCACGAAGTGCCCCGTGTTTACGTCGATGACGGTGAGCGCCTCGGTCTTGTCGATAACGAGATACGCGCCGTTGTCGAGATTTACTCGTCTGTCGGCAAGCCTGTTAATTTGCTCCGCAATGCCGTAATGACGGAAAATGTTTTTCACGCCGTCGTAGACCGTGACTTTGATTTTGCCCGCCTTTTCTCGGAGTTGTTCGGCAAGCGCGGGTTCGTTGACGACAACGTTTTCCACGTCCTCGCTATAAGTGTCGCGAATCGCTCTTTCAAGCAGTTCGGCATCTCTGAAAACAACGGATTTAGGAGGTGCGGATTTATAGTCGCTTTCCACCTTTTTCCACATTTCGATAAGACGCTCCGCTTCCGTCGCAATATCATCATCCGAGGCTTTATCTGCCGCAGAACGTATGATAAACCCCATATTCTGCGGACAAATGGATTTTACAAACTCTTCAAGATAAGTGCGTCTTTCTTCATTCTCTATCTTCCTCGACACGCCGAAAAACGTGCTGTTAGGAAGCAACACAAGAAAGTATCCGGGGAGCGTGATATCCGTCGTCAAACGCGCGCCTTTCGTGCCGAATTCGTCTTTCACGACTTGACACATAATGACGTCGCCGGGACTTACGTTGACGGTTTTAGGTTCCCTTCCGTCCTTGAGTTTTCCCGCATCTACGAGGGATTCGCCGACGTACAAAAAACCGTTTCTTTCAAGTCCTATGTTCACGAACGACGCTTTCATTCCGGACACGACGTTTTCCACTTTGCCCTTGTAGATGTTGCCGACGATACCGCGCATTTCGTTATGTTCGACGTGAAATTCAACAAGCGTGCCGTCCTCGACGAGCGCCGCCCTCACAAGGCTCGGATTGTAATCGATAAGTAAACTTTTCATTTATATTCTCACAAAATTTTGTTTTCGAGATAGTAATCGACGTCGTATTCTTTGTCGCCTACGGACACGTATTGTCTTATTTTGACGACGTCCGTGATTTTCATATCGAGCCCGAACTTCTCGTTGAGTGCGGGCACAAGACGGTCGGGACGGAGGTTGACGTTCCCCGACGCGAGTTTAAGTCCTAATTTCCCGTCCGCATCGAACGCACCGAAAATTTTAGGCGCTACGTTCTCCGTGGTTTCGACGTCTTTTTTTAGATAAGTTATCGTAAGTCCGTCCGACAAATCGGGAACGAAATAAGGTGCGTCGAATATATAATCCGCCGCCACGTTAAGCCCTTGTATATTGGGATTTTTTGGGAACTCGAACGCTCTTTCCGCTCTCAAAGTTTCGGGAACGGACGCGTTGTAACGCTCCAACGTTTCTTCCGCGCTCATATCGACGTCAATCGCCATATATTCCGCAGTCGAGCCTACGCCCAGCACGGATGGAGAGGAGAAAAACAGCAATGCGTGCGGATTGAATCCTTGGGAAAACTTCACGGGAATTTCCGCACGACGAATAATCCTCGACATATGCTTCAAAAGGTCGATGTGCGATATAAATCTCGATGCACCGACTTTGCGATATTTGAGTACTATCATATAATCGTGCACCTCCCCAATCTATTCGCACCGCAACCGTTGCAACCTTCGCGACAGTTTTTAGTGGTTATTCCTTGATATGCAAGGTGTTTTTGTCCGAGAAGATATTTCTTCGTCACGCCGACGTCGATGAAATCCCACGGCAATTCCTTATCTTCGGGGATTTCACCCGTATATTCTTCCATGGTAAGTCCGTTATCTTCAAACGCTTTCGTCCAAACGTCCCACTTGAAATGCTCCGTCCAACTGTCGAATTTCGCACCGAGTTCGTATGCGCGCACGATTACGGGCGCAAGACGCTTATCCCCTCTTGCCAAAGCGGCTTCGAGCACTGAAGTTTCCGCGCCGTGCCACGAGAAAGTCACGCCCTTTATCTCGCGGAGAAGTCTACGAAGCAGTGCTTGTCTTCTGAGCATCTCGTCGAAAGAAATCTGCGCCTCCCACTGAAACGGCGTGCAGGGTTTCGGGATAAACACCGAACAAGACACGGATATCGTCAACGTGCGTTTGTGGCGGATTTGTATATAGAGGTCGCGAAGTTTTCTGCATATATCCGCAATTCCCGCGATATCCTCGTCGGTTTCGGTGGGCAGTCCCATCATAAAATACAATTTCACGTTGTCGTAGCCCGCCTCGAACGCTTTTCCAACGTTCATTATTTCCTCGTCCGTCACGTTTTTATTTATGACGTTGCGCAGTCTTTGCGTGCCTGCCTCGGGTGCAAACGTAAGCGAACTTCTGCGCGAGGATTGCGCCATATCTTTCGTGAAACTTGAAAGTCTAAGGCTCGGAAGCGCAAGAGTGAGTTTCTTTTCCTCGACGTAAGGACGAAGTTCAGCCTCAAGGTCCATAAGCCCGGTATAATCGCTGGTTGAAAGCGAACACAAAGAGATTTCGCCGAATCCCGTACTCTCCACCATTTTTTTGCCGTACTCCGCGCATTTTTCCGCACTTCTTTCCCTAATGGGACGATAATAATAACCCGCTTGGCAGAATCTGCAACCGCTTGCGCAACCGCGATAAAGTTCGAGAGTCGCTCTGTCGTGCACTATTTCGATATTGGGAACGAGAGGTTTCGTGGGATAGGGTGCGTTTTCAAAGTCCTGCAAGACCGCTTTCACGACTTTTTCGCCGTCCTTATGGAGTGCAGGCACGTATATTCCGTCTATCTCTTTCGCTTTTTCAAGGATTTGAGTTTTGCTCCAGCCCTTTTCCTTTCCTTCCGCCACGAGGCGCAAAAGTGCAAGGTCGATTTCCTCCCCCTCTCCGATGAAAATCACGTCGAAGAAAGGCGCGAAAGGCTCGGGATTCACCGCGCAAGGTCCGCCTGCGGATATAATGGGGAAATCCTCTCCTCTGTCTTTTGCGTAGAAAGGAATCTTCGCAAGGTCGAGCATATAAAGCACGTTCGAATACAAAAGTTCGAATTGCACCGAAAAGCCGATGACGTCGAAATCTTTAAGCGGCGTCCCCGTTTCAAGGGACAAAAGCGGAATATCGTTTTCTCGGAGTTTTTCACCGAGATCGATCCACGGGGCGTAGCAACGCTCCGCAACGAAATCTTCTTCGCGGTTGATGACGTCGTAAAGGATTTGCAATCCGAGATTGCTCATCCCTATCTCGTAGACGTCGGGGAAACAAAAGCAAAACTTTGCTCTTGTGTTTTTGTTGAAATCGGGTGTATTCCACTCCCCGCCCGTATAGCGCGCGGGCTTTTCGACGGAGAGTAAAATAGCGTCGAGTTTATCTTTATAATTTTGCATCGTTACATAGCAAGCGTAGCCGCGCCGATGATACCCGCGTCGTTTCCGAGAGTCGCCGCAACCACCTTGATTTTGGGGTTATATTTCGAGCCGTAGACGTTTCGAGATACGAATCTTTGCAGAGGTTTCACGAGAGTGTCGCCCTCTTTCGAGATGCCGCCGCCTACGATAATGATTTCTGGATAGAAGAGATTTGCAAAGTTCACAAGTCCCGTGCCGATATATTTGATATAGCGTTTAATCACCGCATTCGCCACTTTATCCCCTTGTTTTGCGGCGATAAAAGCCGTTTTGCCATTGACACCCTCGATTTTTGCCACTTCGTGAAGTAGGCTTTCGGGGTGACGACTCATAGCGTCTTCGGTCTGACGGATGAGTGCCGTTGCCGACGCATACGCCTCGTAATGTCCTTTCTTTCCGCATCCGCAAACGGGACCGCCGAAGTTTATCTGCATATGTCCGCCCTCTGCCCCTGCCGAGCGATTGCCCGTGAGAAGTTTTCCGTCCACGACTATTCCCGTGCCGAGTCCCGTGCCGAGAGTGATAAGCACGCTGTTGAGTGCGCCTTTGCCCGCGCCGAATTTCGTTTCGCCGAGCGCCGCGCAATTTGCGTCGTTGCTGATTTTGATATTATTTATTCCAAGCGACTTCGTGAGGATTTTCACGATAGGCACTTTGACGAGATTTATATTGCAGCAATATACGATTTCGCCTTTCGCGTCCCAAACAGAGCCGGGGAATCCCATTCCGAGTCCGTCCACGTCTTTGATTTCGATGCCGAATTCCGCAACGACGTCTTTGACGAGATTTTCTATATCCGCCACTATTTCCATGCTATCTTTGTCAGGCTCTGTGACGACCGCTTTTTTGTATAGGACTTCACCTTTTTCGTTGACGATTCCTGCTTTGAGGCTCATGCCGCCGATATCGACGCCTACGTAATACATACATCTCTCCCGCATCCGCAAAGGACGCTATAAATTATAATATATTTATTTTAGTATATATAAATGAAATTGTCAATGCTCCGCCGCCTTTTACGAATTTCCGTCGCAATTAGCGTTTTTCTTGCCGCTATGAAGGTTAAATAAAAAAAATCGACGCAAAGCGTCGAAAACGTATTGCCGCAAAAGGCTAAATCATATAACGCCGTTGTTTTTGAGATAGATAAGCACTATCACGATAACGGCGACAACGACTGATATGATAGTCGAAATCCTACGCGCCTTTCTCAGTTGCGCGTCCGTCATGGGCTGATAGCCTTTCTTTTCTTCGTTATGATTGTTTTCACCGTTTTCCATACTATTATTTTATATCCAATCGCAGGTTTTGTCAAATCGTGATTCCGCTCCTTTTCATTCCCTCTTTCACCGACGTAGACAATTTGTTTTCGGTTGCGAGTTTATTCAGTTTTTCTTCGTCGAGGCGGATTACGTTTTCACCGTCGATAACTTTAAAAACAGTCCTTGTCGTCGAGGACACGAATCTGAAAAGCCTTGCGATAGGCACGGAGCCGTCTATGGTCACTCGTTTTTCCTCCACGCCCGACGAATAATCCTTTGCCCCGGGAGAAAACACGCTCACGTATTCTTCTTCCGCACCCGAACAAATTCCGCCGTAAATCAAGAATATCCCCGCCACCGCAAAAGAAAAATTGATTCCGTAAAAAATCGAAACCACAAAGAGTGCGAAAAAGCAAATCCCAACGACTACTCCCGCAATCCGCACGCACTTCACCGCCCTAATCTTATTTTTAGACACGCTCACGACTATCCTTGCCCCGTCCAGCGGATATACGGGCAAGAGATTGAAAACGGCAAGGGTTAAATTTGCTTGCAAAAATCCTTCCGTATAGGGATAAACGTTCGGAAACAGCCACCAAATCCCCGGAATCAGCGCGGATAACACAAGGTTGACGGCAGGGCCCGCAAACCCCACCATAACCCCCGATATCTTATCGAGATTATCGTCGAGGCTCATAACCGCTCCGAACGGCATAACCTCTACGGATTTCGTTAGATATCCTCTTCCTCTTGCCACGAGGGAATGTCCGCACTCGTGCGCCGTAACCGCGATAAAAGTCCATATAAGATAACGCGCCTGCCCGAATGCAATCATCACGAGGGCAAGCACGAAAAACAGCGGATTGACTTTAATTTTCATCCGATTGCGCCGATAATGGACGACACCGTTTCGGCTATAGGACTTATCTGCCCGAATATCCCCGCGAACAAAAATCCGAGTGATACGAATACGCCCACGGCAACGGGGACGATTGCGAGGTCGAGAGGGTCTATGCCCCTATCTTTCAGAGAAAAAGTTTTCTTTCTTGCAACTTGATTTTCGACGAAATCGCTTTCGCTTACTTGCACGTCGATTTTCTTGTTTTGGTCAAATTCCATATTTTCACCTCTGCAAGACTTTATGCAGGGGCGCTGTCAAATATTCCTTTTCACTTGCATATCCGCAGTCGAAGAAAAACTCTTTATCGCAGTAGCGATTGCGACTATACGGATTTCGTATTTTCCGTCGTCGTTAAGTTCGACGGTGGCGTCCGCGCGCTCGACGGTGAAATAATCGTCGAGCAACTTTTCTACGTCCCCTTTAAGCGCCGCCGTAAAGCCCTCACCCACTCCCATTTTGTCGCGCACGAGCATATTTTTCATCCTTTCCGCAATTTGTTTCGACGCTCTCATCTGAAAAATCTCCTCCTTTTTCTTATCGGCTCTTTGATTTCTTTGGTGAAGTTTATCACGTTATCCGCAAGCGCGCGCATGGACTTTTCGGACATCGAATAATCGGGGACACGCCCTAATTGTTGATATAGCGTTATACAATCATCCTCTGGGATTATTCCGACGACGGGGACGCGAAGAAGTCTGCCGACGTCGAGTGCGCCGAGCATCTCTCCTCTTGCCACCATATCGTAACGCACGCGATTGACGACGAGAGATATATCTCGCAATCGATAACTCCCAAGCAATGAAATCACCTTATCCGCGTCGCGAATGGCGGAGGCGGACGGAGTGGTCACGACGATAGCCTCGTCTGCCGCCGAAACCGCGCGATGAAATCCGTCCTCAATCCCCGCAGGGCAATCTATCAGCACGAAATCGTAACCCGAAAATCCGTCTATAAGCCCCCTAAACGCTTGCGCCGTCACAACCGAATTATTTACGGCGGACGGCAAAACTTTGAGGGTGCTTTCCCTGTCTTCAACGAGTGCTTGCGACAACCTGCACTTCCCCTGCAAAACGTCCCCCATATCGAAAACGACTTTGCTCTCAACCCCAACTACGACGTCGAGATTGTTGAGCCCCACGTCCCCGTCTACGAGCACGACTTTATAACCCTCGTCCGCAATCGCTCTGCCGAGGGAAGCGGTGACGGTAGTTTTCCCGACTCCGCCTTTTCCCGAAGTAACCACAATTTTTCTCATAAAAAAATGATAAAATAATAAACACTCCGAGGAGTGTCTACTATTGTTTCAATCTTTCGAGTTTTGTCGTAAAAGGTTATTAGAAAGCGACGTGGTCGGGATGAGAACCGAGTCTGCCCACTCCGTCGAAAGCATCCAAGAGTGCGACGTCGGATGGGGACAATTCGAAATCGAACACGTCCGCATTCTCGATTATTCTTGCGGGCGTAACAGATTTTGGCAAAGGAAGCGCGCCGTGCTCGAGGATATAGCGCACGAGAATTTGCGCCTCGGTTTTGCCGTATTTTTCCGCAACGGATTTGAGCGGCTCCTGCCCGAAAAATCTGCCTTTACAAAGGGGCGCCCACGCCTCTACGAGCAAGCCGTTTTCCTTTGAAAACTTGACCGTTTCTTCATCTCTAAAACCGTAGTGATATTCGATTTGATTCACCATCGGTTTTATTTCACATTCACCGAAAAGCACGTTTAAGTGGTGTTTTAGACAATTACAAACCCCGATTGCGCGAACACGACCGTTTTTATACAGATATTCGAACGCGCGCCACGTGTCGAGAAAATGCTTGGGATAATCCTCTAAAAAATCGTGCGCCATAGGCCAGTGTACGAGATATAAATCCACCGTTTCGACGCCGAGTTTTTTCGCGGATTCCTCAAATGAAAACAACGTCGAATCATAGCCCTGATGAGTGTTCCAAAGTTTCGTCGTTATGAATACGTCTTCCCTGTTTACACCGCTTCTTCTAATACCTTCTCCCACGCCTTTTTCGTTTGCGTAAAACTCCGCCGTGTCTATATGGCGATAGCCGTTTTCAAGCGCGACTCTGACGCCCTCCGCGCAAACTTCTCCGTCCGGGGTTTTGTACGTGCCGTATCCGACGCAAGGGATTTCAACGCCGTTATATAAAGTGAAAGTATCGGATAATGATTTCATATTTCTCCTTAAAAAATCGCTCGTTTCCGAGCGATTGATTTAGTCAAGTCTTATGCCGAGCAAATTGCCGAGCAAGTTTTTGTCTTCAAAGAATTTCGCGCCGCCGAGTGCAACTGCGTTTTCTACGTCGCCGAGCACGGTCACGGGAAGTTCGATTGCCTGCTCTATATATTCGACAACTCCGGGGATATGGGTCGAGCCGCCCGTGATGAAAATGCCCTTTCGGAGTATTTCCGCACTGAGTTCAGGGGGCGTTTGTCCGAGCACGGACATTATGACTTCGATGATATCGTCCACAAGAGGGATAACCGCCTCTCTCATATCTTCCGCCGACACGCTGATTGAACGAGGACTGCCGTCGCTGCCGCTTCCGCTTGCAACGTATCTTCCCTCGTCGTTGACGTAAAAGGACAAGGCGGTTTTCTTCATTTTCTCAACGGTGTAGTCGCCGAGTTTTATGCCGTACATTTTTTGGATATAGTCGATAATCGCGTTATTGAACGTGTTGCCCGCGATATTGACCGCGACTCCGCATGCAATTCCGTGATTGGTGACGGATGCGATTTCCGTTTTGCCCGCGCCCATATCAACGAACAATCCGCCTATACTCCCCGTATACGCGATGAGAGAAAGCGGAGATTCCACAAGCGTAACTTCCTTTATTCCCGCGTTCACGAAACACTTTTCAACAAGACGGCGGTCGGAATTGGTCATTGCGCAAGTGATGGACACTATCGCTTTAATCCTATGAGGAAATATCGACTTCGGCAAAATCTTTTCAAGGAAGTATTTGAGCATAAGCGTAAACATTTCCTCGTCCACGATAAAGCCTTCGTGCACGGGAGAAACAAGCCTTGCGCCGCCGAGTGCGTTAGATAAAATGCTTTCCGCTCTGAAACCCGCCTCGCGGATTTCAATCTTGTTTTTAGACTTCGTCACGATAGCGATGGCAGGTTCTTTCAGTACGAGCCCTATGCCCGTTTGGCACACGGTGATATACTTACTTCCGAGGTCTATTGACAATTCGATATTAGCCATTCGATACTCCTAACTTTCGTAATTCTTTCACGAGGCGTTCCATTGGCAGTCCGATGATATTCGTATAACTGCCGACGAATTTTTCCACCATCGTATTCTCTTGGATTGCGTACGCGCCCGCCTTATCGAGCGGTTTCATCGTGTATACGTAATCCTCTATTTCCTTTCGAGAGAGCGATTTCAGTTTGACGAGAGAGCGCACCGCAAAGGATTTTTCTTTTCCGCCCACGAACACCGAAACTCCCGTATAAACGCTGTGCCATTTCCCGCAAAGCGTAGTGAGAATATCCACGGCGTCTTGCAAATCACGAGGTTTACCGTACTCTTTTTTGCGATAAACTATCGTATCTGCGGAAATAACCACTCTGTCGCGTAGCCCGAATTCTTTCACCGCGGTGCGGTTTTTGAGGGTCGCCTCTTTGATTACGAGGCGCTTCGGGTCTTTATCGGACACACTCTTTTCATCCGCATCGGGCACGAGAATTTCGAAGTCGTAGCCCGCTTTTTCAAGCAGTTCTTTGCGCCGAGGGGAGCCCGACGCAAGCACTATCTTACAGGATTTCGAGGTTCTTTCCATACGCCGCCTTGAACTCTGCCGCAGAGGACATCGCATCCCTTATTTCAAGAGAGCAATCTCCGCCTTCGGTTGCGGTCTTGACGATTACGCTGTCGCCGAGGACGTCGCAATCGATGCCTTTGACGACGCCGCTTTGACTGCGGTCGAAACTCTCCGCGATACAAAGTATGACGCTGAGTTTTC
>CAZRHE010000013.1:0-48322 GCA_964599875.1 uncultured Bacteroidaceae bacterium
CCGCCTTGGCAAACTGCTGTAAAAATCACAAAAAATGTGCATCGATTAGCACAATCGATGCACATTTTTTTTGTTCAGTATATCAAAAAGACTTTAAAAAAGCAAGTTTTATCTGTTTTACATAACTTTTTTGTTCATCAATTCTCTTTTCCCCTGAACAAATGTGTATCTTTTGTACATGTATTGTGCTATTTGATGTCCATTTTTTTCACAAAAGGAGCATCGAATATGAACGTGTTGAGTTTGTTTGACGGAATAAGTTGTGGTTTTCTTGCGCTTAAAAAGTGCAATATTAAAGTTGACACATACTTTGCGTCAGAGATAGAACCCAACGCAATCAGAGTCGCAAAAACAAACAACCCTTCAATTATCGAAATCGGAGATATTTCAAAAATATACTATAAAGACGGCGTACTGTATACTCCAATTAAGGATTATGATATCGGTCATATTGATTTAATTTGTGGTGGCAGTCCTTGTACTAATTTTTCTTCTATCGGTTATGCAAACGGAATGAGCACAGGCGACGTCGAAATAGTATCCCTTGAACAGTATCTTGAATTAAAATCGCAACACGTTGTTTTTAACGGACAATCCTATTTGTTTTGGGAATATTGCAGGTTACTAAACGAAATCAAACCTGATTATTTCCTTTTAGAAAACGTGGTTATGGCAAAAAAATGGGAGAATATTATAACGAAATATCTCGGCGTTTCTCCTATCAAAATAAACAGCGCGCTTGTATCTGCTCAAAACAGACCTCGCCTATACTGGACGAATATCAAAGGAATTAAACAGCCTCAAAACAAAAATATAATATTAGACGATATTCTATGCAACGATGCAGATACAAAAGACGTTTCTTATTGCTTGACAGTCCAACGCAGTTTCCCGAAACTCATTGAAAAATACGGGTATATTCCCGAAAGATTTAATGCATATAACGCCGCTGAATTAAAGAACAAGGCGTGCACCTTATCTCGTGGTAGTATGATTACCTCTTCTTGTGCAACGCTATTATTCGTTCAAGTAAAAAACGGTGTTCATACTGTCAAAAACGGAATACTAAACGGAATTTATAAAACCCCGTTAAAAGACGGCACTTATAATCTTCGAAAACTTAACATGACTGAAATCGAACGTTTACAAAATCTTCCCGACAATTACACAAATTTGCCGAGAATCAGCGAACAAAAAAGGACTGCAATGATTGGCAACGGCTGGACTGTCGATATTATCAGTCACATTTTTTCATATATAGGGGGAAACAAACAATGACGATTAAACGACTGGATTTTTCTAATCAAACCACAATAAACGAATATTTGAACATATCGGAGAGCGAAATCCGTTCTTTGCATAATACAATCGTCTTTTCTTATGAAAAGTACCTCAAAGATTACGGGGTAAAAAAATTGTGGAGCGATGATATTCCCAAAGATTGTAGCGATATAGAATTTGTGTCAAATTTGGACGCAAAAGAACTACAACTTATTTTCTTGTTCAAACATATCGGTTGTTTCGTACATAAAGATTTGGTTTCTGCATTCGTAAGAAAATATATTCCAGATGCCGCTCTCGATCAACAAGTCAGACATTTAGGCTCTCAATGCTTTTGGTACGTACTAAACAAAGGCGCTAAAGTCCCTAACGTAGATATTAAGGTGCCGAGCGGGTATAATTATTTAGTTTCTATCGAAGTCCCGAATCCTAAAGCGGTTGCAAACGCACTGAAACGAACCGGCAGATTAAGCGCCAGAAACTTTACCGAATTGAAATTGGCATATCAAAACAAATGTGCGACTTGCGGTATAGAGGAAGGCAAAAAAGATAGCCGTAATGAATCCATAGTCGTTTTGCAACAAGGTCATATGGATCCGCGAAAACCGTTAACGTTGGACAACACGATTCCGCAGTGCCAATATTGCAACGATACGTATCAAGATAATTTTATGTTTAACGAATATGGAAGAGTCATAGCCATAAATAATCCTCATGTTGTACTTAAATCACCTAAATGCATTCAAGACGAAATAATACAAATCTTGTTGGAAGTAAGAAAAAATAAAAATACCGAGGACGAATAATCCTCGGTAATTTTTTGTGTTTCTTGTTTTCATTCCTCCGTCTTCAAGACGGAGAGGTAGGCGGTGAGTTCCTTTTTGGCATCGGCGAGGTTGTGGGAGCGGTAGTTTCCACATTCGATTTTCTTTGCGCCGGGGATATAGTCGAGGGCAAGGCATTTTTCGAGGCAGTCCACGACAATTCTTTTTGCCTCGTCCTTATCGGGAGTGTCGAAGAGGAGAAGATAGAATCCCGTTCTACAGCCCATAGGTCCGAAGTAGACCACTTTGTCTTTGACGTCGCTATTGCGCACTACGGTGGCGAACAAGTGCTCTACGGTATGCATAGACGCAACGTGGAGATAATCGCCCTTATTGGGTGCTTTGAAGCGGAGGTCGTAGGTGAAAACGTTGCCGTCCACGCGGTTGAGGTAGAATCCGGGGGTCAGCACGTTATGGTCGATTGCAAAAGACGCTATACGTTCAAGTTTCATTCGTTCTCCTTTTTGACGGGGGGAAGGGGTTGACCTTTCTTGCCCGTGACCGCGCGCATGACTTCGGGGAAGAGGAAGTCAAGACCGACGAGTCCTCTTGCGACGACTTCTTCGAATGACACTTTTGCGCTCTCGTCCGCGGAGTCGGACACGACTTTGAGGGAGAAAAACGGTATGCCGTTTCTTTCCGCCGCCATAGCGATGCCCGCACATTCCATTTCGCAAATATCCGCATTAAATTCTTTCAGGCGGTTTTTATCCTCCGAAGTTGCGATAAACTTATCTCCAGACGCAACCGTGACCGTTTTGAGAGGGCGGGGGAGCAGGGATTGGAATTTAGAGAGTATATCCGCGTCCGTGCGGAAATAAATATCCGCTCTGCCGTCGTATTGCCCGACGAGGCAGTGGTCTATATCGCTCGTATCGAATTGATAATGCACGACCTTTTCGACGACTACGATATCGCCTACGCCGAGCCCGGACGCTATCGCTCCCACGAATCCGAAGTTGAGAATCGCCTCGACCTCGAAAATATCTACGAGCATTTGTGCGGTTATCGCGGCGCGCAATTCGCCCACTCCCGACTGCGCGATATAAATATCGTCGCCATCCTCGGATTCGACGTGATAAACCGTCGCGCCCGACACTTTGCCTTCGTCTACTATTTTGCCGAATTTCGTATAAATGGGCAGAGTTTCCTGCGCCATTGCGGTGACTATTCCTATTCTCATATTGGCCTCCGCCGAAATTATAACACATACGGTTTTCTTTTTCAATGCGTAGTTGCGACAGATTTCGTTTTTTTAATATATTTTAATCCGCTGTTTTTGTCTTGCAAAACTATGGCGTAAATGCTAATATATCTTTATGAAATTCAACTACAAACGCACTATACTTTGCTCGCTCGCATTCGGCTGGATTGCGCTGTTTTGGGGCTCGTACGACATGTTCATGCAAGACGTCAACTATCACGTTTTCGACCTGTCCTCGACCATACACGGCGTCATTCTCGCCATGGACAACGTCTTCGGATTGTTGCTCCTGCCCCTTTTCGGCAAATTGAGCGACAATAAGCCTATGGGTAGATTCGGCAGAAGAAAGCCTTTCGTCGTCATAGGCACGATTGTGGAAATGCTCGGTTTTGCGGGCGTGTGCGTTTTTGCAACTCTCGGCAAGGATTATTTCGTCCCCTTCCTCGTTTGCCTTATGGTTACCCTTGCAAGTATGGCGGCGTATCGCTCGCCGGCACTTGCCCTCGTCCCCGACGTCAATCCCGACCGTTTCCGCTCGAAAGCAAACTCGGTTGCCAATATCGTATCAGTCGTGACCACGGTTATCGCTCTACTTTATTATCTTCTCCTCATGCCAACCGAAAGTAACGGCATAGAGGGATTTATGTGGTACGGCAGTGCTATACTCCTCACGACGCTTGCCATTCTCGTTTGGTTTATAGTCGCGGTCAAGGAGCCTAAATTCAACGAAGAGGCGAAGCGCGAAGAAAAACAAGAAAAAGCGGAAAACGTTTTCCTGTCCGAAGAGGACGGCGACGAAGTGCAAACCGTTTCTTTCGATGAAGAGAGTCCCTCTCATAAAGAAGAAAGAAAGGCCGGCTACGGCTCTATTCCCGACGTCGATACGAGTGACTCTCTCTTGCACCTTCCCAACATAGACGACACGGCGTACGAGCACAAAATGCTCATCCCCACCAAAGAAAAATTCTCTTCGTTAAGAGATAAAAAATATTTCAAGCGCGCGTGTATACTCGGCATAATTTTCTGCTTCTATATGGCGTACAACGCACTCACGACCAACTTCCTCGAATACTCGAGAAGTATACTTGGTTTGCAGGGAGCGGGAGCGATAATTCCCCTTATTCTCGCGCAGGTCGGGGCGACTATCGCATTCCCTATAGGAAGCATACTTGCAAACAAAATCGGCAGAAGAAATACCATTTTGATAGGGTTTATCATTATGGTTGTGGGATTTGCCGCCTCTTTCCCGTTTACGAGTCCCCATCCTTTCCTGTTCGTTTTGTTCTTCGCACTCGGCGTGAGTTTCGGATTCGCAATCGTCAATATTTATCCCTTCTTCCTTGAAAATACCGCGGAAGACGCAATAGGTAAAGACACGGGCGTGTTTTCGGTTTCCATGACTCTTGCTATGGTGATTACGCCCATTCTTTCGGGTGTCCTTATAGACTATACGGGTAATCTTTTCGGAGGCGGAGAAGGCGCGGGATTCAGAGTGCTTTTCCCGTATTGTTTGCTATTCCTCGTCGTGGCGGTAATTCTCACGCTACTCATCAAACCTAATAAAAAAATAACTCTCAAACGCAAGCAAGCAAAAGAAAAGGTGTAATATGTCCATAAACAGAGATTTTCTTTCTTCATCCGTAAAGACCTTATTCGGTTTAGACCTCTCCGAAAAATGCGTGGATAACCTCGAAGCGTATTACGATGCGGTGATAGAGGCGAATAAGGAATTTAACCTGACCGCAATAACAAAAAAAGACGAATTCACCGAAAAACATTTGATTGATTCTCTTGCAAGCGTTTCCTTTATTCCGGACGGGGCAAAAGTAGTCGACGTAGGTGCGGGCGGCGGATTTCCGTCTTTTCCGATAGCGTCCGCAAGACCAGACGTCAGCGTGCTTGCTCTCGACTCGACCGCAAAAAAGATGAACTTCGTTTCATCGGCGGCGTTTGCGATAGGCGTAAAAAATCTCAAAACCGCGTCGGGTAGGGCGGAAGAAAGCAAAGCGTTGTTTTCCTCTTTCGACGTGGCGGTTGCAAGAGCGGTATCCGCACTCCCTATCCTTCTTGAAATTTGTTCTCCGCTTGTTAAAGTAGGCGGAAAGGTGATTGCTTATAAGACGGATGAAAGCGAATTGGACGGCATAGAAAACACCCTCAATGAACTTAATTTGAAACTCGTTGAAACGTTTTCTTTCAATTTACCAAGCGGGGACAGACGCGCGATTTTGGTGTTTGAAAAGTTTGCTCCGACGCCGTCTAAATATCCTCGTCAATACGGCGCGATAAAGAAAAAACCGCTATAATATATTCGCCGACGAAAGTCGGCGTTTTTATTTTTACATCCGCGTTTTTCGACTTAATAATTCATTTTTCGATATAAATTACGTGAAACAATATTGTGAAACCTATTGCGCAAAATTCTTTTTTATGCTATCTTTATTATATGGCAAAAATAATATCTTTCGCAAATCAAAAGGGTGGAGTGGGTAAAACCACTACTTGCGTAAACCTCGCCGCGTGTCTTGCGGATAAAGGATGCAAGGTGCTTATTATAGACGCAGACCCACAGGGCAACGCAACGTCCAGTCTTGGATTTTTCGAGAAAAAGGATAAACGTTCGTTATACGAAGTCCTTTGCGACGACCTTAACGTAAAAGACGGAATAAAGGATACTGAAATCGACAATCTCAAACTTTTACCCTCGTCCGTTGACCTTGCGGGTGCAGAAATCGAACTTGCGCAAGTCATCATAGGCAGAGAAAGAGTGCTCGAAGAAAAAATCGAAGAGATAGAGGACGACTATGATTATATCATGATAGACTGTCCGCCGTCTTTAGGGCTACTCACCGTCAATGCGCTGACAGCATCTAACGGAGTGATACTCCCCATTCAATGCGAATATTTCGCACTCGAGGGGTTGTCGCAAATGATGAATACGATAAAACTCGTCAAGAAGTTTTTGAACGCAACTCTAAACGTAGAGGGTGTCGTCCTTACTTTATTTGACGGCAGAAGCAAACTATCAAAAGGCGTGCAAGAAGAAATCGCAAAGTTCTTCGGAGATAAAGTTTACGATACGAAAATCAGAAGAAACGTGCGTCTTGCAGAAGCGCCGAGTTACGGCAAACCTATAATACTATACGACAAAAAATGCGCGGGAGCGGTGGATTATATCTCTCTTGCGGAAGAATTTGAAAAGAAAATAAAATAACCGAAAAAGCGTTTTATATATTTATTTTAAGTATATAAACTCACTTTTCGGGTAGGAGAATAATATGGCATCTACAAAAGGCGGTCTTGGCGGAAAGGGTATATCCGCACTCTTTCAAGACAACAAAGAAAACGTAAAAGTCGATTTAGAGGGTGCGTCCGCAATTGAAGTCGATATCACTCTTATCGACAGAAATCCCGATCAACCGAGAAAAAAATTTGACGACGGCGCGCTTAAAGAAATGGCGAAATCCGTTGAAACTTACGGCGTCTTACAACCTTTGCTCGTCAAAAAAATCGAGGGTGAACAAACGAGATATATGATTATCGCGGGCGAGCGTCGTTTTAGAGCCGCTTATATGGCGGGACTTAAAAAAGTTCCCGTTATAATCAAAGACCTCACCGAACAACAAATTCAGGAAATATCTTTGATTGAAAACCTTCACCGTATGGATTTAAACGCAATCGAAGCGGCGGAAGGTATGCGCGAACTTATGGAAAGTTACGGACTCACTCAAGAGGACGTCGCTGAAAGAATAGGTAAATCCCGTCCTTACGTAACGAATACTCTTCGTCTTCTCCAACTCCCCGAAGAAGTGGCGGAAATGGTGCGCAACGGAGAACTTTCCCCGGGTCACGCAAGAACGCTTATTTCTATAGATAATAAGGAATATCTCGTCAGTCTTGCAAAACAAGCGTGCGATAATAAACTTACGGTCAGAGAACTCGAAACCAAAGTGCGTCTTTACTTCACGAGAAAGGAAATTCCCGCGGGTCCGAGAAAGAAAGAACCTCTTCCTATCGAACTTAAAGAATTCGTTGGAGATATGAAACGCATTTTCGCAACCAAGGTGAAAATTCTCGGCACTGCGAACAAGGGCAGAATTTGTATAGACTATTTCAATAAGGACGATCTTGAAAGAATATACGAAGTTCTTCAGATACTGAAATACAACGACAAACTTTGATGTGGATAAAATCGACGGATTGTTGATAAAAATATAAATTAATCAACCGTTTACCCACAAAATTTTCAAACGAAAAACGGAATATATTGTTTGAAAATCGAAAGAGTGTCACTATAAGTTGTGTTGATTTGGATTTTTCCACTTGTCAACATTCCTTATATATGATATTATTATTAAAAATAATAAACAATAAATAAATAGGCGAAAAAATGAAAGTTATTTGCAATGGAAACGAATTAAGCGACGCACTCCAAAGAGTAGTAAAGGCTCTTCCCGTGAAGAGAGGAAATCCCGTATTCGAATGCGTTAAGTTGGTAGCAAGCGAGGATACTCTCACGATTTTTGCAACCGATCTCGAACTTGCAATAGAAAAGAAAATCAATGCGGAAGTCCTCATCGACGGTACGATTATCGTCCCCGGAAAACTTTTTGCTGATTATGCAAAGCGTATTTCTGACGAACAAATCGAACTTGACGGCACTGCTGAAAACAAACTTTTCATTAAATATCTCGACAGTGAAGTGTTCATCAATTGTATGAATGCGGACGAATATCCCGTCATAAAGGAAGTAGAAAGAGATAATTCCTTCATCATTCTCAAAAAAGACCTCAAAGAACTTATCAATAAGGTCAAATTCAACGTTGCGGTTGACGAGGCTCGTCCTTCCCTTCGCGGTATTTGCCTTAATATCAAAAACGAGGAAATCGAAGGCGTTGCGTCCGACGGATACAGACTTGCACTTTCCCGTCAACCAATCAAAAATAACGGCATAATCGACAAAATCGTCGTTCCTGCAAAGAGTATGAACGAACTTTGCGCGCTTATCGACGACGACAACGAAACCTTAACCGTCTATATCGACAGCAACTTCATCATGGTTGACCTCTTCCACACGAAACTCGTATCAAGACTTATCGCGGAAGATTATATCAACTATGAAAAGATTATCCCCAACGTCTTTACAACCGAAGTCACAATCGATAAAAAACAATTCGAAAACAGTATCGACCGTGCTTCTCTTATCAACCGCTCCGAGAAAAAAGCGTACGTAAAGATGGAAATTAAAGAAGATTCCATTTGCCTAAACGCACACAGCGACGAGGGTGAAGTGAATGAAAAAGTCACAATCGGACTTAAAGGAAAAGACCTTACAATCGGTTTCAACAGCAAATATCTCAGTGAATGTATGAAAGCGATATCTGATTCTTTCATTACGCTCAACTTCACTTCTTCAACCGCTCCCGGAATCATCAAGGGCGAACAAGACAACTGGCTCTATCTCATTCTCCCTCTTCGTGTAATAGGTTAAATAAAGATAGTAAAGTAAAGATAAAAAAAGCACTCCAATCGGGGTGTTTTTTAGGTAAGAAGTAATAGTGAAGAAGTAAGAAGTGCCGGCGGGACACCCGCACCCGTTTCTTACGCATCGATGCCGTCCGCGATTTTCTGCGAAATCGCCTTGACGGCACTCGCGACGAAACTCTCTACCGCATGAAAATTTTTTGCTACAACTCAGGCATAATCTATAACTCAAGTCAGTATTCCGCAAAATTTTTGTTTTGGTGGAATGCGGATATAAGTAACGTTTCGCTTCCGCGAGATTCCCACGCTACGCTCGGAATGATAGGCGGGTGTGCGGATATACACTCAATTAAGAATGGACTTATACAAGCACTCACTTTATTCAAAGACGGAACACGAGGCGCGACGCGCCGAGAACTTCGAGTGTATAGCGGAGTCGCAAGACGAACATCGTCTTGCGTTTGTACAAGCGACTGCGTGCATTGGGTTCGCGAAGCAGGCACGGCGTCACAAGACACTTTGCGCAATATCTTCTACGAAGATTATTATGCGCCGTGACTTGTTCCTTTTCCCCTTCCGCAAAAATCTACGCCTGATTTCAACGGAGTGCGGACAAATATTATCGTTGGCTTGTTTTTGCGGTGGGGATGCCCCTATGTTTGCAGTGGCATAACGAGGAACGTTACTTAACGCGAAACCGAGTGTTGTCCCCCTGCGCAAGCAGTCGTCGTGGGTCCCTTTAGGGGGAACGGCGAGGGGAAAACACGTGAGGAAAGGGGAAAATGTGAATCAAGGATTACGCACGCACCCTGTTATTTTTCTGCTTGGAGACGGGGCGAGTTTTGACGAGCAAGCGTCAAAACTATGCATGAGTTGTCCCGCTCACACCTATTACCTATTCACTATTACCTCTTACTTTTTTTTAGTGAATAGTGAAGAAGTAAGAAGTAATACGTAAGAAGTTTTTTATGGCCCAATAGGGGGCGAAAAATTGCGGGGCGCAACATATAGAAAAAATAAAATTTAACGTCGTTTTTCGTTGAAAAAAATCAAACTCGAATATATAATAATCGGCATGGTAGGAAAAGAAGAGTTTTGGTCTGACGCCAAAAACGAATTATCAAAAGTTATGCAAGCGATAAGCTACGAGATTTGGATTGAAAAACTCGAGCCTGTTTGCTTTATCGGTGACACTTTTATATTGTGCACCATTTCCGCTATGTCGAAAAAGACGATAGACGAGCGTCATATAGACCTCATCACCGAAGTCGTAAACAAACTTAATCCCGCCGTCACCAAAGTCGAAATCATCACTGCGGATAAAAAAGAAGAGTATCTTGCCCGTCAATCCGAATTTTTGCCCGGCGCGGGAATTGTCGTAGACAATAAAAAGAAGGGAGGAGATAAAAAAGTCAATCCTTTCAACGAGCGTTATACCTTTGAAAATTTTGTCGAAGGCAAGTCGAATAACTATGCGCTTGCGGCAGTCAGGACGGTTGCGGAAAATCCGGGCGGAAAATACAATCCTTTGTTTATATATTCCGACGTCGGTCTTGGCAAAACCCACCTTCTTCACGCAATAGGCAATTATCTATATTCAAATTCGCCTAAAACGAAAGTGGTGTATGTAAATTCCGAACAAATGATAGCGGAATTCGTTGCGTTGAGCCTAAATCGCAATAACGAAGAAAGCAATAAATTCAGAGAAAAATATCGTTCTTGCGACGTACTTATGGTTGACGACGTGCAATTTCTCGCAAAGAGAGAGCAGACGCAAGAGGCGTTGTTCCATATTTTCAACGACCTTCATCAGGCAAACAAGCAAATCATCTTGACGTCCGACCGTTCTCCTAAAGAACTCGTGACTTTGGAAGAAAGATTGCGTACTCGTTTTGCATGGGGTTTGACGGTTGATATTCAAGTTCCCGACACTGAAACGAGAATAGCGATTTTGAAAACGAAAGCGGCGCAAGAGAATTTCAATTTAAGCGACGAAGTCGCCATGTATATTGCGGAAAATTGCACCACCAATATCCGTGAAATGGAAGGACTTCTCAATAAAATAGTTTTTTACAGTTCTCTCACCAATCACGTGATAAACACGAGAGAACTTGCTTCCGACGCACTCAAAGAATCTTTTGACGAAAAGAAGGATACTTTGGACGCAAGCGACATAATAAACGCAGTTTGCAAGTATTTCAAGTTGTCAACTTCCGATATTTATTCGAAGAAAAAGACGAAAAATATCGTAGAACCGCGAATGATAGCGATTTATCTCATCACCGAAATGCTTTCCTTACCTCTTGTGACGATAGGACAAATTTTCGGGGGCAGGGACCATACCACTATAATACACGCTCGCGATAAAATAAGCGAACAAATCAAAAGCGACAAGCGTATTAAAATCGTTGTTGCGGATATAAAAAATATGTTGCTGAACAGATAAAAAAATTAATTTTTTCAATAAGAATTTAATAATCGGATAGCACACTGTGTTTTAATAAATGCGGTGTGTTATTTTTTTTATAAAACGACAAAAATATTAAAAACGCAACTCGGAGAATCATATGATTAAATTGCTGAAAAAAATGCGGACGAAAGAAATCGTCATGGCAATCATATGTTGTGTTCTGATAGTCGGGCAAGTGTATTTCGATTTATGTTTGCCGGATTATATGACGGAACTGACTACGATAATCAAAACGACGGGCACTACCAGCGATATAATAAACGTCGGCTTGAAAATGCTCTTATGCACTGTGATAAGCGCACTATTTTCCATTATATGCGGTTTCCTTGCGGCGAAGACGGCGGCGGGATTCAGTTACACCATACGCGAAAATCTGTTTTATCACGTCGTGGATATGGGAAAGGAAGAGATGCAGGAATTCTCCGTCGCAAGTTTGATTACCCGCACCACGAACGATATCACGCAAATTCAAATGATAGTTTCCATGGGACTGCAAATGGTGATTAAGGCACCTATCATGGCGGTTTGGGCGATAATCAAAATACTCGGAAAGAGTTGGGAACTTTCAATCGTCACCGCAGGATTCGTCGTCGCGATATGCTTGGTTGTATTTTTGGTTATGTCGAGTTGTTTGCCGAGATTTAGAAAAGTGCAAAAGATGACGGATAAAATCAACCGCGTCGCAAGAGAAAATCTCACGGGAATCAACGTCGTGCACGCTTTCAACGCAGAAGATTATCAAAACGAAAAATTCGACGTGCCGAGTAAGGAAACGTATAACCTTCAAATCAAAAACCAAAGATTGTTTGCGCTAATAAATCCTACGCTTACACTCGGAATGAACGGTTTGTCTCTTGCGATTTATTGGGTAGGCGCGGTGCTTATCAATAATATATCCGTGACCGACCCTATGGCGCGCATATCCTATTTCAGCGATGTCATCGCATTCGGCACTTACGCGACTTATATCGTCATGTCCTTTATGATGCTCGTGATGATATTTATGCTTTTCCCTCAAGCGCAGGTATCCGCGGAGCGTATAAACGAAGTTTTAGAGAAGGAAACCTCCATAAAAGAAGGCACGGTTGAAGACGGAATTGAAAAGGGTAGCGTGGAATTCAAAAACGTGAGTTTCAGTTATCCGGGCTCAAAAGAAAACGAACTCAACAATATTAATTTCAAAGTTGAAAAAGGAGAAACGCTTGCGATAATAGGTGCGACGGGTAGCGGAAAAACGACGGTTATAAATCTTATTCCTCGCTTGTACGACGCAACCGAAGGAGAGGTGCTCGTAGACGGCGTAAACGTCAAAGAATACAAATTTTCCGCGCTATATAACAAAATCGGATACGCCACTCAAAAAGCAACGCTGTTTTCAGGGTCTATAAAAGATAACGTCTTTTTCGGAGAATCCGAAAACGGTTTTTCCGAAGAAGATCTTAATAAGGCTCTCGAAGTTTCACAGTCTGCCGAATTCGTGTCGAAATTAGACGACGGGACGGATTATCATATAGCGCAGTCCGGGCGCAACGTTTCCGGCGGTCAAAAGCAAAGATTGTCTATTGCGAGAATACTTGCAAGAAAACCGGAAATACTCGTTTTCGACGATTCTTTCTCCGCGCTCGACTATCGCACGGACGCGAAACTCAGAGGGAAACTTGCAGAACAATATAAAGACACGACGAAAATAATAGTCGCGCAACGCATAGGCACAATCCGCAACGCAGACAAAATCATCGTCCTTGAAAAAGGCGAAATCGCAGGGTGCGGCACTCACGACGAATTGATGAAATCTTGTGAAGTTTACCGCGAAATCGCGTGGTCGCAATTGTCCGCGTCCGAACTTGCATAACCGAGGTGAATATGGAAAAACAAAATAAATCAGGTTTGAAAGACTCGGCAAAAAGAATAACGGGATATATGCAATCCAAAACCGTTTATATAGTGATTGCCTTAATTCTTGCGGCGGCAAGCGCTGGGATAACTATTATAGGGCCTGACAAAATCGGTGAGATAGCAAACGTAATATCCGACGGACTTCTCGGCGGAATAGATTTGAACGCAATACTCAAAATAGGTGTTTTATTGCTTGTTTTGTATTGTTTAAGTGCTGTTTTTGGATTTATTCAGCAATATATTATGGCGACTATCACTCTCGATATGTCCTATAAAATGCGCGCCGAATTATCCGAAAAGATAAACAAAGTCCCGCAAAAATATTTCAATACGTCGTCGCAAGGGGATATCCTCAGTCGTATCACAAACGACGTATCCACTTTGCAACAAGGGCTTACGAACAGCCTACCTACGATAATCAGCGCAAGCGTCCAATTCATCGGATGCCTTATCATGATGTTCGTGACGGAGTGGCGTCTTGCACTCATCTCTCTCGGCATCACTATGGTCGGCATGGTAATCATCGTGATTATCATGAAAAACTCGCAAAAGTATTTCAAGGACAGACAACGTAGTCTTGGCAACCTCAATGGATATATTGAAGAGAATTATTCCGGACACGAAGTCGTGAAAATAAGCCGCGCGGACGGAATGGTCAAAAAAGTATTCGACCGCCTTAATAAAGAAGTATACAACGCAAACTGGAAGTCGCAATTCTTGTCGGGAATAATGCAACCAATGATGAGTATAGTCAGCAACGCGGCGTACGTGGCGGTGTGCGTATTCGGCTCCATATTCGCACTTGACGGAAGTATAGAATTCGGCGTGATAGTATCCTTCATCTTATACGTGCGTCTGTTTACTTCTCCGCTCACGCAAATCGCGCAAGGACTCACCAATTTGCAAACGGCGTCCGCATCCGCTCATCGTATATTCGACTTCCTTGAAAGCGAGGAGATGGAAGACGAAAGTGATAAGACCGCATATCTTGCATCCGCAAGCGGAAACGTCAAATTCGAACACGTCAATTTTGCTTATCCCGACGTCCCTGAAAAGACTATCATCAAAGACTTTTCGGCTGACGTAAAGGCGGGGCAGAAGGTCGCAATCGTAGGTCCTACGGGCGCAGGAAAAACCACTATGGTCAATCTCCTTATGCGGTTTTACGATTTATGCGGCGGAAATATCTATATAGACGACGTACCTATAAACGAATTGAAACGCGAAAACGTCCACGACTTATTCTCTATGGTCTTGCAGGATACGTGGCTGTTTGAAGGGACGGTCAGAGAAAATCTCGTTTACAATATGGAAGGGGTGTCCGACGACAAACTCGAAGAGGTTTGCGCCGCGTGCGGACTTGATAAATTCATCCACACTCTCCCCGACGGATTCGATACAGTGTTGTCCGAAAGCACCGAGGTGTCCGCGGGACAAAGACAACTTCTCACAATCGCAAGAGCAATGCTTCAAGACGCACCTATGCTCATCTTGGACGAGGCGACTTCGTCCGTCGATACGAGAACGGAACTCATCATCCAAAACGCTATGGACAAACTTACGAAAGATAGAACGAGTTTCGTTATAGCGCACCGCCTGTCCACGATAAAGAACGCAGATTTAATCCTTGTCATGAAAGACGGCGACGTCATAGAAAGCGGCACCCACGACGGACTTATCGAAAAAGGCGGATTCTACGCAGAACTATATAACAGCCAATTCGAACAAACCGCATAATCCGCATATAGCAAAAAACGAAAAACTCGGCAAACGCCGAGTTTTCTTTTGTATATCCGAACCAAAATCAATCACGGTTTATCGCAAGATACGACTATATTAGGAAAATAGGCTTGACGACTACGATTAAAAAGGTGCCGATAATTTCAGCCGAATATAATTCATAAATAAGTTTTGCTATAAACAGTTTGTAAATGGAAGAAATTTAGGTTATAATGCTCGTATGAGAGCAACGTCGCTGACACTTACGGATTTTCGCAATTACGTCGGTCAGTCCGTAGAGTTTACGGACGGGCTTAACGTGCTGTACGGTGAAAACGCAAGCGGAAAGACGAATATGCTCGAAAGCATTTATCTTTGCTCGGTGTTGCGCTCTCCGCGCACGACGAAAGATAAGGAACTTATCCGCATAGGCGCAAGCAGGGCGAAAATCAAACTCGTGGTCGAAAAGAAATATCGCAAGCATACGATAGATATTCAAATCGACGAGGCTGGAAAGAAAAAAGTCGCGATAGACGGAATCCCCGTACAAAGGGCAGGGGAGTTGCTCGGCGTGCTCGGCGTCGTCTACTTTTCTCCCGACGAAATGAAACTCGTCAAGGAGTCCCCCGCGGAGAGAAGAAGTTTTCTCGACGTCGGATTATCTCAACAACAAAAGAGTTATTTCGTGGCGTTGCAACGCTACAATAAGGCGTTGAAACAGCGCAACAATCTTTTGAAAGAAAGCCGTTTCAGCGAAAACCTCGACTCTATGCTCGACGTGTGGGACGTGTCTTTGGCGGAATACGGAGCGGTGCTTATCGAAAAGAGAATGGAATATATTTCCGCTCTCGATGAAGTGGCAAGCGCGGCACATTCTTCAATCAGCGGGAACAAAGAAAAACTCAAACTTTCGTACGAAAGCGGAGTTAATCTTGACGGAAATATACGATTAAACCTCGAATCTGCGATTTTGGGCGCAAGACAAAAGGATAAGGATTTAGGGTTCAGCACCGTAGGTCCTCATCGCGACGATATTAAAATCGAGATAAACGGCAAAGACTCGAGGAAGTTCGCATCGCAGGGTCAACAGCGCACTATCGCGCTTGCGATGAAACTCGGTGAGGTGAAACTTTACGAAAAGGAAACGGGGGAATATCCAGTCCTTCTTCTCGACGACGTGTTGAGCGAACTCGACGAAAACAGAAGAAACGTTTTGCTCTCGGCAACCGCCGGCGTGCAAACAATCCTCACTTGTACTGAATTCGACGGTGAGTGTAAAAAGAAATACAGAGTGGAAAACGGAAGACTAAATGGGTGAAGTTTTTTTGGATGCGTTCATAGACTCCTTGAAGGTTTTGGCGGTGCTTGTAGTCGTCAACTTTTTGGTTGCTCTCATCGAACCTAAAGTGGCGGGAAAAATCAACCTCAAAGGGAGATTCGCGCCTCTTATCGGCACTGCGGTCGGGCTTATCCCGCAATGCGGTTTTTCCGTCGTCGCAACCGACCTTTATCAAAAAAGACATATAACCGTCGGCACTCTTTTGGGCGTCTATCTCGCGACTTCGGACGAGGCGCTCCCTATTTTCCTTGCAAATCCCGATAAAGCGTTGCACGTGCTCCCTCTACTTGCGTTCAAATTCGCGATAGGTCTTATCGTCGGCTACACCGCGGATTTCGTCTATTCCAAGAGTAGAAAGGAAGTGGACGAGCACAACGAGCATTGCGACCATACTCCCGAAATCCACCTTGGGTGCTGTCATCACGAAATCGAACCCGAGCACCACGAGGACGGACACGATCATTCTCATTGCGGAGAGCCTTGCGGGGACGAAATCGAAAACAAGCGTCTTGAAAGAAAGGATAAAATCAAAAAGTACGTTTTGCACCCCCTCGTACATAGCGGGAAAATCTTCTTGTACGTGTTTGCGATAAACGTGATTTTCGGCGTGATAATCTATTTCATCGGAGAGGATAAATTCGTTGAATTTTTGCGCGCGAATAAGTACGTCGCTCCGCTGTTTGCGGTCATAGTCGGCGCGATTCCTAATTGCGCGTCTTCAGTCGTCATCAGCAACTTGTATCTGATAGGCGGACTTGGATTCGGCGCAACCCTCGGCGGACTATGTATGAACGCGGGGCTGGGGTTTGCAGTCCTCTTCAAAAACACGAAATCCGCAAAAGAAAATTTGATTATATTCGGCGTTATGTTTATGGTTTCGGTGGCGGTTGCGTATGCGGTCGGAGCAATATTCGGATTCGACGTCCTTTCGATTTAGTATTTCGCAATCCAAAGTCGTTCGTTATTACGCGGTTTAAGTTTCATTCTTTTCAAACGATAGGTTTCAAGCGCAATCGAAATACGCCTTGCGGCATACGAATTTCGACTTTTTTCGACGTATTTTGAAAATCGTTGAAAAATATGTGCGCATTTATATAATTTTTTGCAAAAAAACAGTTTACAACTATCAACCTTATCAATATAATATATGAAAAATTGAAAGTGAGGTATCGTCATGGCTAAATATAAAAAATGCCCTCGCTGCGAACTGAATTGGATTCTCGTCGAAAACGACCTTTGCGAAGTCTGCAAGGCAGAACTCGGCAGAGAAAGCAAACTCACCCTCATCGAGGACGATGACGACGAAGATCTTTTGAACGAACGCATTTGCCCTATTTGTAAGGTCAACTACCTCGAAGGCGACGAGGAAATTTGCCCTACCTGCAAAATGGAACAGGCAAACAAAAAAGACGAGGACGAAGACGATTGGTCCAAGTACGAAGAGGAAGACGATATCATCGACGACGACCTCTTGGGCGACGAGGAAGAAGATAAAATCTCTCTCTCCGAACTTCAAGAAGAGGAAGAGGCGGAAAACGACGACGAAGAAGAAGCGTTTGTGGACGACTTCGACGAGTCTTTCGTAGAATTCAAAGAAGGGGACTACGAAGAGGATGACGAAGACGACGATGATTTAGACGACTTCGACGACGACAAACCCCGCAAATCCAAAAAGTAAAATTACCGTTTCAAATCACAAAACGAACTCCGCAATCCGCGGAGTTTTGTTTTGTTGGGACGGCGTTCTTATTTTGCCGGGCGCTTGTAATTTAAAAAACGGCATTTTTTGTTTACTCGGACGATTGTTAACGTTTTCAAAATCAATCCGTGCAATGAGATGAATATCATCTAAAAACAACCGCTCTATAATAGAAAAGTGGCAAAAAGGACAAAAATCTATTCTAAAATCGGAGCAGGGCGCAAAATAATAAGGAAACAACCCGTTACGAAAATCGTAGCGGGCTGTTTCTATGGAGCGATATTAGGGTATGATTTTAGGCTTCGAGGAGCATTTTGTCGGCAATAAGGGCGATAAATTCGCCGTTGGTGGGTTTTTCGTTCGGAGAATAGATTTTTATGCCGAATATGTTGTTGATATTTTCGATTTTGCCTCTGTTCCACGCCACTTCTATCGCATGGCGGATTGCGCGTTCGACTTTTGAGGGGGAAGTGTTGAATCTTTCCGCAATCGAAGGGTAGAGTTTCTTTGTAATGCTGCTTATGACTTCAGGAGAATCAATGGTCATTTTGATTGCCTCGCGCAAGAATTGATAGCCTTTTATGTGTGCGGGGATGCCAACGGATATGAATAAGTTGGAAATCTTTTCGTCGAGGGATTTATTTTGAGAGGGTCTTTTCTTGTCGTCCGCGGACAAGTCGTCCAAAGTCTTTTTGAGGGTGTCGTAGTCGAACAGTTTTGCAAGAAAATAACTTGCGCCGTATCTGAACGCTTTTTGTACGAAACCGTCTGACGCCAGTTGCGACATCATCACCACTACGGGCTCTCTGGATTTCAAAGATGCAAGCACGCCGAATCCGTCGAGTTCGGGCATAACTATGTCCAAAAGAAGAAAATCGGGCGAGGTTTTTTCTATGATGCGAAGCGCCTCCGCGCCGTTTCCTGCCAGTCCGACGACTTCATAATCGTCAGTCGTTTCGAAATATTCTTTCAAACTTGTCGAAAGTCCGACGTTATCATCTGCAATTACAATTCTTTTTTTCATAATTTCCTCCGAAATTTTGTTTATTTTGATTTTAACATAAGAATTTTCTAAAAAAGCGCGCACAAAAACACCAAAAACGACTGTTTTTGTCACATTATATATTTTTTTGTTTTTTGGTTGGAATTTTGCTTGATTTGCAACCATTTATTGAC
This sequence comes from uncultured Bacteroidaceae bacterium, assembly GCA_964599875.1. Taxonomy (GTDB): domain Bacteria; phylum Bacillota; class Clostridia; order Christensenellales; family CAG-917; genus RGIG4097. Next base: position 19,093 of record CAZRHE010000013.1, read on the forward strand.
TTTATTATATCTCAAAACTGCGCTATGGCAAGCAAATTTTACAATTTTTTTCAAAAAAATTTAAATAAATTAAAATTCGACAATATTATACATTTTTCGCGCAGATTAAGCGCAGAAATCCGCCCGCCCCGCAAAACTTTCCTTTTGGGTTGATATGGTTCGCTTCCGCGGGATTCTTCGGCGCGCGCTTTTCTTCGGGTGTAAACGTCACTCCTCGTGAACTCATAAGGTCCCATTGCGGAAGTGTTCTTCATTCCTTATTTAATCATTAAGCAAAAATAGAGAGTGAAAATTTGTCGACTATTATTGAAATCGCAGGCGAATAGTGATATCATAAAAATACTACGAAAGGAGATTAAAAGGATATCATGCCCTACGTGCCCGAAAGCAAAGACGGGATTTGCCCCGAATATTCCGAAAGCGGAATAATGTCGTCGTCAGAAACGGCAAAACCCGATGACGCAAAACAAAAGAGGATAGATTTTTTGACTAAGCCGACGGTCATAGACGGCACTTTATATCTCCCTAAAGGAATAAAGGAAGTCAAGGCGGGTGAATTCAGAGAACGCACTGATTTTACAAGCATAATTATCCCTGACGGTGTGAAAAGCATAGGCGCACTTGCCTTCTTTAATTGCAGCAGACTTACGAGCGTGGCGATTCCTAAAAGCATAACGAACATAGATGATATGGCCTTTGAGCTTTGTAGTGAATTGACAAACATAACAATCCCGGCTAGCGTGACGAGAATAGGTCGTCGTGCCTTCCGCGATTGCCGCAAACTTGCGAGCGTAACAATTTCTAACGGCGTAACGAACATAGACGATGGGGCTTTCCAATCTTGTAGCAGACTTACGAGCATAACAATTCCCGACAGCGTGACGCGCATCGGTGATGACGCTTTCCGTGGCTGCAAGGGACTTACAAGCATAACAATTCCCGACAGTGTGACGGATATAAGAAGTGGTATCTTTAGTTCTTGCACAGGACTCACAAGCATAACAATCCCGAACAGCGTAACAAATATAGATTTTTGGTCCTTCTCTAGATGCAGTGGACTTACGGATATAACAATCCCAGACAGTGTGACGAGCATCGGTTCTTGGTCCTTCTGGGGATGCACGGGACTGACAAGCATAACAATTCCGAACAGCGTGACGAGCATAGGAGAATATGCCTTCCGTGAATGCACGGGACTGACTAGCATAATGGTTGCGGAAGGGAACTCAATATATCACAGTGCCGGAAATTGTTTGATAGAAACCGAAAGTAAAACTTTGATTGTAGGTTGTAAAACCAGCGTTATTCCTAACGATGGTAGCGTGACGGATATTGGCATGGGTGCCTTCTTGGGATGCACGGGACTGACAAGCATAACAATTCCCTACAGTGTGACGAGCATAGGCGAGAGTGCCTTACGTAGTTGCACGGGACTCACAAGCATCACTATCCCCGACAGCGTAGCGAGGATTGATGAATACGCCTTCGAGTGTTGCACTCATCTTAAAACAGTAATAATTGCCGATGGCGCAAGTGGAATAGATAAAGATGCATTCAAAGGAACCCCGTGGGCAAAAAGCTTAAAAAGCCAATTGATATTACGCGCGCATAAATAAAAGCGCCAAATTATACAAAACGGTTAATATTTTAGCCGTTAAAACAAGGATGAATGAATATAGCCCGACTTTCGTCGGGCAAGGTTACCATTTCGAATAATCAAATTCAATAGGAGTTTTGTTTTCTTTTTCAGCCAAAACCCTAATCGCATTTTGGAATATGATATATTCTTGCGGAATTTCTGCGTTCTGAAATTCAAGTCGGGACCAACTGCAATTCTTAATCTTTTTTACGTCGTCAACGTTGATGCCGTAATCGTTTGCCGACTCTACGACAACGGCAACCATTTTTCTGTCCATCGGGCAATGACAATGCTTAAAGTTTTCACGGCGATCATTATTTTGATATGCAGTAATAAACATATATTTGCACGTCATATTTATGAGTTTTTGACAGTTGCCGAATTTGAAAACGTGGTTGTTGTTTTCGTCGGTGAACGCTTCCCAAACCGCTCTTGCCGTTTTTTCAAAGTCCGCAACGCCACCATTAATAATATTATCAACGTAATCCTTGACTGCTTGTTTAGCCTTTACGTTATTGCGCAACCATTCCCTATCTCCGCTGAACGCCGTGCGAATTGTGGCATCTCGCATCGCCAATTCATAGACAAAATTGAAAATTGCCTTATCTGTTGCGATACCCATAAATTCCTCCCGGTTTTGCGATATTAGACGATAACCGCCCTAAAATCGCCGTTCCAATCTACTTTTTTCAATTTGATATCTTCACCATATTGGACGATTTTAATCTTAATTTTTTTGCCGTTACTTCCCCAATCGACTTGTTGAAAGCGCATGTCTTCGCCCCAGTCAACCATTTTGACCTTGATATCTTCGCCCCAATCGACGACTTGCAACGTAATCGTTTGACCTTGCAACATTTTGAAACTTGCTTTTGAATACATAATTACCTCCTAAATAAAAGAATATCGGACGCAAAATGCACCCGATACGTCGGCAAAATATAACAAGTGCATTCCGCTTGATTTGCTACGATCATTAATTCATCAGATAAGACTATGAACGCAGACATACACTTGTTACCAAGGTAATAAGTGTCCTAACTGATGAATATTAAAATCGTAGCGTATTCAGTATACATCCTTCGAGGGCGATTGTCAATTTCAAAATAAGGCGGATAGGGCACTGATTCTATCGCACGGATTTTGGATATCTATATACTCTAAATAAACTTTTTTCCGTTTTTTACTTTACTTTTTTCTTTATATATTATATTATGTCAAGGCATCGAAAGACGGTGCAATATCCTTTCTCTGCAAAGAGACACAAGTCCAAAAGGAGGTAATGCTATGAATAAGTACGAAATTCTCTACATTATTCGTTGCGACATCGACGATGACCAAAAACAAGCGGTCGTAGACAAGTACGAGCAACTTGCGGCATCCATCGGCACTCTTATCGACCTCGACAAATGGGGCGTCAAGAAGTATGCTTATGAGATCGACAAGAAATCCGAAGGCTACTACGTTCTCATGAACGTCGAATGCACGGTTGAAGCTCGTGACGAAATCGACAGACAAATGGGCATTGATGACAACGTCGTAAGAAGTATGTTCATCAAGAAGTAAGAGACAAGTTAAGGAGTAAGTATGAACAAAGTATTTTTGATTGGTAATTTAACGAAAGACCCGGAATTGTCTACTACTAACAACGGCGTTAAATTCTGCAAGTTCACCCTTGCAGTTTCAAGAAACTATTCCAAAGACGGCAAGAGAGAAACAGATTTCCTCCCCGTCGTAGTTTGGAGAGCACAAGCAGACAACTGCGCAAGATATCTCAAGAAGGGTAGCAAGGCTGCAATTTGCGGCTCCGTTCAAACCCGTTCTTACGACGGCACCGACGGCAATCGTCGCTTCGTCACCGAGATAGCGGCAGACGAAGTCCAATTCCTCTCCACCCGCAACGATGGCGAAAGAGAGATGCTCGACGGCGGAGTCGATTTCGACGAACTTCGTCCCATCGATGAAGATCTCCCCTTCTAATCGAATTATTAAGGAGTTATAAAAATGGCAGATACAACCAACGAAGTAAAAGTCCCGCGTCCCGTAAAACGCGTCCCCAAAAAGAAAGTGTGCATCTTCTGCGTTGAACATATCGACGATATCGATTACAAAGACACCGCAAAACTTCGCCGTTTCATCACCGAGAAAGGCAAAATCCTTCCTCGCAGAATGAGTGGCGTTTGCGCAAAACATCAACGTGGTCTTGCAACCGCAATCAAGAGAGCAAGAGTCATGGCTCTTCTTCCCTACAAAGCAGACTAATAATTATTCAGTCCCAACTCAAAGCCTCCGACTCTCGGAGGCTTTTTCATACTCTCCTATCAAAACCCATATCTATAAATTTGCTTTTTCCGTTTAATATAAACACAATATTTGATAAATCGGCGGTTCTGGGGCGTTTGTGCGGAAGAGGGAAAGGGGAATGGTGAGAAATGCTTGAAATTGGGGGCGGGGTGGTGTACAATGAGAGTGGTGATAATATGAAAGTTAGAATAAAGAAACTTAATGAAAAGGCAATCGTGCCGACGTATGGTACGGAGTTTTCCGCAGGGGCGGATTTGTATGCGCGTTTGGACGAGGCGGTCGCGATTGGTGCGGGGCAGACGAAGTTTATATCTACGGGGCTGGCGGTTGAAATTCCCGTCGGATACGTAGGGCTTGTGTATGCGCGCAGCGGACTTGCGTCGAAAAAAGGGCTTGCGCCTGCGAATAAGGTGGGCGTTATAGACAGCGACTATCGAGGAGAAATTATGGTTGCGCTTTACAATCAGTCCTCTGAAGAGCGCGTCGTAGAAGACGGAGAAAGGATTGCGCAAATGGTTATCGCGCCTTATATCAAAGCGGATTTCGAAGTTTCGGAAACACTGGAAGACACCGCAAGAGGAGAGGGCGGATTCGGAAGCACCGGAAAATAAAACGAAAAATTGACTTATAAAAAATCCCCGATTTTCGTCGGGGGTTTTATTTTGCGGAAGGGGAATTTTCGAGTGATTATCTTTTGAAAGAGAGCAAAAACTGTTTATCTTCGTGTGTAACTCTAAAACTGTCGCGGCATTTGCTTATCGACTTATTTATGATGAAGTCGCCGGTTGAATTTTGCTCATAAAACGACAACGTTTCCTCGCGATTTTTTATGAAACATTCGGCAAGAAGCCACGCTCCCGCCATATTGACGTAATATTCGTTTTCGTCGGGCAGGGCGTTTAATCTGTCGAAAATGGAAAATAAACGCTGTGTTGTGGTAAAAGAAAACATAATAATTATGCCAAGCCGTCTTGCAAACGGTAAGGGGGAGGAAAGTAATTCGCCTGAATAATCCCACCATTTGTCCGAGTTATCCTTCGTGATTTTAGGGCGAAACGAATCCGTCGTGGACCAGTTATCGCACACCGCAATCACTTTCGGAAGATATCGTTTTACGACGTCGAAATCTTTTATGCCGCTCAAGACTGCAACGTAGGTTATCGTATCTTCGTAGGCGCGAAAATCGAGGGATTGCAAAAAGGTTTCGTAATCGCCTTTCAGTATTTCTTTTGCTATCAGGCGGATTTTGGGTAGAGGGATTGCAAGCACCGGCATTTCGGTATTTACGATACGCCGTGTCCATTCTGATTTTTCGGGGATAGACAACGACCGCATATAGTCGTAATATGCGGTCATCGTGTTTTTGTCTATCGTGTTGAAATCAATCGGCATTACGCTCTCCTTTTCAGGACGACTTCGCCTGCGGTGTGAGTGCTATAATTTCCGCTTTCGACTACAGCCTCGCCGTTGACGAAGACGTATTCTATGCCTTCGGGATTTGCGTCGGGGCGTTTGACGTCCACTTTTACGCCGTCGTAATCGAATACCGTTACGTCCGCAAAGTATCCCTCTTTGAGATATCCGCGCTCGGGGATTTCGAATCTGTCCGCAGTCGCGCCCGTCATCTTTCTTACGACGCTTTCGAGAGGGATATTATTGTCGCGCGCACGCACGAGGAAGTAGGGGAAGCATTGGAAAGTGGAGCCGTTTTGAGTGCCGCTTTCTTCGAGCCACGCATCCGTCATGAATATGGACAAATCGTCCGTCATGAGGCGGTTGATGATTTCGTCGTTGTAGTATTTGTCGAGATACAATCTGCCCTGACCGTCGCTGAGGTCGACGAGTTTGAGATAGGTGTCGAAATCGGAAAGTCCTTCTTCTTTTGCGATATCGGATATAAGTCTGCCTTCGTACTTTTCGTAACCTTTGCCGATATACGCTACGGTGAAGTCGCAGAAATCCAACCCGAGAAGTTTTTTGGTGAGATAGGTCATCACGCGCAATTTGAAGATATTGAAAGGTTTTTTGCGGTCATTTTTGTCGAGCGCCATATACCAAGGCGGCATGACGATTGTGATGACGGACGCACCGTAAGTGAACGCATAGTTGTCGTATGCAATCTTATATCCCTTTTTGTTGTAATCGTGGAACTTTTTGAGCATGGGCTCGACGCTGGGCCACGAGGACGTCCCCGTGAAAATCAAGTGGCTGTATTCCATTTTGCACTTGGATTGTTCCATGATATCGATGACTTCGTCGAGAGCGATTTCGATATGCGGTTTGGAGATGAGGGGATAGCCGAGTGCGACTTTAGAGCAGGCGCGCGGGTGCACGGTTACTATGCCGTCGTATTTTGCGATTTCTGACGCAAACGCCACGAGTTCGTCTTTTTTGGAATACATCCCGGGCTCGTACATAAAACCGAAACTGCCGCCGAAAGCACCGTTTTCCATTGCCTCGTCGACGAGTTTCATTTCGGCTGCGATTTGCTCTTTCGTGAGAGGTTCGGGGTTGTATCCCGATATGCTGATTCTCGTCGTTCCGTGTCCGACGAGGGGAATCATATTGACGAAAAGTTTGCCTTTCGCATTCTCGACGAACGCCTTAAACGCCCCCGGGTTTTTGGCGTGGAATAAGCCCCCGCCGACCTTGTCTTTATACTTGCTGTCGTCCGCAATCCCGAAGGGGGAGAAGCCGCAGTTGCCCGTGATTTGAGTGGTGATACCCTGGCGGATGAACGGCTTATAATATTCTTCCGCATTTGGATAATCGTAGAAGAAATCGTTGTGAGAGTGTGCGTCGATAAATCCCGGCGCAATAGACAATCCCGTGCAATCGATGGTTTTATCTGCTGAAACCGACAGATTAACCCCGACTTTTGCGATTTTGTTGCCGTCAATCAAGACGTCGCCGACGAAAGGCTTTTTGCCGGAGCCGTCTATGACGAGCCCGTTTTTTAGAAGAGTTGTCATGGTTGTTCCCCCTTTTTATTTATTTTATTATGAACGCCGCGACGGCGTCTTTATCAAGAGTCGCGCGGACGACGTTTCCGTCTAATGCCACGTCTCCGACGACGGGCGTGAGTATGGGTGTTTTTCCGAGTTTTGCGTTTACGTATTCGTCTTTGTTCAAGGCGGATAAGTTGAATTTGACACTCTTCTTTCCGCCGATTTTATTGAAGAAACACACTGCGATAGAGCCGTCCGCAAGCGGTTTTGCAAGCACGTCTACGCATCCTTTTTTCACTCTCTTCGCTTGCTTGCCGAGTGTGTCTTGATTGATTGAAATAAGGGACTTATTAGTGACGATATCCTTTACGCCGTCCGTCATATTGCGCAGGTCGTTGCCGAGGACGAGGGGTGCGTTCATAAAGCACCAAAGGGTGAAATGGGATAAGTTTTGGTCGTACGTGAGTTTGCCGTTGCCGACTTCGAGCATATCGGGGTCGTTGAAATGTCCCGCGGAAGAATACTTATAAAGTTTGACGTTGTGGGAATAGATGATTTTTATCCATTGCCAAATAGGACGGATATCCGGTGTAGTGCGCCACATATTGCCCGCGGTTTTTCCCCATTCGTACGGCTTGTTGAATCCCCATTCGCAGATTGAAAACAGGATGGGTTTGACTGCCGCTCCTTTTTCTTCCGCGACTTTTTCGGAAGCGGATTTAAGTGCGTTTGCCATGCGGCGATAAAGAAGTATTGCGCTGTCCTGTTTGTTCCCGACGGGGTTGTATAGTTTAATAGTATTCGCACCCTTTTTCAAAGGTAACACGGTTTGAAATCTTGCAACGTAATTGTAAGGTTTTTGTGCGGGGAATTCGATTTCGCGATATTCTCCGCCCGCCTCGACGATTAAATATTTTTCATATTTTCCTTTTTTGCGGATATTGACGGTGACGACGTAATCGCCGTCCGCTTCTACAACGACGTTTTTGAAGGTTAGCGCGCCTTTGCCTGCGTCAAGTCCCGACACGTGCAATCCGCCCTCGACGCGAGAGTCTTTCATAAATCTTGCAAGTCCCGAAATCACGCCGTTCGAGCAACTGTAAAAAGTGCCGTTTTTGCTCCCGACGGGTGCGACGGTGATTCCGTATACGAGGGGTGCGTAGACGGGGAGGGGAATATTGTGGCAGAAGTCGTATTTGAAATATTCTACGCCCCAATTTGCCATGGTGTACGCATCCGCTTTTTCTCTGTTTAGAGAGGCGGGCAAGTCCTCGCAGGTCAGCGTGCCGTTCGAGGAATAAAGACCGAGTTTAAGTCCGAGTGAATTGATTTTTTCGACGAGGGAAGGGATTCCCGATACGAAGTTAATATAATCTCCGACCAAGTTTCCGTTTTCGTCGCGGTTGTTTGATTGCCAGCAGTCGTCCACGTTGACGTAGACGTAGCCCGCGTCTTTAAGCCCTTTATCGACCATTGCTTTTGCGACGTCGTAAATCAAGTCTTCGGTTATTTGCCCTCTGAAAGTATTCCAACTCGACCAGCCCATAAGGGGAGTCTTTCGCGCGCCGTTGTCGTATTCCGTCCTTTCGGGGACGTCTGATACTCGTTTTGCGCCGAATAGCAAGTTGCGAATAAAACAAATGGGGCATGCGCCGTTTCTTTTCATAATGACCTCGCATTGTTTTCTGATACTATTTTATCAAACGAGCGGCATATTTGTAAAGAGTGAAATTTATAGAAAAAAGCGCCTGCCAAGCAGACGCCTTTTTCTTTAGGGATATTATTATGGAGAGAACATTATCATTTTCTTATGCGTTGATTAACCTAACGTTAAAATAGATTAATCGGCGCAAATTTTTTTAGTCGATATTGATGCCGTGTTTTGCGGGTTTCTTGCGCTCTTCCTTGGGGATAGAAACCGAAAGGATGCCGTTTGCGTAGTTTGCTTTGATGAGGGATTCGTCGATGTCGCCGACGTAGTAACTTCTTTGGCAAGATACGCTTCTTTCTTTGCGGATATAGTTATGCTTGCCCTCTTCTTTTTCGTCCTTTTCCGCTCTGATGGTGACGTACTCGTTTTCGTAGTCGAGGGAGATATTCTTTTTGTCAAAGCCCGGAAGTTCGACTTCGAGGGTATAATCGTTTTCGTTTTCCTTGATGTCCGTCTTCATGCTATCGAATTTCTCGTCGTAGAAGAGGGGACGGAAGAAACCGTCGAATGCGTCCGAAAAGAAGTTGTCGACCACGTTGTCGCGATTGTATTTGGTGATATAAGTTTTCATATTCAGTACTCCTTTCGTCGAGGGGATCTGGCACTTCTCGTGGTTGAGTGTTGGCAAACTATCTTTTAGTCTGTTAGCACTCTCGCCCATCGACTGCTAATATAATAACACGTCTGCCGTGAATGTCAATAGTTTTTGCAAAAATTTTTAAAATATTTTTTATTTCGTAACAAATTTGCGATTTTGTCGGCTAAATGCACCCGAGGGTTAAAAAATCCTTATTTACAACTATCAATCTATGTTTTATAATATATTTATTCAAAAGATCACGTGAGGTTAATTATGAGCAAATACGTCGTCGCATACGACATTGGTACAACCGGCGTCAAAACTTGTCTTTTCGAAATCGACAAGGATATCAAGATGCTTGCAGCGGCAAGCGAAGGGTATAAACTTTACGTCCTCGACAACGGCGGGGCGGAACAAGACCCCGACGAATGGTGGGAGGCTATGCGCTCGACGACGCGCACTATTTTCTCCAAAACCGACGTAACTCCCGATAAAGTAGAAGGCATTTCTTTCTGCTCTCAAGCGCAAGGACTCGTACTTGTGGATAAGGACGGCAACGCAATCCGTCGCGCGTTCAGTTATATGGACCAACGCGCCGTGCAAGAAATAAAAGAAGGCTTTCAATTCGGTCTTCAAATCCCGGGACTCGGAAATATTCGTAAACTTCTTCCCGCGCTTATTATCACGAGTGCGGCACCCGTGTCCGTCAAAGACCCCGTTTGGAAGTATAATTGGGTGAAGAAACACGAACCCGATAACTTCAAAAAAGTTCATAAGTGGCTCGACGTCAAAGAATATCTCATTTGCAGAATGACGGGCGAATTTGTCATGACTTACGACAGTGCTTTCGGCACCCTCATGTACGATTACAAAAATAAACGCTTTTCAAAGACCGTTTGCAAATCTTTCGGCGTAAATATCGAACATATGCCCAAACTTATTTCCTCTACGGATTGCGCGGGTACCCTCACCGAAAAGGCGGCGACCGAACTCGGTCTTGCTCCCGGAATCAAAGTCTACGGCGGCGGCATGGACGCAAACCTCATCGGCGTCGGCGCAGGTAGCACCGCTCTCGGCGATACGCACGTTTATAGCGGCACTTCGGGCTGGATTGGCACGATAACCGACAAACCCGCCGTCGATGTAACCACTATGATTGCGGCGGTCGTGGCTGCTCAACCCAGTAAATATAATTATTTTGCGGAACTCGAAACTTCGGGTAAGTGCCTCGAATGGGTTAAAGACCATATCGCACTCGACGAAGTGGGTATCTATATCGAAAAGAAACATATCACCGACGATATCGAAAAGAGATATCTCAACCTTTATCAATATATGACCACGATAGTGGACGACGCGCCCGCGGGTAGCGGCGGCGTTATTTTCACTCCGTGGCTCCACGGCAACAGATGTCCGTTCGAAGACCCCAACGCAAGAGGAATGTTCTTCAATATTTCGCTTGAAACGGGCAAAACAGAACTCATCCGTGCAGTCCTCGAAGGCGTTTGCTATCATAAACGTTGGATGCTCGAAGCCTCTGCAAAGAAAGTCAAACCCTCCGAGAAAATCCGTTTCGTCGGCGGCGGCGCCCTCGACGATTTCACTTGCCAACTCCTTGCGGATATCACGGGACACACCGTTGAAACCGTCAACAGCCCTCAAAACGTCGGCGCGGTAGGCGCGGCGGCTTGCGCGGGCATCGGCTTGGGACTCATCCCCGACTTTGAAAAAGTCAAGGAATTCATCCCCGTCCGCAAGACTTTCACTCCCGACCTCAAAGTCAAAGCGGAAGTGTACGACAAAGGATTCGAAGTTTTCAAAAACCTCTACAAGTCCAACAAGAAAAACTTCGCCCTCCTCAACTCCCAAAAGTAAATCCGATTTCCCAACAATCCAAAACCCCGCCACCGCGGGGTTTTCTTTTTGCGGCGCAAAACCCACCGAATGAATCGGTGGGTGCGAATTTTACGGGCGGAGAAGTGATTAAGATATGATTTCTTTGCCGTTTAGAAAGGTGAGAATGATTTTACCTGATTTGGGACTTGCGGCGTCGAAAGCGGATATTAGGTCGTCGACGGTGGCTATTTCGTAGGCGTTGTCGCGATAGTATGCGGATAGGGCGGAGAGAAGTTTTTCATCGCCTATAACGGAGCGGAGCGTGTCGAATAGGATTGCACCTTTGACGTACGAGGTCAAAACGTAGTCCGTCGGCGTTACTTCGTACACGGACGAGGTCATAGAGAGGGATTCCGCGGACGATTTCCATTTTGAATAAGAAGAGTAGGCGTCGGACATGAAGTCTGAATACAAGTCTTCTCTATCGGTTAGGGCATAGAAATATGCTGTTGAAAATTCCGTCAAGCCTTCATCGAGCCAACTTTCGCGGATTTGGTCGTTGCCTACGACGTTATACCACCACTGATGGGCGGTTTCGTGAATAACGGTTTCGTTTGAGGCGGTAGGCGTAACGATTGAAAGTCCGCCATATTCCATTCCGCCTGCGGGGAGTGGCGCGCGGACGAGGGTGTACGTTTTGTAAGGATATTCGCCGAATGCGGAAGAAAAGGTTTCGATTGCTTTCACCGCAACGGACAACGCGTCGTCTTCGCCAAAATAGAAATAATTTACGGTTACGCCGTTTTGAGTTACGGCGGAAGAAGTCTTAAAATAAGAGGATAACACAAGGGCGAAATCGCGAATTTTTTCCGCGGTTATTACGCTTGTTTTTATGCCGTCCGATTCTTCCGTTACGCATATTTCGGGCGTCGCCGCAACGAAAGAAGAGGGGTAGTCTATCGTAACGTAATAATCCGCCGCGTCAAGACAAAACGGGTCACCCGTCGAGGTGTATCCGTCCTCTAACCACGCGCCGTCTTTCATTGCGCATAGCACAGGATAAAAGCCCGTAAGGTTGACCGTCTTATCGTTTTTGCCAAACCTTGCGATGCAATTTGGGATTGCGACTTCGGCTGAAATCACAAGGTTTATAGTATCTCCTTCTTTGGCGGCGACGGGGACGGAAAGAATAGAGTCGTCTTGTCCGCGAATTTCAAAATCGCGGTTTTGTCTGTCGATTTTCACGGATAAAACGTCGATTTTGCCGAAAGCCGAAACTTTTGCCCATTCGTTTTCGCTGATTGGAGCGGACGAAACGGAGGATGAAAACGCATTCGGATATAGGTGCAATTTGACGTCTTGCAGGTCGCACGTTGCGGAAAACGTCAGGTCTTCGACAAGGGATAACGAGTTTTCGCCGTCGTATGACAGAGTCAAATCGTAACACGGATTTTCAAGGGTAGCAGTGTGCGTGTCGTCTTGGTTGCACGCAGTGAAAACCGTAGCCAATACGACGGCGCATATGGATATCAGAAACAACAAAAGTAGTCTTTTCATTTTGAATTTAAGGTTAGGTCGAGAAGTTTGCCGTGCGCTCTTGCTTTTTCGACGAGGTCAACGGTAACGTAAGTGTTTGCGGGAGCAAGCAATTCTCCCGAATATGAAACTAAATCCGCAGTCAAAATTCTGCCGAGCAGGAAGTTATAGTCGCTTATTATTCTGGGCGGCACGAATGTGTTTTCGAGTGTGACTTTTATGGTGGCGGGAGGAATTATCGCACCGTCGCTTTCTTCGGATGGCGGATTTTCTATTTGTGATAGCGTGAAGACGGAGGCGTCTTCAACGGCAAGAGATGAAAAATCCGCTTTTTGTTTTCGCGGTTTGCGGTTTTCTTTGAGGATTACGACCTCTCCTACTCCTTTGATTTCGGCGGGAGAGATTTCCGCACTCGTCGTTTTGAAGATTGCGATTCTGCCTTTTTCATCGAAAGAAAAGTCCGTGATTTTGCCTTTTGACACTCCGAAAGGGGTATAGACGATTTTGTGAAGCACAGAAGAAAACGCAGTGGGGTCTATATCCGACTTGCTTATAAGTCCAACTTCGTCCTCTACGACCGCTACGTCTTCGACGCTTTTCAGCGCGGACAAGGGGATGAGAAAGGGATTGTTTCCGTCCGTGACGAAATATGCAATTTTTTTGCAGTTTTCATACAAAATTGCGTCCGTGATTTTGCCGATGATGGCGCAGTCTGTTTTTGATAAAACTTCGACGCCGTCGAACGTAGAAAATGAAATCATAGTCTTCACCTCTCGAAAAGATATGACGCGAAAAATCCGTTTATGACGACAAAAGCGCAAAACGCGGGTTTTAACGATAAAAAATGCTCGAAAACAAGGTAATTTTTGCGTATGCGCGCAAAGAGTATATGAAACCGATTCTGTGAAAAATGCGGAGTAATCCACCGAGTTGTCCACAATTTCCGCGAAAAATGTGGATAACTTTGTGCACAACTCTGAATTTTTATACCAAAGTGAATATATTTTCGATTGTAACAATATTCATAATTTGTGATGAGGCGAAAAAGTGTAAGCGAAAGGGGAATAGCGGTGATTTTGACGATTGCGATAGCCCTTGCGGGAGTGATTACGCCTGCTTTCATAGCGGTCGGAGGAAAGATTTCGAATGCGATTACGATAGTGCTCGACGCAGGGCACGGCGGTGCGGACGGAGGTGTTGTCGGAACAAAAACGGGAGTTAAGGAAAGCGAAATCAATCTTTATATGTCGAAAATCGTCGGTGAGTATCTTGAAGGTATGGGATTCAAGGTAGTGCAGACACGGAAAAATTCGGCGGCTCTTTCGGGCGGCGTTTTCAAAAAACGGACGGATATGGACGAAAGGGTGCGAATAATCGAAAAGGCGAAACCTGCAGCCGTCGTCAGTTTGCATATGAATACGTATTCATCATCCGCAAGAAGAGGCGCGCAAGTCTTTTATTACGCCAAGTCCGAAGAAAGTAAAAATTTGGCGACCGTTTTGCAATCCGAACTCAACGACAAATTCAACCTTGCGGATACAGGAAGAGAATATTCCGCCTTGACCGCAGAGAAGTATTTATTTTGGAAAGTGTCCGCGCCTATCGTCATCGTGGAGTGCGGCTTCTTGTCAAACCCCTCCGACGAAAGGAACTTCTCAGACGACGTCTACCGCCATGAATTCGGTCAGACCATAGCAGAATGTATCGCGCGATACGTATACGCAAAAGAGCACTAGTCGACGACGTGCCGTTAATTTGCATTTAACGTACGATCCAAGTTCTTCAACGAAACCAAACTGCTATTAAAGCAAGTGCAACTTATTCTCGAAATCTATTTAAATCAAGACTAATCAATCACCCCGACTTTTTCATCGCCGTATGCGGAACGCCTAAACAAAAGTACGTCTTGATTATATTTATCACCTAACGAATATATAGCGACGTCAAAAATTTCGGAAGCGGTTGAACCTTCTCGCGCGCACGAATACACGACGAATTGCACGGAAAAAGCAGTGACTAATCCGTCAAAATTCTCGTACAACGGGTCTTTCAAATTGAATTGAAAAACAAGTGTGTTAAGGTCTTCTTTCATGATGCTTGCGCCGGCGGTGAAAGAGAACGTATCGTTACCAAGTCCGTTCACGACGGTGCCGTTGGTGACGCTATTGTCACGATAATAATCCGTAACGTTCAAACTGCCCGAAGAGTAGTCTACGTAATAATCACTTTTCGTGACGTCGAACGTTTTTGCAGCATATGCGACGTTGGTGATGCACTCGAGCATACAGCAGAAGAGGAGCACCAACAGCACCCACAGCACGATGACGGACAGTCCGAGTTTTATATATTGATTTTGTTTTGTTTTCATAATGATTTTCCTTTATGGAAAACGCCCCGACGTAGGCTTGTTCGTCTACGAGGGGGCGTTCGTTAAGTGATGATTTAGTGATTCTATTTGCCTTTGTAGTTTGCGCGGATAAAGCGAACTATTTGAGGTGCCGTGTACATTGTTACAAAATCCTGATTGGGATGAAGCTGATCGGAGTTTTCGCCATACATACCATAGTATTCGTATTTTCCTTCTTCATACATATCCAAAACGGGAATTGCATATTTATTTGCAACCGTTTTTACCGCAGTAGCTATATCTAACAAAGTATATCCGTTTGCGTTTTTTATAGTGCCGTCGCCTTTTTTATACGGCGTCATAAAAAATATAAACGCATTAGGGTTTTTATTTTTTAGAGTTTTTGCGATATAATCTAAGCTTCCGTATACAGAATTTAAATCGGTATCACCAAAAGTCCCAAGCGGTGTTGAAACGCTAAAATCGTTTACTCCGGCCATAACCGAGATAATATCATAGCCGGAAGTATACGAATCTATAATATTTGCAACGCAATCCCGATTGGGAACGTTAGACACAAGCGTTGCGCCGCTTACACCAGCATTGGTATAAGATGATAAACCAAGCGATTGTGCCACCAATTTTGGATACGGATTTTCCATTTGGTTATAACGGTCCAAATAATTTGCACCGTATGTAATAGAATCGCCAAAAGCGCAATAAGTGAGTTCCGTAAAATCCACCTCATCAATTGTTGTGTTATCGGACAACGAAGAATCGGGGTTGTTTGCATCATCACTTGTAGGCGCGTGAATAACGCTACAACCGACAACTCCCAACAATACTACTACAAATACAACACAAATAAAAATCCTATTTTTCATAACTACCTCATACTGCTTACATTAAATATATCTCAACAATTTGACAAGAATCTTCGTCCGTAAACATAATAAATTGATTCAAATCAGACACGTCAACGCGAACATACGAAAAACCATCTTGTTCGAAGATTACTTCGCAAGTATTCAATGCAACCATTGAGACGCCGTCAGAAGAATAATATTGGCAAGCCACAAACGGCGCATCGTTAAAAGAAACATTATTTGTCAAAGAACTTGTTTTCAGTTTAACGCAAACGGTGTTTACTTTTGATACATCTATTGGAGCAAAGAAGCAAAACGGCGTATCCGATGCTTCAAAAGCCGAGTTTTTGGAATTCCAAAGTCCTTTGCCACAAAAAACCGCAACATTGTTCAAACTTTTCATTTGCTCCGAAAAGCTTTTTTGTTCCTTATTGACTTTAATGGTCAATTGCTTTGCATATTTGGATTTATTGAACACGTTCATCGTCACAGTTTCGCCGTTTTCATCCGCGTTGGGAGTGATGACGATTCTTGCATATGTTGCCATAATATCCACTTCATCGGTAAACGCCTTTTCAAGAGATTCCGTCTTGAAAAGGAATTCTCCAGTGCTGTCATAGAAGTAAATTTGATAAGTCACTTGACTCTCGAACTCCGGCGTAACCGTCAGACCTTGACACTCGAACGCGTCTTTGGTATATATGCTTTCTTTGGTTTCTACGTACTTGCCGTTTGCATCCAGACCGCCCAAGGAAAATTCAGACGCAGAGATTTTCTTCGTCTTCACCTTGCCGTCGCTCGATGCAGCGACGCACGCATAGATTATTCCGCCCGCAAGCGCGCATACGAGCACGCCGACGATGAGATATATCCACCAATTTTTCTTAAAATTTGCTTTCATTTTGCACTTTTCCTTTTAGTTTTATTTACGGAATTATGCGCCGTATCGCATTATAACATATTTTTTGTCAGGAGGATAGAAGTTTTGCCACAAAGTTTCCGCACCGTCGTTCGTCACCGCCCCCGATGAGAACGTCTGCACCGAAACGTAACGTTTCATTTCTCGATACTCATCACCTCACTTAATAAATACTCGAATCCAACCAAACCTTACGTTCTTTACCACGATATTTAGATACGCGAGGTTTTCCGAATTTTTCGGTTAGTTTTTTTCTGTTTTCAGGGGTGTTAGGAATGTATGTATTTTTCCAACCATCAAAAACAGAAATGGATTTTGCCTTGGGTGCTACGCTTGCAGCTTCGATTTTATTCGAATAAAGAATTTTCGAAACTTTACCCGTCGGCTTTGGTGCTACTTTTCTTTTTGTTGCCATGTTTTCACCTCACTTTCTAAATTGCGGATACAAAGTCCGTTTTTCATTAACCTCGTAATTCCAATTCCACGCGAACAATTTCTTACGCTCATTTCGAGTTAGAACTCTATGAAGTTTTTTTTGTTCGTCGATACAACACGCATGATAATTACCATAAGCGCGATTTTTAGCGGTGTTAGATTTTTCTTGCCACAATCGATTCAACCTCATATGTGCATTTTGAGAGCGCATATATTTATTCATTTTTTTTGTTGCCATAGTTTTCACCTCACTTTTTTACTACGAGATACGCAACTTTCTTGTTGTGGTTTTTATTACTCGAGAAAAATCGCGTCAAATCGTTTTTGGATTTTTTGGTCAATGCAGACGTATCATCAATGAACGTGCATTGCCCGGTCTTTTTGTTACGTTGTGTAGTGACGAAGTTGGTATATCTTCTATTTACAGTGCCAACAAGACGCAACGTTTTACGATTTTTCTTGAAAAATTCACTCGACACGACGTTAACTTTTGCAAGTTCTTTTCTTTTCGGTTGATAAGAATTTGACATTTTGCTTTTTGCTCCTTATAATAATTTTCGACGACTGTAAAGTTACTCAGTTAACAGTGTTGGACTACGCGTCGCGAACACACGAGATAACGATAGTCGACCGTTTCTCAAACCGTCCTCAAGGGCGGTTTTCTTTTTGCTCCGGGAACGGCATAGACGGTTTGCATATCTTCCCGAACACGCTCACGAAGTCTTTGCCTTCTTGCTTTTCCTTTTTGAGTTCGGGAACGTCGTTCTTGAATTGCACGAACTCTCCAACCGGCATTCCCATTTCGTTTATATCCTTGTATAGACGTATCACGTCCGGAAGAACCTCTACGTACACGCCTATACGTCGGTATAACTGTTCGAGACTATCCATTCCGCCATATGCTATCCTACGTTCGCTATACCAGTATCGAAGAGGAACGGACGTCGTTATCACGATGACCTCTCCGTTGAATACCTTGTTGTTGAACCTCGAACGCACGGACGAGTTCGTGTTGTTGTCCAACATTTTCAAGAGGTCTTCCATTTCGAACGACGTGTCCCGCAAATCATCCAAGATGATTGCTTTTTGCCCGAGATAATCTTGAAACGGGTCGTTGCTTGCGGACGAAACGCAGAAGTCCAATTCCATTTCGGTTAACATTTTCTTCGCATAGTACGTTTTCCCGGTCCCGCCTTTCCCGCAGATGAATACGACGTCTATACGTCTGTCCGGATTCATCAACGAGGTTTGGCAATATATCTCCCACAACTTTTTCAACTTGCTATATGCCGTCGTCTTCTCGTCGCGGGGGAGCGAATCTACGTAACGTAACTGCTGTGCGTATGAGTATCGCTCGAAATCTCCGAGAACTTTGGACTGCTCGATAACGTTCGTCCAATCGAAGTTCGCTTTCACCTCGTCCGCGCCGTATTGGTGTTTATTTTGTTGGGATTCGTTCCCGTGTATCAGATAAAGCAATACGTCGGACTTCTTGCCCTTGACCTTTTCAACGAAGTTCGGGTCTACCTTGAACCAATTTGCCACCATATCGTGCGGAATCCCTGCGTTGCCGAAATTGACGTAGATATGGTAGTGAGGACGCGTGTCGTCTTTATCGTGTAAAATGTACGCCCATTGCTTTATCGTTTTGTGTTCCATGCAGACCTTTTGAATATCTACGTTCAATTTGTCCGCATCCGTTACTATTTCGTATTGTTTCAATTGCATTTCTTTTACCCCTCTGCAATTTGTCTATCACGTTAGCTTGTTTTTACTGATTCAAACGAATAACCGGATCCGTGAGAAACGTAATAAACAACGTCTGCTAAATCGGCATCTATTTTTTGTATCATTCTCGAATCTGCTCTTAACCAATTTGCTATCTCATCGCACGTTACGTTATGTGCTCCGAGGTCGAAAATCAGATGAATGTGAGGGCGGTCAACGTCATCGTGAACAAAACAAAGACACTCTTTGATTTCGGGATGATGGTAACAAACCTCAATAAAATCCACCGAGCCATATATATTTGCTATGTAATGCATAATTTTTTCCTCCAATTTTCCTATTTTTTCACCTTTTTCCACAGCCCTTTGACAAGCCCAAGGGCTGTGGAGTAAATACTTAAGTATTTAATCGTGAATTTCGGCTTTCTTTTTTCCGCTGTTTTCACCTTTTTCCGCTTTTTGAATTTCTTGTTCGTCGGAGTGTCCTAAAACGTTGCCGTACGAATCGGTAACGAGACTAATATTGCAATCTTCGCATATCCACCAATAAGTCATGCTACCGTCGCCGTCGTCCATATCGTCTATCCTCATCGGAAGGCCACATTTCGGACATCTCACGAGAGGAACGGTTTCATGATTGCTTTTCCTTTCCGGTCTATCCGGCAACAAGTCCGCAAACGTGCTTAAAACCATTTTGCGTCCGCGGAAGTTCGGGTCCGAGTTGGTGTTGGGATCTGCGAAGAATTTAACTTCAATAGGAATCAACGTACCGTTGCATTCCACGAAGAAATTCGTGGCGGTCTTTTCTTGACCGTTTTTGTCTTTGTAGTTGCTGAGTTTTTTGAAAAGTTGAACTTGCATAAATGCTCCTTTTTGGCTATGCGCCGATGATTGTATTTACAAGGCTATACGCCGTTGCATCAAAGGGGGATAGACAACAACGCCGTCTATCAGGGCATTAAAGGAACATTTACGAAAACAAATGGGTGAACAAATCGCAGATTCCTTCTGCTTTAAATACTAAAACTAACTTATATGGTTGCGGGTGGGGGAAACGCTTGACATTGTGCGGCGGGGGTGATATATTGAGAGTGAACGAACTTTTAAGTCGATACAGAGAGATTGACAAGGTTAATATATGATTGGCGAAAACGTCGATATGGTGTTTTCGGGCGCTTTTTAGTCTTGTCTGTCGGCAAGATTTTTTTGTTTGTTTGGAGAAAGATATGCAACGCAAAATTCAAATCATGGACGAAATCGCTATGGCGCGCGTGCTTGCGCGGATGACGCACGAAATCATCGAGAGAAATCGGGTGGTGGAAGACGTGTGTCTTTTGGGCATAAAGAGTCGCGGCGTTCCGCTTGCCGAAAGGATTGCAGAGAACGTATTGAAATTCGAGGGGAAGAAAGTCCCCGTCGGAAGTCTTGACGTGACGAGAAATCGCGACGACCTTTCCGCAGAACAGAAGAAGGAAATCGTTGCGGAATGTGAAATCCCTTGCGATCTCAAGGATAAGACGGTGATTATCGTGGACGACGTTTTGTATACGGGAAGAACCGCGAGAGCGGCGCTCGAATGTATATTTGATTTTGCGCGTCCGAAGGCGGTGCATCTTGCGGTGCTCGTGGACAGGGGGCACAGAGAGTTGCCAATACGTCCCGACTTCGTGGGCAAAAACGTTCCCACGGCGGAGAGAGAAAGCATTTCGGTCAATTTGAAAGAATACGACGGCATAGACCAAGTTTTTATATGCGAAGAGTAATCTTGGAGCGGATATGAAAGAAACGAACGTGAAGTATATAGGGCTTAACGAAAGCGAAAAGGCGGTTGCGGAAAAGTACGTCGGCGCACTTCCTGCGGGAGAATACGTTGTTCTAAAAGGCTTTTTCGACGTACACGTGCATTTCAGAGAACCCGGATTCGGATATAAGGAAACCATAGAAACGGGAAGTAAGGCGGCGGCGAGAGGCGGATATACCGCAGTGTGTGCGATGCCCAATTTGAATCCCGTTCCCGACTGCGAAGAAAGCATAAAAATCGAGGAAGACATAATCGAAAAAGACGCGGTGATAAACGTATATCCCTATGCCGCAATCACCAAAGGGCAAAAGGGAAAAGAACTCGTCGATATGGACGCACTCTCGTCCCGTTGCATAGCGTTTAGCGACGACGGCAAGGGCGTACAATCCGAAGACCTTATGGAAACCGCGATGAGAAAAGCGAAATCCTTACGTAAGATAATAGTCGCGCATTGCGAAGATGAAAAGTTGTTGCGCGGCGGTTGTATTCACGACGGAAAATACGCAAAAGAAAACGGCTTTATCGGCATCTCGTCCGCAAGCGAATACGAAATGGTGAAGAGAGATTTGGCACTTGTAAAAAAGACGGGTTGCGCATATCACGTTTGCCACGTATCCACGAAAGAAAGCGTCGAATATATTCGCGCGGCAAAGGCGGCGGGGCTCGACGTAACGGCGGAAACCGCACCGCATTATCTTGTTTACAGCGAAGATAATCTCCTTGACGAGGGCAAGTGGAAAATGAATCCGCCTATAAGAGGGGAAGAAGACAGGCTTGCGCTTTTGGACGGAATAAAGGACGGCACGATAGATATGATAGCAACCGACCACGCGCCCCACTCCGCAGAGGAAAAGAGCAAGGGTTTGAAGGGAAGTTTATTCGGCGTCGTCGGGCTTGAAACGGCGTTTCCGATTTTGTATACGAAACTCGTAAAAACGGGAATATTGAATTTTGAAAAACTAATCGAATTGCTTTCTGAAAATCCGAGAAAGAGATTCGGCGTAGAAGACGACGGTTTTTCTATATGGAAACTCGACGAGGAATACGAGATAAATCCGAGCGACTTTGCGTCCAAGGGAAGAGCAACCCCGTTCGACGGTGAAAAAGTCTACGGCAAGTGCCTATACACCGTTCTCGGCGGGAAAACTATTTACAGAGATAAATTTTTGACGGAGGAAATATAAATGGCAAAAAGAAAAGACTTGAAAAAGATACTTATCATCGGCTCCGGCCCTATCATAATAGGTCAGGCGGCGGAATTCGACTATGCCGGCACGCAGGCGTGTCTTGCGCTGAAAGAGGAGGGCTACGAGGTGATTTTGGTCAACTCCAACCCTGCGACCATAATGACGGATACCACTATTGCCGATAAAGTTTATATGGAACCGTTGACGCTCGAATACCTTGCGAAAATTCTCCGTTACGAGCGTCCCGATGCGATTATCCCCGGCATAGGCGGACAAACCGGTCTTAATATCGTCATGCAACTCGAAAAGAAAGGCGTGCTCGAAGAATGTGAAGTCGAACTTCTCGGCACGAGCAGTCGCAGTATAGAACGCGCGGAAGACAGAGAACTTTTCAAAGAAATGTGCGAATCTATCGGCGAACCCGTAATCCCCTCCCAAATCACGTACAATCTCGAAGAAGCGAAAGAAGCGGCGAAACGTATCGGATACCCCGTCGTGTTGCGTCCTGCGTTCACGTTAGGCGGCACGGGCGGCGGCTTTGCAAACGACGAAGAAGAACTCGTCGAAATCGGAATGAACGGATTTGCGCTTTCACCCGTGCATCAGGTGTTGGTTGAAAAGAGCGTGAAAGGATATAAGGAAATCGAATTCGAAGTAATGCGCGATTCCTACGACAAGGCAATCACCATTTGCGGAATGGAAAACGTAGACCCCGTCGGCGTACATACGGGAGATTCCATAGTCGTTGCCCCTATCCTGAGCCTCAGCGACAAAGACCGCAAAATGCTCAACGACAGTGCAATCAAAATAATAAAAGAACTCAAAATCGCAGGCGGATGCAACGTTCAATATGCGTTGAATCCCGAAACCAGCGAATATTTCTTAATCGAAGTCAACCCGAGAGTATCTCGTTCATCCGCACTTGCAAGCAAGGCAAGCGGTTATCCCATCGCAAGAGTAACCGCCAAAATCGCAGTCGGAATGAGCCTTGACGAAATCCCCGTTGCGGGTGGATTCGCAAGCAAGGAACCCGAACTCGATTATATCGTCGCGAAGTTCCCCAGATTCCCGTTCGACAAATTTACGTCCGCACCCAACACTTTGGGCACTCAAATGAAAGCGACGGGCGAAGTTATGGGAATCGGCTCGACTCTCGAAGAATGTATGCTCAAATCCGTGCGTTCCCTCGAAATCGGTTGCAACCATTTCCACCTTGCGAAATTCGACGATATGACCACCGAAGAAATCAAAGATTATCTTTGCGAATTTAAGTCGGACAACGTGTTTGCAGTGACCGAACTTTTGAGAAGGGGAGTGAGCGTATCTGAAATTCACAAAATCACGCAAATAACCGAATTGTTCATCGAAAGTTTCAAGAAAATCGTGGACGAAGAGAACGCTTTGACAGCAAATCCTCTCGACGTCGAAGAATTGAAAAAAGCGAAAAAGACGGGCTTTGCGGATAAGTATATCGCAAAACTTTGGAACGTCAAAGAAGAAGACGTCCGCCGTTTGCGCAAACAAAACGGCATAGTCCCCGTATTCCGTATGGTTGATACCTTGCACACGGGGAAATATATCGCGTATCTGTATTCTTCCTACACGGGTGAAAACCAATCCCGCCTTACGGACAAAAAGAAACTCGTGGTTTTGGGCGCGGGACCTATCCGCATCGGACAGGGCGTGGAATTCGACTATTCCACCGTGCACGCGGTGCAAACCATTAAGCGCGAAGGATACGAAGCAATCATCATCAACAACAATCCCGAAACCGTTTCGACGGACTACACCACCGCGGATAAGTTGTATTTCGAACCGCTGACTCCCGAAGACGTAATGGAAATCATTGATTACGAAAATCCCGAAGGCGTCGTGGCAT
Organism: uncultured Bacteroidaceae bacterium; assembly: GCA_964599875.1. Lineage (GTDB taxonomy): Bacteria > Bacillota > Clostridia > Christensenellales > CAG-917 > RGIG4097. The sequence goes on from CAZRHE010000013.1 coordinate 42,808, forward strand.
CCCTCGGCGGACAAACCGCAATCAACCTTGCCGCGCCTCTTATGAATCTCGGAGTCAAAATCGTCGGCACGGATTGCGACGCAATCGACAAGGCGGAAAACCGTGATTTGTTCGAAAAACTACTGATAGAACTCGGAATTCCTCAACCCGAAGGCTGCGCAGTCACCAAAATCGAAGACGGAGTAAAGGCGGCGAAACGTATCGGATATCCCGTTCTCGTGCGCCCCAGTTTCGTCCTTGGCGGAAGAGCGATGCAAATCGTTGCAAACGAATCTCAACTTCGTCAATATCTCAAAACCGCGGTCGAAATCGACGAAGACAAGCCCGTACTCGTGGATAAATACATCATCGGCAAAGAGGTTGAAGTGGACGCAATTTGCGACGGCATAGACGTTTTCGTCCCCGGCATTATGGAACTCGTCGAAAGAACGGGCATTCACTCCGGCGACAGCATTTCCGTCTATCCCACCTTCTCGATAAGCGACAAGGTCAAGGGCGTCATATTGCAATATGCGAAGAAGTTGGGACTCGGAATCGGCATAAAAGGTTTGTATAACATTCAATTCATCGTTGACAAAAACGACCAAGTTTATATCATCGAAGTCAATCCGCGTTCAAGCAGAACGGTGCCTTTCCTCTCCAAAGCGACGGGATATTCCCTTGCGGATATCGCGACCGAAGTCATCATGGGCAAGACGCTCAAAGAGCAGGGCATATTCACGATTTATCCCGAAGAGCGCAAACGTTGGTTCGTCAAAGTCCCCGTGTTCTCGTTCAACAAAATCAGAGGACTTGACGCATATCTTTCCCCCGAAATGAAGTCGACGGGCGAAGCGATAGGCTACGACGACAAACTCAATCGCGCACTGTATAAGGCGTTGCAAGCGGCGGGAATGAAACTTCAAAATTACGGTACCGTATTCGCGACGATCGCAAACAGCGACAAGGAAGAAGCGTTGCCTCTCATCAGACGTTTTTACAACCTCGGATTCAACATTCAGGCAACGCAGGGCACTGCCAAATTCTTGAAAGAAAATGGCATTAGAACACACGTTTTGAACAAAATCAGCGAGGGTAGCGAGGATATCCCCGACGCAATCCGCCAAAGAAAACTCGCGTATATAATCAACACGAGCGAAGTGGGGCAGACGGGCAGTACGAACGACGGTTATATGATTAGAAAAATCGCAACCGAAAATAACGTCAGCATATTCACCTCTCTCGACACCGTAAGAGTGCTCCTCGACGTTTTGGACGAAACCACTCTCACGATATCCACGATAGACGCATAAGGAGCAAAATGAAACAATCGTTTTTTACCGTAAAAGAGAATATCGCAATCGCGCCTAACGTGTACAAAATCGTGTATGCGGGCGACACTTCCGCGATAAGCGCAAGCGGACAATTCGTCAACGTGAAAATAGACGGATTATTCCTTCGTCGTCCCATATCCGTGTGCGACTACGACGACGATACTCTCACGATAATATTTAAGGTCGTGGGCAAGGGCACGGAGATTATGTCGAAGGCCGCAGTCGGCGACGTTTTCGATATTCTAACGGGACTTGGCAACGGATACGATTTAAGCGTTTCCGGAAATAATCCTTTGCTTATCGGCGGAGGAGCGGGCGTTCCCCCTATGTACAATCTTGCGAAAAAACTTATCGAGCAAGGCAAAAAGCCCGCCGTGATTCTCGGATTCAACGATGTGAAAGAGATATTCTACGAGGACGAATTTAAGGCTCTCGGACTTGAAGTGACCATCGCAACGGCAAACGGAAGTTACGGCGTCAAAGGCTTCGTCACCGATGCGATGAAAGATAAGGATTATTCCTATTTCTACTGTTGCGGCCCCGAGCCTATGCTCAAAGCGGTTTACGCCGCGTCTAAAACGAGCGGACAATTCTCGTTTGAAGAACGTATGGGTTGCGGTTTCGGTGCGTGCATGGGTTGCTCGTGCAAGACGCTTTACGGCAATAAACGCATTTGTAAGGACGGCCCCGTCTTGAAAAAAGAGGAGATAATATGGGAGAAGTAAATACAAAAGTCAACCTTTGCGGAATAGAACTCGACAATCCCGTAATTCCCGCCAGCGGCACTTTCGGATACGGCTACGAATTTAACGAACTATATGATATAAATATGCTCGGCACCTTTTCTTTCAAGGGCACGACTTTGAACGAAAGATTCGGAAATCCTACTCCGAGAATTGCGGAATGTTCTTCTGGCATGATAAATTCCGTGGGACTTCAAAATCCGGGCGTTGATAGAGTAGTCGCGGAAGAATTGCCCAAACTCAAACAGATTTTCCACAAAAAAGTCATGGCAAACGTCAGCGGTTTTTCGATTGACGAATACGTGAAAGTGGTTGAAAAACTCGAAAGCGAGGATATAATCGGTTGGATAGAAGTCAACGTGTCCTGTCCCAACGTGCACGGGGGCGGAATGAGTTTCGGCACGGACGCGAAAAACGTGTTTGCGGTGACGGAAACGGTCAAAAAAACGACTTCTAAGCCCGTAATCGTCAAACTCACCCCCAACGTTACGGATATTGTGTCCATAGCAAAAGCGGCGCAGGACGGCGGCGCGGACGGCGTCAGCCTCATCAATACCATGCTCGGAATGAGGATAAATTTGAAGACGAGAAAACCCGTCGTCGCAAATACTATGGGCGGCTTTTCGGGAAGAGCGATTTTTCCCGTCGCGCTCAGGATGGTGTATCAAGTCGCAAACGCGGTTGATATTCCCGTCGTAGGCATGGGCGGAGTGGCATCCGCAGAGGACGTAATCGAAATGATGCTTGCGGGCGCAACCGCAGTCGAAGTCGGCGCGGAAAATCTCGTGAATCCTTATGCGTGCAGAGATATCGTAGAGGATTTGCCGAAAGTTATGAAAAAATACGGCGTAAATTCGCTGAATGAAATTATAAAAGGAGTCAGATAGTATGGGAAAAGACGTAATAATCGCTTGCGATTTCGACAGCGCGGAGAAAACTTTCGAGTTTTTGGATAAGTTTACCGACAGAAAACCTTTCGTGAAAATCGGTATGGAATTGTATTATGCTGAAGGTCCGAGCATTGTCCGCGAAATTAAGAAGAGAGGACACAAAATCTTTTTGGACCTCAAACTTCACGATATTCCCAATACCGTCAAAAAGAGCATGGCGGTGCTTTCAAAACTCGACGTCGATATGACCAATCTCCATGCGGCGGGCACGACGAGTATGATGAAAGCGGCAATCGAAGGACTCACCCGTCCCGACGGCACCCGTCCTTTGCTTATTGCGGTCACCCAACTCACGTCAACCGACCAAGAGAGTATGGAGAGAGATATCCTTATCAAAGAGCCTATCGCGGAAGTGGTTATGCACTACGCGGGCACGGCGAAAGACGCGGGACTCGACGGAGTGGTCTGCTCACCCCTCGAAGCGGGCAAAGTGCACGAGCGTCACGGCAAAAACTTCTTGACCGTCACTCCAGGTATCAGATTCGCAGACGGTGAAAAAGGCGACCAAAAACGCGTCACCACTCCCGCACAAGCAAGAGAAATCGGCTCGGATTATATCGTAGTCGGCAGACCTATCACGGCGGCGGCAGACCCCGTAGCGGCATATAACAGATGCTTAAAGGAATTTTTAGGAGAATAAAAATATGAAAGACTTGCAAAAACTCATCGCAAAAGACTTGTTGAAGATTAAGGCGGTTTTCTTCCGTCCCGAAGAGCCCTTTACTTGGGCAAGCGGAATCAAAAGTCCCGTTTATACGGATAATCGCTTGACGCTCACCGCTCCCGAAGTCAGAAAAGACGTCGAAAACGGACTTGCGCAAGTCATCAGAGAAAACTATCCCGACGTCGAAGTGCTTATGGGCACTTCCACCGCAGGCATTGCGCACGCCGCGATTACGGGATATATCATGGACCTTCCCATGGGTTACGTACGCTCGGGCGCAAAAGACCACGGCAGACAAAATCAAATCGAAGGCAAACTCGAAAAAGGACAAAAAGTCGTCGTCGTCGAAGACCTCATCTCTACGGGCGGAAGTTGTATCGAAGTCGTCAACGTGTTGAGAGAGGCGGGCGCCGAAGTTTTGGGCATAGCCAGCATTTTTACTTACGGAATGAAGAAGGGATTGGAAAAACTCGAAGCGGCAAACGTCAAAAACGTGTCCTTGACCAATTTCGACGTCATCGCGCGCACCGCCGCGGAAGAGGGATATATCAAAGAAGAAGACGTGGAAAGACTTATCAAATTCAGAAACAATCCAAGCGACGAAAGTTGGATAGGCTGAAACGAAGGTACTTATGAGAAGTTTAATTGACGTAACCGATTTTAGCAAAGACGAACTCGCCGAACTTATGAACACGGCGTTGGATATAATCGAAAATCCCGCCGATTATGCGGAAAAGTGCAAGGGTAAAAAACTCGCGACTCTTTTCTACGAGCCGTCTACGAGAACTCGATTGTCCTTTGAATCCGCTATGTTGGAACTCGGCGGCAGCGTTATCGGTTTTTCGGAGGCAAGCAGTTCGTCCGCGGCAAAAGGGGAGAGCGTGGCGGATACCGCAAAGGTGATAAGCGAATATGCGAATATCATCGCAATGCGTTCCCCCGTCGAGGGCGCGCCCCTCGTTGCGGCACTCTCCGCATCCATTCCCGTGATAAATGCGGGGGACGGCGGTCACTGTCACCCTACGCAGACACTTGCGGACTTGCTCACCATATATAGAGAAAAGGGAAGTTTAGACAATCTAACCGTAGGTTTTTGCGGAGATTTGAAATACGGCAGAACGGTTCATTCCCTCATCGGCGCACTGTCGCGATACGAGGGGATAAAAGTCGTGCTGATTTCTCCCGACGAACTCAAACTTCCCGACTACGTCAAATATAACGTGCTCGACAAATTCAATATGCCTTACTCGGAAACGGCAAGCCTCGAAGACTCTCTCCCCGACCTCGACGTGCTTTACATGACGAGAATTCAAAGAGAGCGTTTCCCCGATCCCGCCGAATACGAAAGACTTAAAGACAGTTACGTCCTGACCGCGGAAAAGATGAATCTTGCAAAAGACGATACAATCGTTTTGCACCCTCTCCCCAGAGTAAACGAAATAAGCGTCGCCGTCGACAAGGACCCCAGAGCGTGTTACTTCAAACAAGTCGCAAACGGAAAGTATATGCGTATGGCGCTCATTCTCAAACTCCTTGCCGAAAAAGAGTTGAATCCCGTCAACGAACTTTCCCTCGAAAACGGAGAGTACGAAACCGAAAAATACGTTTGCCACAACCCGAAATGCATCACGCAAACCGAACAAGAACTCGGTCAAGCATTCCGCCTTGTGGACAAACAAAACAACGTCTATCGCTGCCTCTATTGCGACTCGAAACCCTCGAACAATTAACCCGCAATTAACCGCGAAAAAATAAATTTTGGTAATCTTTAGGAGCCAAAATCCTCAAACAACCGAATTTACACCTGCAAAAAAGAGTCCATCTATCGAACAGATGAACTCTTTT